>PLUT01000086.1 GCA_003162875.1 Granulicella sp.
TGGAATCAAATGCCGGGGGGGAGGGGGTAACCCGCCGGGGGGATGGCGCCAGTCAGCGACTCGCGGCCGCGAATCGGACCAACTCTCCTTGCTCTTTTCCTGCTCGGTATCCCGACACCGCTGGGTAAGGTAGGATTTTTATTATGGTTCTTACTCCTGCAATGTCGGCCTTCGGCGCGATCATGGGCTTTTGTGGCGTCATGATCTGGCGCATTCGCGAGGGCCGCAGCGCGGTGACCAAGCGCAAGATACTCATCCCTCCCCTGGGCATGGCGACCGGGTTTTGCATGTTTATCGTCCCCGCCTTCAGAGTGCCCTGGGCGTGGGCGGCAGCGGCATTTCTGATTGGCGCGATTTTCCTGGCATACCCGCTCATCCGCACGTCACGGCTGGCGATCGTCGACAACGTGGTAATGATGCACCGCTCCAGCGCATTCTTTGTGGTAGTGGTAGTGCTGGCGGTCGTTCGCTACGCCGCCCGCGGCTATCTCGATACAGTCATCTCCCTGGAGCAAACTGCCGCGCTGTTTTTCGTATTGGCGTTCGGAATGATTCTGCGCTGGAGAATGAGTATGTACCTTGAGTATCGCCGGATCACTGCGCCTGGGCCCTCCTCACCCAACTCTGCGGTAATACTCTAACCAGACTGTATTTGCGATAGGGGAGAGACCACCATGGCACTGATTAAGACCGCCAATCCCGCGTTGAGCGAAAACACCTTCCGCGACTTTGCCGGCCCCCGGTTGGGAGAACTCGCAGGCGCCNNTGCCCTATCTGCTCGCCGGCACCATCGGCGGATTCCTTTGCGCCATGGTCACTATCTTCAAACAGCAATGGTCTCCCGTAACCGCCCCGATCTACGCGCTGCTGGAAGGCCTGGCGCTGGGCGGCTTGTCGGCGGTCTTTGACCTGCGTTATCCGGGCATTGCGTTCGAGGCCGTCGGCCTCACTTTTGCCACGCTCTTCGTGCTGCTTCTGCTCTACAGTTCGGGGCTGATCAAGGTCACCCAGAAGCTTCGCATGGGAATCGTTGCCGCCACCGGCGGCGTCATGGTCTTTTACCTGGCGGAGATGGTGCTGGGTTTCTTCCATGTCAACTATTTCGCCTCGGTCAACAGTTCCAGCCCGGTCGGCATCGGATTCAGCCTGGTTGTAGTCGCCATTGCATCCCTGAATCTGGTGCTCGATTTCGACTTCATCGAACAGGGCGTCGCATCCGGCGCTCCCAAGTATATGGAGTGGTACGGCGCCTTCGGCATCATGGTCACGCTGGTGTGGCTCTACCTGGAGATGCTCAGGCTGCTCTCCAAAGTGCGTAGCAGATAACTGAGGCTCCGCTGGGCCGGCACACCATTGCTTCAGCGTGCTGTGACATAAGTCATATCGGCGACATCCTTCCACCGGCTAGTCTCGGTAGTGGAAGGATGCCATGGTCCCCGGACGCGCGATTTCCGCCCCAGTTGCCGCAGTCGAAGAATCCCATCCCGGACATGCCGGAGTGAAGAAGCCGCTTGTCCGCAGAATCGCCCGGGACCGCTCCCAGCAGGTTCGCCGCGCGGTGCAGTTCGCCTTCCTTGCGTTGAACGCATGGATCGCCATCGAGTTCCTGCTCTGGGCGCGGTACTTCGAAAGCCAGGGCTCAACCCGCTACGTCGAACGGCCTGCGGGCGTCGATGGCTGGCTCCCCATCGCCGGCCTGATGAACCTGAAGTATTTCCTGGTGACGCATCGAATCCCGGCCATACACCCTGCGGCGATGGTGCTCGCGGCCGTCTTCCTGTTATCCAGCCTGCTGCTGAAAAAGACCTTCTGCTCCTGGCTTTGCCCGGTGGGAACGATCTCTGAATACCTCTGGAAGCTCGGCCGCAAGCTCTTTCGCCGCAACTTCACCGTGCGCTGGCTCGACATCCCCCTGCGCAGCCTGAAATACATCCTGATGGCGTTCTTCCTCTTCATCGTCGTCAGCATGTCGGCCGAGGCTCTGAACGATTTCATGATGGCGCCCTTCGGCATCGTCGCCGATGTCAAAATGCTCAATTTCTTCCTTGAAATCGGCGCCACCGGCATTGCCGTGCTCGCCACGCTGGTTGTCCTCTCCGTCTTCATTCAGAACTTCTGGTGCCGATTTCTCTGCCCCTACGGCGCCCTCATGGGCATCGTCTCCATCGCGAGCCCGGGCAGGATTCGCCGCGACGCGCAGGCCTGCATCGACTGCGGAAAGTGCAGCAAGGCCTGCCCCGCCGGCCTTCCTGTCGATAAGCTTCTACAGATTCGCTCCCTGGAATGCACCAGTTGCATGGAGTGCGTCGCCGTCTGCCCCGCGGAGAACGCGCTTCAGTTCTCGCTGCCGCCCCGCGCGCTTCCTAGTGCCCAAACCGGCCGGTCCGTAGCCGCTCGCTGGCGAAGCCGCGCACTCGATCCGCGCGCAATCGCCGCGGTCTTGGCCCTCATCTTCTTCGGATTCGTCGGCTTGGCGCGCGCAACCGGCCACTGGCAAACCAACATCCCGCGCGGTGTCTACATGCAGATGGTCCCGCACGCAGACGACTACGGTCACCAGGAATCGCTTCAGTAGGGATTTCTCCTCGGCGGGAATACCCGAAAACCTTCTCGCCGAGTGACCAAAGTCGCTGCGGTTCACGGCCGGCCACCGCTATCGTCGTCACCAGGAGAACAACATGACCGCCGCCACACAAACCGTTCGCGACATAGCACTGGAACAACCGGCCTCCATCCGTGTATTTGAGCAGTTCGGTATCGATTACTGCTGCGGCGGTCGCAAGCCGCTCGCTGAAGCATGCGCCGCCAGAAATCTTGAAATCGAAACCGTGCTCGCCGCACTGGAAGCCACCGCCAACGGCCCTGCGCGCATTGCCGAGACCGAGGATTGGGCCCGGGCTTCTCTCGAGGAGTTGAGCGGACACATCGTCGCCACGCATCACGCGTATATCAGGCGCGAGCTGCCCCGGCTGGCTCTGCTGGCGGAAAAGGTCGTCCGCCGCCACGGTGACACGCAGGACGAGCTGCCGCTGATTCAAACCAGGCTCGTCCAACTGGACGACGAACTGACCCACCACCTGGCCAAGGAAGAGATGATCCTTTTCCCCCACATAGTCAAGCTCGAGCGGGCTTCCGTGGATGGCGGCGCCAGGCCCCATGGCTGCTTCGCCACGGTCGCCAATCCTATCGCCATGATGACCGCGGAGCACGATGCCGCGGGTTCGCTCATGGCCGAAATCGGCCAGCTCAGCCATCAATTCACCACCCCGGTGGGCGCGTGCCCCACGTATCACGCGTTCTACGACGGCCTGAAGGAGTTCGAGCACGACCTTCGCCGGCATATTCATCTGGAGAACAACATCCTGTTCCCGCGCGCAATCGCTCTGGAGCAGGAGGCCGGGGCGCCGGCCGAGGCTGTCACCGGCAGCTAGTGTAGTGCGTCGGAAATAAGGGTGCGTGAGAGGCGCAGGAAGATCGTTGTTTCCGGAGTAGCAGCGGGCTTCAGCCCGCGGTAAATGGCAGATAAATCGTCGGGCTTTAGCCCCGGGCCTTCTCCACCAGTTCCGATGTACTGAAGCCAATACATGCCCATCTGCGTGACACACTACACTAGGCTGTCTGCGGCGCCTCTTTTGAGTTATGGTCGTAAAGGACTTCGACTCAAAGGAAAAGCTTGCGCCATGCGTATTGTTGACGTTCGCGAGGTGACGTTGCCCATCGCCTCCGCGATTGCGAATGCCTACATCGACTTCTCCAAGATGACCTTGTCGCTGGTCGCCGTCGTAACCGACGCCGTCCGCCAGGGCAGGCCCGTCGTCGGCTATGGATTCAACTCCAACGGCCGTTACGGCCAGGGTGGTCTCATTCGCGAGCGCTTCATGCCCCGCCTGCGCGAAGCAGACCCCGCGTCGCTGCTCAACGACGCCGGCGACAATCTCGATCCCGACCGCATCTGGCGCACGCTGATGCGCAACGAGAAGCCCGGAGGCCATGGCGAACGCTCCGTCGCCGTCGGCACCATTGACATGGCAGTTTGGGATGCAGTCGCCAAGATCGCGGGCATGCCGCTGTTCCGGCTGCTCGCGGAGCGCTACGGAGGCACTGCCGACCCGCGCGTCTTCGTCTACGCCGCCGGCGGCTACTACTATCCCGGCAAGGATTTGTCCGCGCTTCGTGCCGAGATGCGCAGCTACCTGGACCGCGGCTACACCGTCGTCAAGATGAAGATCGGTGGCGCGGAACTCGCCGACGACCGCAAGCGTATCGAGGCAGTGCTCGCTGAGATCGGCTCGGCCGCCCAGCTCGCCGTGGACGCCAATGGCCGCTTTGACCTCGAGACCGCGATCGCCTACGCAAAGATGCTGCGCGACTATCCGCTCTTCTGGTACGAGGAGGCGGGCGACCCGCTCGACTTCGCGCTACAGGCGGCCCTGGCGGAGTTCTACCCGGCGCCCATGGCCACCGGCGAAAACCTCTTCAGCCACCAGGATGCACGCAACCTGCTGCGTTACGGCGGCATGCGCGCGGACCGCGACTGGCTGCAGTTCGACTGCGCGCTGTCCTACGGCCTGTGCGAGTACCTTCGCACCCTTCAGGTCATCCGCACCGCGGGATGGTCGCCGCGCCGATGCATCCCTCACGGCGGCCACCAGATGTCGCTGAACATCGCCGCCGGCCTGGGTCTCGGCGGCAACGAGAACTATCCCGACCTCTTCCAGCCTTTCGGCGGGTTTCCCGACGGCGTCCGAGTGGAGAACGGCTACGTAACCATGCCGGAACTCCCCGGGATCGGCTTCGAAGGCAAGGCCGAATTGATCCGGGTCATGCGGCAACTCGCGGAGTAGACATGGTGGCTGCGCAATCCGTCGCTGATTCCAAAGCCCGCAAGTCTCGGTCGCTGCTCGGGCCGCTGTGGCTGCAGATCCTGATCGGGATCGTGCTCGGCATCGTCCTCGGCGCGCTGTTCCCGCGCTTCGCCATCAGCCTCAAGCCGCTGGGCGACGCCTTCATCGTTCTCATCCGCATGACGCTGGCGCCCATCATCTTTGCTACCGTTGTGGTCGGCATCGCGCGCATGGGAGACTTGCGCGAGGTGGGCCGCGTGGGAGTCAAGGCGCTCGTCTACTTCCAGATCGTCTCCACCGTCGCTCTGATCGCCGGCCTCATCGCGGTCAACCTCCTGCATCCCGGCCGCGGCATGAACATCGACGTCGCCAGGCTCGATCCCTCCGCTGTCTCCGGCTACACCGCCAACGCGCAGCACATCGGATTCATCTCCTTCCTGATGGGCATGCTGCCCTCCAGCGTGGGCGAACCCTTTGTCACCGGAAACATCCTGCAGATCATCCTGCTCGGCGTGCTCTTCGGCGTTGCCCTTGCGCCGATCCGTTCCGTCGCGCAGCCCCTGGTGCACCTGCTCGACCTCATCCTCAAGGTGATGTTCGGCATCGTGCGCATCCTCATGTACTTTGCTCCGCTCGCCGCACTCGGCTCCATGGCCTACACCGTCGGCCAGTATGGCCTGGCGAGTCTGCGCCCGCTCATCCTCTTCACCGCGGAGGTCTGGGCCGTAGCAGCCATCTTCGTCACCGTTGTGCTTGGGCCCATTGCACGCTTCGCCGGATTCCGCCTCTCCCGCCTGCTCGCTTATCTGCGCGACGAACTGCTCATCACCGCCGGCACCTCGTCGTCGGAAGCGGTCCTCGCGCCGGTGATGCTCAAGCTCGAGCAACTGGGCTGCTCCGAGCCGGTGGTCGGAATGGTTATGCCCGCCGGCTACACCTTCAACGCGGACGGCACCTCCATCTACCTCAGCATGGGCGCCATCTTTCTCGCGCAGGCCACCAACATCCACCTCGGCCTGCGCGAACAGGTCACCATCATGCTGGTCCTCATGCTCACTTCGAAAGGATCGGCCGGCGTCGCCGGTGCGGGCTTCGTGACCCTCGCCGCCACGCTTGCCTCCATGCACACCATCCCCGTCGCGGCGCTGGTGCTTCTCCTCGGCGTGGAGCGGCTCACCAACGTCCCCCGCGCCGTCGTCAACGTCATCGGCAGCAGTGTAGCCACCATCGTCATCGCAAAATGGGAAAACGCATTCGATAGCAAGCGCGCGGACCTGCTCTTCAACCCAGGCAGCCGGCACCCGGATTCATCGGCCGAGACACCATAAACCAGCCAACGGAGCGTTCCCGGCGTGGCAGCCCTGAAAGAACTCGCACGCAGCATCTTCGACCAGGTGCTCGCAGACTGCAGCATCGAGCGATCGTTCGGCCGCATCATGCACATCGACGCCGACGCTCGAGGCGCTCGCCTGGTGCTGGGCGCGGACGACATCGTTGCGCTCGATCGTCTGAAGCGGGTCCGCATTCTTTCCATCGGCAAGGCTGCCGCCCCCATGCTCCATGCCCTGCTGTCGCGGCTGCCGCTTCCTCCATCCTGCGACCTGCAGGGCGTACTCATCGCACCCGGAGAGCGTCCGCCCAATCTGCCGGCAACCATTCAATTCTTCGCGGGTGGCCATCCCTATCCCAACGCAGCCTCTTTCGCGGGCGCGTCCGCGGCTCTTTCCATGCTGAATGCCCTCAGCAGCGACTCGGCCGAAGGCGCACTCTGCGTCTTCCTCATCAGCGGCGGCGCCTCTGCCATGATGGAACTCCCGCTCGACCGCGCCATCTCGCTTGACGACACCGTGGCCTTCCACCGCTCGCTGGTCGCCGCCGGCGCAACCATCGTTGAGATGAACTGTGTTCGCAAGCACTTCTCCGCGGTCAAAGGAGGGCGCCTCGCCATCGCTGCCGGCGGCGCGCAAAAGATCTCGCTGCTGGTCTCCGACGTGCCGCCGCTGCATCTTGACGCGCTCGCTTCCGGGCCGACCATTCCCGACCCCACCACCGTTGCGCAGTGCCGCGAAATCCTCGCGCGCTACGGGTTGCTGGAACAATTCCCGGCGTCGGTCCGCCGCTTCTTCGCCTCGCCGGACCTGCCCGAGACGCCCAAACCGGGCCAGGTCGTCTCCCCAAGCTGGAAGGTCCTCGACAGCGAAGAACTGGCCAACTCCGCGCTCCATCGCGCCGCCCGTCTTGGCTTCCACGCCGTCGTCGACAACACCTGCGACGACTGGACCTATGCCGCCGCCGCCGATCACTTGCTCGACCGCGTGCGTCAGCTTCGCCGCAATCATCCCCGCGTATGCCTTATCTCGACCGGCGAAGTGTCGGTGAAACTGCCCGCGTCCTTGTCCTCCGTCGCGCGCGGAGGCCGCAATCAGCAACTTGCGCTCTACCTCGCAACCCGGCTTCGTCCCGGCGACGCGCCCCTCGCTGTGCTCTCCGCAGGCTCCGATGGCATTGACGGCAACAGTGCCGCGGCCGGTGCCATCGTCGACGACCGCACCCTCGACCAGGCATCCCTCCACGCGCAGGCGCAACACGCCCTCGACAGCTTCGATTCATACCCTTTGCTGAACACTCTCGGCGCCACAGTTGTCACCGGCCCCACCGGTCACAACCTGCGCGATCTTCGCATCCTGCTCGCGGATCGCGCTTCCTGATCACCGCCGGCCTGCGCCCCGGGGTCGCTACTGCGACAACACCACCCGGTCGCCTTCTTTCAGCCCGCCCACAATCTCGGTCACCGAGCCGTTCGAGAGTCCTACCTTTACCGACACCTTGCGCGTGCCATCCTTCTGCTTGTCGTCCGGGACCTGCACCGACGCATTCTTGTTGTTGTCGTAGCTCACCGCGTTCTCCGGCACCGTCAGCACGCCCTTGTGCTCATCCAGCAGGATCTCCGCGTTGGCGGTCATGTTGGCCTTCAACTCTCCGCCCGCGTTGTCGATGGAGACGCGCACCTCGAAGGTTGTCACATTGTCCTTCTCCACTCCCAGTGGCGCAATCTTGGTCACGTTGCCGTTGAAGCTGCGGTCGCGGAAGCTCTCCACCTTGATCCGCGCCGGCTGCCCCATGTACACATGCGCAATGTCGGCTTCATCCACCTTGCCCTGCACATACACCTGGTTGATGTCGCCTTCGGTCATCACCAGCGTGGCCGTCGACCCCAGCACCAGGATCGAGCTCACCGCATCGCCAATCTCCACGTCCCGCGACAGGATCACGCCGTCCATCGGAGCAACGATCGTGGTGTAGCTTAGCTGCTCTTCCAGTTGCTTCAGGCTCGCCTGGTTCTGCAGCACCTGCGCCCGCGCCTGCTTCAGCCGCGCAGTGTCCACGCCGATCTGCGCCTTGGCCGCGTCCCGCCGCGTCAGCGCCGCCAGGTAGTCCTTGTTGGTGTCGTCGTACGTCTGCTGGCTTACGATCCCTTCTTTCTTCATCTCCGCGTTGCGGTCCAGCGTAGCCTTGTACATCGGCAGGTCCGGCGCCTTGGCATTTACCTGGTCCTGCTCGATATTTGCCTCGTACGAACTCACGTTGGCCTCGGCCGAAGCCAGTTGCGCCTTCTGTGCATCCACCTGCGCCAGAATCTCCTGCTGGTCCAGCTGCGCCAGCGGCTGCCCTTTCTTTACCTCGTTGTTAATGTCCTGGTACAGCGCTTCCACAATGCCGGAGGCTTTGCTCTTCACCTCGACCTTGGTAATCGGCTGGATCTTCCCCGTTGCCACCACGGACCGCGTCACATCGCCGCGTGTCACCTTGGCGATCCGGTTGGGATCGACGGCCGCACCCTTGACCAGCCGCGCCAGCGCAATCCCGCCAACCACCACAACCACGACCGCAACAATGCCCAGCCAAATCCAGAAACGCCTGCGCTTACGCGACCCAGCCAAACCATCCTCCCACTACGCGACCAAAACGCGACCAAAGCCCAGAGCCGTCCCGGCAGCGGAATCCGCCGCTTCGTTAGGTATATCAGCTTCTGCGCCCAGGCTTCTGCGCAAGCCCCGTTCCTTTTCAGCCTTCTCCCCCGCATACGCAATTCGCCGCGGCTAAGTTCCACCGCCGCCGCTGTTTCTCTCGGGAACGCCGCCACGTCCGGCTGCGTACCATTCCGCGTATCATCCATTGTGAAGCTGCTCTTCGCGCATTGTGAAGCTGCTCTTCGCGCATCTGCTCCATCGTTGTTCCCGCCTCATGCAGAGTTTCTCTGACATCCTCGGCCAGGTCTTTCGCGCCATCGCGGCCAACAAACTGCGCAGCTTCCTCACCATGTTCGGCATCGCCTGGGGCGTTGGCTCGCTGCTTGTCCTGGTGGGTCTGGGAGAGGGTTTCCGCTCCGGCCAGCATCGCCAGTTATCGAACCTTGGCAACGACATCATCATGATGTTCAATGGCACCATCCCTGCGGTGCCGAATCAGCACACCGGCATGCGTCCCTACGAACTGACCCTGGACGACGAAGCGGCGCTGCGCCAACTGCCCGAATTGCGCTCCACCACCGTGGAGCTGGCCAAGTACGGCCTCTACCAGGTCAGCGAATGGAGCAACACCTCCAGCGTCGTCATCGGAACTGAGCCCAACTACCCCATCGTAAAGTTTCTGCCGATTGAGCAGGGCCGCTATCTGGACTCGGCCGACGTCGCCGACCGCCGCCGCGTCGCGGTCCTGGGCCTTAAGGCTGCCAAGCTCCTGTTTCCCGGCCGGCCTTTGCTGGGTGAGACCGTCACCATCGACGGCATCGCCTTCACCGTCATCGGGCAGGCGGGGAAGATCAGCCGCGGAACCGGCGATGGCGCCGACCAGAGGATCTACATTCCCGTCTCCACCATGCAGGAACTCTTCCCCTTGAAGGGCGACAACGTTCCTCGCGACGCACTCACGTCGATCCAGTTCCAGCCGACCAGGAGAGGCGACTCGGTGGCTGCGTTGGCCGCGGCCGACCGTGTCATCGCCCAGCGCCACGGCTTCGATCCTTCGCTCACGGATGCCTTCAACCAATTCGACTCCATTCAGGAGGAAAGAATGATCGGGGTCATCTTCAACGCCATGGACGTTTTTCTGGGCGGCGTGGGTATCGTCACCCTGGGCCTGGGCGCGGTAGGCATTATCAACATCATGCTGGTCTCCGTCACCGAGCGGACCCGCGAAATTGGTATCCTCAAGGCGATTGGAGCAACCAAGCGCAGCATCGTCGCGCAGTTCTTCTGGGAAGGATTATTGCTCACCGGCATCAGTGGATTGATCGGCGTTGCCGTTTCCGCCGGCTTTATGTGGCTGCTGCAGCAGTTCCTCACCAACAAGATGCCCGGCTGGGACCCGCCGCGGCTGGTACCCTGGTCGGCGGCGCTGGCAGTCGGATCGTTGGTCGTATGCGGCGTCGCCGCCGGACTCTATCCCGCATCGAAGGCCGCGGAATTGGATCCCGTCGAGGCACTCCGGCGCGAATGAGATTTGCAGGAGCAGCGGGCTTCATGCGCTGTTGAAGAACCAGGCAGCCTGTCTTTCGGAGTAGCAGCGGGCTTTAGCCCGCGGAAAGCAGGCAAGAAAAAGAGGGCTTCAGCCCCGGGCCTGGCACCTAGCACCTAGCACCAGAGGCGAATCATGTTCAAGGACATCCTCAGACAGGCCTGGGAGGCGATGCTCTACAACCGTCGCCGCACCGCCATTACCATGGTCGGCATGGCCTGGGGCATCGCCACCGTAGTGCTGCTGCTGGCCTATGGCAACGGCTTCAGCCGCGCCATCCAAGCCATCTTCGCGCAATGGGGCACCCAAACCATCGGCGTCTTCCCTGGAACCACCAGCCAGCAGGCCGGCGGAGACAAGGCCGGCGTGCGTGTCCGCTTTACCCTCGATGACGTCGATCGCATCGCCGCCGGTGTTGCCGGAATCGGGCACATCTCGCCCGCCGTCTCCAAGGATGTCCCGGTGCAGAATGACCTGCATACCTACACCTGGGGCGTGAACGGCGTGCGCCCCGGGTACCAGGACGTCCTCAAACTCGACATCGATCAGGGCCGCTTCTTCAATGGCGCCGAAGACCAGCAGCGCGCCCATGTCTGCGTCATCGGTTCGGAGGCAAAGACCAAGCTCTTCTCCGGCGAATGGGCCCTCGGTGAGAGTATCCGCCTCAATGGGGAGTCGTTCACCATCGTCGGCGTCCTCCTCCCCAAAATGCAGGAGACCGATGACGACGTCAACCGCCAGATCTATATCCCCTTCAGCACCATGGGCGACATCAAGGACACGGCCTACCTGGACGGAATCTGGTTCAGTTACACCGGCGACAATGAACTGGCGGAGAAGAGCCTGCGCCAGACCCTGGCCGCGGCCCACCATTTCAGCGCCTCGGACCACGACGCCGTATACGTCGCGAATCTCATGACGGAGTTGCATCAGTTCAAAATTCTCTCGCTCGCCTTGCAGGTGCTGCTCTCGCTGGTGGGAGCGTTCACCCTCGGCATCGCCGGCGTCGGTCTCATGAACATCATGCTGGTCGCCGTGCAGCAGCGCACCCGCGAGATCGGCGTGGAGAAGGCGCTGGGCGCGCGCCGCAAACACATCCTGCTCCAGTTCCTGGCCGAAGCCATGGCCATCACCGCCGTCGGCGGAGTATGCGGCATCGCCCTCGCCTATCTCATCGCCGCCATGGTTGGGCGGATAACCTTTTACAGCGCCCTCGCCCAAAACGCGCAGGCCGCGGACATACAACTCCTCATCTCGCCCGTCTCTGTCGTCATCGCCACTACCATCCTCGCCGTCACCGGCCTGGTTAGCGGCATGATTCCTGCTATCCGCGCCGCCAACCTCGACCCCATCGAAGCGCTGCGCTACGAGTAGTGCCGAGTAGCGTCCGGCCGCATCCGGACTACTTCTTCCCCCCCGCAATCGGATAGCCCTGCCACAGATACTCCATCGCCTCGGGCATGGTCTGCGCTCTCACCGCGCGGTCGGTGTGCCCCGCGTTCCGGGCAAACACAAACTGGTAGTGGTAGCCCTTGGCGGTCAGCACCTTGGCCATGTTCTCGTTGGCAACCACCCAGTCGTGCATGTTGTCCCGCATGGTGTTCGCATTCAGATTGTCGCGGTCGCCCACTTCCATCCAGATGCGCAGCGGCTTGGCCGGGCGGTTCGGAATCAGGTGCTCATGCAGCTCCCACGCGCCGTGCGGAACATGGGGATCGCTCGGCCACTGCTGATTCACAAAGGTCCCCGAATACGTCAGCACCCGGTGATACCACTCCGGGTGATACCACGCCATAATCATGGCCGCGGAACCGCCGGAGCTCGCGCCCATGGTCGCGCGTCCGTCGGGGTCCCTGGTCAGTTTCACGTTGTACTTCGACTCCACCAGCGGCAGCACTTCCGCCTCGACAAACTCCGCGTACTTGCCCGACATCGTGTCGTATTCCAGGCCCCGTTCGCTGCCCTGCGCATCGCCCCCGCCGTTGCCGAGGAACACTCCAATCATCACCGGCAGCCGGTGCTGCGCAATCATGTTGTCCAGTAGCGTGGCCCAGGTGCGATCCATTCCGTCCGCCCCGACGAGCAACGGCGCGGCCGTGCCCGGAACATATTGCGCCGGAATGTACACCGAAACGTGGCGCGTATACGGAGCGGGATGGCTGGTGGCGACCACCATCTTCGCCGGATCGTTCGGGTCCGGCGTGCCAAACGTATTCGCATCCCGCGCGATGCCCGGATAGAACTTGCTGTCCGCGGAGCTCATGGTGAACTCCTCGACCGTCCCCTTCGGCACGCCTTCCTGCACATCGAACTCCGGCGCACGGTTATGCGTAGGCCCGAGGATGAAGTTACCGTCCACGTTCGCCGGCGGAACCGTGCCGTCGGCGAGTTCCTTCGCCGCAACATACCCCGGCCCATGCGGGTCGCGCGTGGGATTGGGTGCGCGAATCGGCGCCGCGGCAGCAGCAGGCGAAGCTGCCGGCGCGGGTGGTGTTGCTACCTGGGACGCGCCCTGCATCGCTGCCAGCACGAATGCCAACCCAGCCACGACTGCCAACCCAGACACGCCACGTCCGCTTGTCAATTTCATGCTTTCTCCTCGGCCGATTTTCCAGCGCGACCAGCATACCTGCAAAAGCGGCTGTTCGGCTCACGCGCTCCGCTGATGTAAAATTGACCTGAATCTGGCGCAGAGTTAGCCCGTTGGCCGGCAGGCTTCTTCGCCATTTCATGCGTCCCTATCGTCTAGTGGCCCAGGACTCCGCCTGTTCCCGGCGGCAACACAGGTTCGAAACCTGTTGGGGACGCCAACAATTCAAACGGGTTACTTCTACTGCCGCATTCGACACTTGAAAATTCTGACACTTTTACTACATAGACGGTGGCGCAATCGGGCCGTCACTTCAAGTGGAAGTGATTGTGGGTACTGATTTTGATTGTGGGTGCTGGCGGAGGCTTGCGCCCGTGAATCAAGGCCACAACAATCCTCCCAACAACATATATCGCGGCGACGGCCAGCGGAACCAAAGTATCGTGTGCGGGCATTAAAAATCCTCCCAACGTATCGAAGTGACCGGTCTATTCACCGGGGCCAAGCGCACTTGATATGTTTGGAAGGAACGTAGCGAAGTCCTCGCTACAACCAGCCCCAAACTAACTGTTGAAATACACGTACAACATCACACGCAGACTACCAAACGAATCCGTTTAAGTCGAGTCATTGCGTGCCGCTGACTGTTGAAAACCATCCCCCTTTGTCCGCTCCCTAGCAGTCTATCGACATCGGTAGATTTATTTGACCGTACCCCCTTGACGGGCAGTTCCCTTCATCCATAACCGTTGGTGCGCGCGGTGCCCGGTGGAGTGAGCGGGAAGTGAGGCAGTGGATGCTAGGCGGTGCCGTCTTTGAGCGTGACTAACTCGAATACAGCTTCCATCCTTTTCATTCCCTCGAACCACACGCACTTTGCCCTGTCATGGGTAGCACCCATCGAATATTTTCCGATGCCTTCAATGGTCATTGGCGGGCCGCCACTCTTCAACCTAACAACGTCACCAGCTTTGAAATTGGAATCGCTCATGGCTTAATTGTAAGCCCGCTGTCTAGCGAGAAATGTACCCGCTTTTCAACAGCGAAACCTGTTGTCGGTTGGCTTTATGCAGAACGATCAGCAGCAAGTGAACACTTCCCATTCCATTTGAGGTGTTCAAAATGGGCAGACTCTCCCTTGCTGGCGTGTGGTTTGACGGGTTGCCCACATTCCGTGCAGCGCATTCCAAGATCGCCTTCGGGAACCTTCAGCGGCAGCTGGTCAACAAAATCTCTCAGCGCCACAGCAAGATCAATTCCAATCACGCACTCCGTAGCTTTCGGCACTGGCTCAACCTCGCTGAATCTCGTTCGGTGAAATGTTATCAACCCTCAGAACACTTGACATCGAGGCCACACGCCCGCTTCAGTGACAGGTCTGCTCGTCCTGGAACTGCTTGGTCGCTGCCATGGCGATCAGGGCGCGTTCGCAGCTTAGGATTTTCTGGTCCTGCGCATTGCTGGTGAAGCTGTCCGGCGAGACGTAATTATCCTTGGCCTGCATCGCCACAAATTGGTCGCTCATCTGCTGCATACCCGTAAACTCGTTCCGCAACAAATCCAAAGCCGCGTGGTCCTGCTCGGTCGTTGCCGCCGCAACCGCGAG
>PLUT01000156.1 GCA_003162875.1 Granulicella sp.
GCCATCGACGTAAACGGGATGCGCATATCCAGCACGTACTCCAGCTCGACGTTGCCGCGCGAGATCGCATTGCCGACAATAACAAGATCCGGTTGCGAAATGCCCGGCCGCGGCGCCAGGTTCGCTTCCGCATACGGCTGCAGCAGCGGAATCCCCAACCGCGCCAGCACATCGCTCATCGGCGGATAGGCCGCCGCGTCCGAGCCCGTAATCCTGTGCCCGCGCGCTTGCAGCATTCCCGCCAGCGAAGCCATCGCCGTCCCGCAGATCCCAATCAGGTGAATGTGTTTGGCTGTCTGCATCGATTTCAACCCCGGACCGCAACCGCGGCTTCCGGAAACTCCAGCCGCGGCCTCTCCGCTTCGCTCAAATCCAGCCGCACGCGCACCCCCAGCGGCAGCGTAATGTTCGGCGCATCCACGTGGCCTGAGCGCAACCCGATCGCAATCGGCCCGGCAAAGTCCTTGAGCGCATGCAGAATCGACAGTTCCACCGCCGCTTCCTCCTCGGGCGCGACGCACTGCCGCATGTCGCCGAAGACGATGCCGCTCACGTGTTCAAGCATCCCCGCGTACTTCAAGTGCAGCAGCATCCGGTCCCACTGATACGGCTTGGTGCCAATGTCCTCCAGAAACAGCACCCGTGGCGCGTCGTCCTGCGCCGGCAGCGGCGCATACGGCGTGCCCAGCGATTCGGCGACAATCGAAAGGCATCCGCCCGCGAGCCTCCCCTCCGCGGCGCCCGGACGCAGCACGCGCAATCCGTCGCTCGCCGTAAGCGACCAGCCGGAGTCCCCGCCGAACGTGTGCTGCCAGCTTGCCCCATCGAAGCCCTGCGGCCGCGCAAAGTCCGCGGCAACCATAGGCGCGTAAAAGCTCACCAGATTCGCCTCGCGCGCCAGCCAGACATGCAGCGACGTGTGATCGCTGTATCCCACGAACACCTTCGGGTTCGCCCGCACCAGCCCCGCATCGAGATGCGGCAGCAGCTCCGCCGAACCCCATCCGCCGCGCGTGCACAGGATCCCATCGATCTCCGGATCGGCAAACGCCGCCAGCAAATCCTCCGCACGCTGCTCCGCCGTCCCCGCGTAATACAGCGGCCCGCGATCCAGCGCATGCGAATACAGCTTCGTCCGATAGCCGAGCCCGCGCAGGCAGTCGATCCCGGCCTGCACCAACTCCGGCTTCGGTGTGCTCGCCGGCGAAACCACCGCCAGCGTCGCTCCAGCCCGCAGCGCGGCCGGCTTCACCATCGCACCTGCCATGCCGCTCAAGCTGTCTCCGCCTTGCGCTCGGGCTCAGGGAATGCCTCGCCCCGGCACACGATCTCTGCCGGCCCGGTCAGGTGCATCGCCGCGTCATTCGCCGGCCACACGGTGCGCTGCGTGCCGCCCTCGGCGATCGCCGTCAATTCACGCCCCACTCCGAGACCGACTCCGCGCAGCGCCACCGCCGCCGCACTCGCAGCGCACGTCCCCGTGCCCGACGACGTCGTCGGTCCGCACCCGCGCTCGTAGATGCGGAACGCAATCTCGCCCGCCGACCGCACCTGCACAAACTCCACATTCGTGCCGTGCGGAAACAGCGGGCTGGCGCTGATCTTGGCCCCCAGTTCCTGCCAGCTCAGGCCATGCGCGCCGAAGTCCTCGCGCTCGACAAACAGAACGAAGTGCGGATTTCCCACATTCACCATCGCCCCATCGATCACGCCCGCCACGCCTGCAATCTCAATCTTCCGCGGCATTACTCGCGGCACGCCCATCTCGCTCTCAATCAGGTAACGCGGGCCGTCAGCCTCGATCACATGGCACGTCCGCAGCCCGCCATGCGTGCCCATCGCCACATCCTGCAGCGCCTCGCTATATGCAAGCCATGCTGCCACGCAGCGCGTTCCATTGCCCGACAGCTCCGCCTCGCTGCCATCCGCATTGAACAGCCGCAGGAAGAACTCTCCGTTCGCTTTACGGTCCAGGAACTCGATCCCATCGGCTCCAATGCCCGTATTGCGCGAGCACAGCCGCCGCGCCAGCTCCGCGTGTGCGCGCCCCGCCGCTGCCTCCTCCAGAATCAGGAAGTCATTCCCGCAGGCATGCGCCTTCACAAACTCAATCGGTAAGGTCGAGAGCGTCATTTTGGTCTTCGCTGCGATGGTAGCACTACGGCAAACCGGAATCTCCCGGCGCCGCTGGAGCGTTGGGCCGCGAATTGATCTCACTTTGGTACAACCGCGCGCAGCCCTGGCCCGTCCCGCATAGAATCGACAGTTCCTGCAAGCGCCGGGGATGCGCGGCGACCGCCTTCGCAACTGCGTCGCCGTCGAAAGTGATCACGTACGCCGCATGGCCCGCCGGATCCCCGAGCGCCGCGTCCCAACTATCGAGGTCGGTCTCGTTGATCGTCTGCCGCAGCGGAATGCCGGCGATCTGCAATGCTCCAATGTGGTCCGACTCCTGCATCAGGATGGGCGCGCCCGGCGGAATCTCCTCCAGCACCAGCGCCACGTCGCGCTCAAACGGCACGCGCGTCGTCGCATTCGTCAGCGCCTCCTTCAGCACCAGCGGCAGGTTGTAATTCGCCAGCACGGTCGACGGGCGATGCCGCACCAGGCGCACTCCTCGCTGCACCAACGTCGCGCCGTAGATCATCGCCAGCGGATTCGCAACCGCCAGCGCCAACGCCACCGGGTACAGCCAGCGCGCGGGCGTCCAGGCGGACCGGCCGAGCCCTGTGGCAGCATCGCTGGACTCCGTAACCGCAGCCTGCTTCAGTCTCTGCTCCAGCACCGCGGCCGGTACGCAGGCAAACAGCGCCAGCGCCGGCAACAGCTCCAGGCCATAGCGCGAGTTGTAGTACGAGTGCGGCCAGAGTTGCGGAATAAAAATCGGCACCGAGCCGTATGCGATGGAATAAACATAGAAGGCCAGCGGCAACCACAGCAGCAGCGCCGCCAGGCTGGTCCGCTGTCGCACCACCATCCATAGCCCGGCCAGCGCGGCCGCCATCACGGCGAAGCCCGACTCCCACGCCGCCGCAACCACCTGCGCCGCGCGCGTGTACAGCAGCAGCGCCCAGCCCGGATCATGCCAACCGCGATAGTGAGCGGACCCAGGCGGCGAAGTCCTCTTCTCGATCGCCGGCGCCGAGTACGGCCCACGCATAAAATCCAGCGGGTCGTGCATGAAGTGTTGGTTGTACCACAGCCACAGCAGCGGACCGCTCACCGCCAGCAGCGTGAAGACCGCAAACGCAACGGCAACGTGCCGCCGCAGTTCCCTGGCGCGCCACAGTTGCCACGTCACCACGCACCACACCGCCGCGCCCAGTACCCATCCGTCGTAGCGCGTGAACGCTGCCGCGAAGATCAGCAGGCCCAGCCCGATCAGCCGCCGCACCACTCGTGCCTGGTTTGCCGCCCGGATATCCTCGACGCACTCCACCGTCAGCAGCGTCATCCAGATCAGCAGCGCCAGGAACAGCGGCTCGGTCATCGCAGTGGTGGAGAGATACAGCAGATTTGGATTCAGCGCATAGAATGCGGTCGCCGCCAGCGCCCATCGCGGCACCAGCATGCGGCGGCACAGCCGGTAAAACCCCGCGACTCCCGCGATGTAACACCCAATCGAAGGCCACGCCCCCGCCAGCCCGCTCTGCCACCACTCCATCTTCTGCACCAGCGGAAGCATCAACAGGTGCGGCAGCGGCAGCCACACGCCGCCCAACTGCACCAGCCCGGGATTGCGCGAATCCAGAATCCGCCGCGCGATCCCCAGGTGCGCAACCGCATCGCCGTACAGCAGCAGGTACCCGTGGGCGAAGCACACCATCAGCGCCATGAAGCCCAGCAGAATGGAGGCCATCACCACGGGCAATGTCTCCTCGCGGGTCGCCGGCCGCAGCTCGTCCCAATTGATGGCGGCGGGCGGCGCGCTGGATCGCCCGAACCTGGGAGCTCGCGTTCCGCGCAAGTTAGCCGGACTGCTTTCCGTTTTAGACCGCGGGGTCAAGATGCGAAATCTCCCGGAAGAGTTCAAACCGCGCGTCAATCTCCTCGCGCGTCACCGCCTGCAGGCGCTCTGTGCCGAAGCGCTCCACTGCGAACGACCCCATCACGCCGCCGTAAAACATCGCTTTGCGAAAGACCGCCGGCGTCAACTCCGGCTGCGATGCCAGGTAGCCGTAAAATCCGCCGGCAAACGAATCGCCCGCGCCGGTCGGATCCACCACNNGAACGAACGGTCGCCGAAGAACGCCGTCGCGCCATACTCGCCGTGCTTTACCACCAGCGACTTCGGCCCCATCGCCAGCACCTTTTCCGCCGCGCGCACTGAATTCTGCTCGCCCGACAGCATCCGCGCCTCGCCATCGTTGATCAGCAGCACATCGAGCTCGCGCAGCACCACCGCCAGATTCGCCGCATGGTCCTTGATCCAGTAGTTCATGGTGTCGCCGCACACCATGCGCACCTTCGGCATGTGGCTGCGCACGCGCGCCTGTAGCACTGGGTCGATGTTCGCAAGAAAAAGAAACTCGGTGTCCCGATAAGCCTCGGGAATCTTCGGTTCGAAGCGCTCAAAAACATTCAGGTCCGTGCCCAGCGTCTGCGCTTCGTTCAGCGTTCCAGCGTAGCTGCCGGTCCAGTGGAAACTCAGTCCCGCCGCGCGCTCGATGCCTCGGGTGTCAATGCCGCGCTTCGTGAACACCGCCTCATGCTGGGGCAGAAAGTCTTCCCCTACCACCGCGATCACGCGCACGTCGGTGAAGTAGCTCGCGGCCAGCGCGAAATGGGTCGCCGCGCCGCCCAGGCAATGGTCCACTTTGCCGTGCGGTGTCTCAATGCTGTCGAACGCCACCGATCCAACTACCAGGATTGCCATGTTCCCGCTTTCTCAAAAACGATATGCAACTTGATCGAGCACAAATATTCAAGCTCCTGCGAGGATATGCGACACCCCTCGCTTTCGCCCTTCGGAGTAGCAGCGGGCCTTACCGCTCTTGCCTTCCCGGAGTAGCAGTAGACTTTAGCGTTCTTGCCTTTCCGGAGTAGCAGCGGGCTTTAGCCCGCGGTAAAGCGCGCATCAATGGGCCGGGCTTCAGCCCTGGGCCCTCTTCTCGTCGCGGCGATTCAGATCTTTTCAACATCCTCTCAATTCAAACAAACTCGGTTACAAATACTTGCCCACCAGCAGCCCCAGCTTCTCCTTCGCCGCCTGCGGAATTGCTTTGCGGTCGGTCAGGATCGCATACTTCAGCGCGCTCGCGCATGCGCAGCTTCTGGCTGCAGGCATTGCCGCCACTGCCGCCTTCACCACCTTTGCCGCATTGTCCGCGTTCCGGTGCAGCACCGCCACCACCTGCTCGATGGTCACATCGTCGTGGCCCTCGCGCCAGCAGTCGTAGTCGGTCACCATCGCTATCGTGGCGTAGCATATCTCCGCTTCCCGGGCGAGTTTCGCTTCCTGCAGGTTGGTCATGCCGATCACGTCCGCGCCCCAGCTCCGATACAAATTCGACTCAGCCCGCGTCGAGAACTGCGGCCCTTCCATGCACACGTAGGTCCCGCCCCGCTTGCCCACCACGCCCACCGCCGCGCAGGCCTGCTCGAGCGTCGCCGCCAC
>PLUT01000066.1:0-1605 GCA_003162875.1 Granulicella sp.
AGCCGAACTTGGTGGGCGGCCCGTAATGCTCGGTGTGCCACTGCATGACGTCCTTATTGCCGCCATACATGTAGCGGACATACCACTCGCTGGCGTGGGCGGGCACGGAGTAGATGCCCCAGTGCATCATGATGCCGAANNATGCCGAACTTGGCGTCGCGGAACCAGTCGGGGTCCTTGTAGTTTTGCTGGATGGAGTCCCATGTGGGCTGGAAGGGACCGGGCGGCAGGGCGGGCAGGTTGGCCAGCGCGGCAGCGATCAGTGCCGGCGAGTCATGGCCGGACCATTGGTCGCCCGGGGCATTGGATGCCACCTTTGCAGGCGCGTAGGCGGCCACCGCGCCGGGCTCTTCCACCTGCGGCGGCGTGTTCTGGGACAGCAGGGCGGCGGCGCTTTGCGCGTGTGTCCGCGCCAGACCTACAGCAACTGCGGAAGCTGCCGTCATCTTTGTGAAATCCCGGCGCGTGAATGTGCGTTTCATTTTTGTAACCTCATGATTATCCTTTATTGACTCTCCGAGAGGCGAAAGCGCTCGGAAACATGAGCGCCGTACAAAAAACCGAATGCGGTTAACTCCGTACTCAGCTTCAGGGCTTCCCGCACCTCTCTTTTGTGGTGACCGCGATTCGGATCGATCTCATAAGTAAACTTGCAACCACACTACGCTTGCAACCACGATGGTTCAGAATGGAATCAGTAGGCCACCAACCGGACGGGACTCAACAGGCCCGAAGTAGCGGGCGCAGAGGGGGTGCCACGGCTTGCTCCGCTTCCAGCAGTTGGCCCCGCGGCCGGGGCAGCCCCCGGAACAGCCGCTCCCGATGCTGCACCGGCTTGTGGCCGGCGCCTGGACCCCGCAGCGGGTTCCGTCCCTCCGCCAGCAGGAAGCTGTGCCGAACCAGGCGCAGATGCAGCAGCAGGTGGCGTAGATGCAGGCGGCGCGCCTGCTCCCCGGCCTTGGCTGGCTGTTCCATACACCTCGATCTTCAGGTCGTTCGTGCCCGGCTTCAGATCGCTGGTCACATCCCAGCGATAGGGCTGGAAAGACCGTGCGCCTACCTCTTTTCCGTTGAGCGTGACGTGCGCGTAGTCATGCACATCGCCGATCTCCAGATAGACATGCTTACCGGCAGGCTTGGCGGGCGCGGTGAATTGCAGGCTGTAGGTTGCCGGGCCAGCGAAGGATGTTACGCCAAGCTCCTCCCACGGCTTGATGGGTGTGGTCAACTGCTTGCCCTTCAGATTCAGTTTCCAGTCTCCGTTAAAATCCGCCAGTGTTTTCCCGGACACAAAGGACGGCTCGGCGGCGGCGATTCCCGCGGGCCGCGGTCCGACCACGATCACCTTTGCCTCATACGGCCCGAGCACCAGAGGAATCTGCACTGAATCTTCCTCGGCCTTCGCTGCGGTCATGGGATGAATCTCGCCGGTCGCCATGTCCCAATCCTGCGCCTGGCCGTGTCCCTGGATGGTTGCTGTGCGCGTCTCCGGTTTGTCGCTCTCATTGAAGAAGAAGTACATGTCACCGTCGGCAAATTTGCGATGGGTGTAGGTGAGGCGGAGGAATTCGGAATCCAGCTTGACATCCGGCTTGGGCAGCGCCG
>PLUT01000066.1:1616-6211 GCA_003162875.1 Granulicella sp.
CCGCCTTGGCAAACTCCTGCAAGCGCGCGAGGCCGGTGCGGGTGATGACGGTCATCGACGGCAGGACGATGGCTTTGTAGGTCTGCCCACTGAGGTTTTTGAAGCCGCCGTTCTCGATCGTCGCCACCGAACTGAGCGACTGCTCGTCGAAGTAGTCCCAGTCAATCTGGTGCTCGAAGAGTTGCCAGCCGAGCTTGGTTGTGCTGCGGTCGGCCTCGGTCGCGGCATCGCCGCCGAGCCAGATGGTGTTGCCGGGATGGTACAGCCCAACCTGCGCCGCAGGGCGGCCAATGGCCATCAGATAGCTGGCGCGGTTTGCGTACCAAAGGGTCTGGGGCGTATCCGGCGGAGGTGGCGCGGACGCCTGGCCACCGCCAGAACCACCGGCGCGCAGCCCGTTGGCGCGAATCTGCAGTGCGTCGACCCCACGCACCAGTTGAAAGTTCATCTGGTACTTGCCGTCGACGCCGGTGCCACCGCCCTCTTCCGCCCACACCTGCGGCCTGCCGAAGAGATGCGCCGCGGACGACGCCAGTTTGGGGAAGTTGTTGTTGGTACTCCAGGTTGCGTCGAAGCGGTGCACTGCGCTGGGGACCAACTGGTTGAGGTTGTCGATTCCCGGAACCCCTACATATCGCTCGTCGCGGAAGTAGTCGCCCTCGCTGTTCTCCAGCGAGAGCATTGCCTCTTCGTGGTTCAGGTGAACCAGGTACTCGACGTTGTGCGCCTTCGCCCAGTTGGCCTGCTCGCCGAAGAAGGAATTGCGGAAGATGCCGCTCCACACGTCGTAGTAGTCCGCGCTGGCCAGCTGCGACTCGGCTGTCGGCTTGTGCGAGAACCAAAGCGGAATGTATGGCTCCAGGTCGTAGCCCTTCTGCGCCTTGAACTGCTCCAGCAGTGTGGGCGTCCACGGAATGCCGCTCGAGTAATCCGGCTCATCGCCAAAGAAGCCCAGCACAGTTTTGCCAAACTGGTCGCCCACCGCGCTGAAGTAGGTTTCATGCACGGTATGCAGGAAGGCGTCCGTCGCTTTTGGATCGAGGTAGTCGATCAGCGAGTAGGTGCCGTCCTTGGCGCGCGTCCCGTCGGCGCGATTGAAGTTGCGCGTCGGCGAACTGAGATAGACGTGGCGGACAAAGACCACCTGCCAGCTGTGACGCGGCTCGTTGGGCGTCGACCCCTCGGCCGGCGTCAGCCACTTCAACTGCAGGTCCGCCGGAATCGGGATGGGAATCACCTTCTCCACTTGCTGCTGAGCATCCGACTCCAGCGCCATGATCGCCAGCGTGTTCGAAGGCACCGGCATGGTCAGCGTCTCGCCCGGAGCCACGTGGACCGTGATGTCCGCGATGATGTCCTGCATGCCGAGCTCCGGGTAGCGCTCGCTGATATAGCCGCCCGCAAAGCCGCTGGGGTAGTCTGACTCGTCCTGAATCCAGAGCCGCATGTTGCGCTTTGCCGCCTCCGCGACCGTAAACTTCACCCGGTCCATGTGCTCCGGCGACAGATACTTCCCTTCGCCCGGAGACCTGCGCCCCGGCGACATGTTGACGATGAAGATCCCATTGGCCGAGAGCCGGTCCAGGTCGCGCACAATATTCGCCCGCACCACGGCGGGGTCCGCGCCGTTCCAGCTCTGGAACGGCTGAATCGCGCCGTACTCGCGCGGCGGAGCCTTGAAGTTCGCAGCGACTTCGCCCGTCGAGGGCACCGTGATCTGCTGCCAGGGGCGCTGTGCCGGCGAAATGGCGCACAGAAGCGGAAGAAGAGAGAACTTAAGCGCGGCCTTCATGGAGAAGCTCCGTTTTGCGGGAAATTGATTCGCCCGAATTGTACCCCTCCTTCCCGATCTCGCGAGAGGATGGCGGCTTCCGTAGCAAAGCGCGATCGCTTCCGTGCGGGTGCCGGTGCTGACCGAAAAGCGACCAGATTTGTGGCAGGCTTTTCTCCCGGATCGACCCTGAATTCAGTAACCTCGATCCACCCCCGCTCACGCTGACAAACCTCGAAAAGCGCCTGAGCCGCTGCCGACGAATGCGTTGGCGGAAATCCCCATTTCAGCCGCCCGGGGTTGACCACTGAGCGCGTGTTTTGTTTACCAAATGAGTGTGATGGTGGACACATCCTGCGCTTACAGAGACGGGGTACCTTCACAGAATTCGTCGGTGACCGTATGGGCTTGGTCCCGTAACCAAGCCTGTGGTTTACAGATTCCACCGAGGGTCGGGACGTACAGCGAGGTCGGTATGGGTCAGTCGATTTGGCAGTCAATGCAGGAGAAAGGTTACAGCCGCAGAGATTTCATACAGTTCTGCACTGCGGCCGCAACCGTAGCCGGGTTCGGTCGCACCGGGGTGGGCCAGGTTGCGGCGGCCTTTGAGAAGAGCGAAAAACCGGCGGTAGTGTGGCTCCACTTCCAGGAGTGCACTTGCTGCAGCGAGTCGTTCATCCGGGCTTCCCACCCCATTGTGGCCGACGTATTGCTGGACGTGCTGTCGCTGAACTACACCGAAACCCTGCAGGCTGCGGCCGGATTCCAGGCGGAGAAATGCCTGTACGACACGATTCGCGACCATAAGGGCAAGTACATCGTGCTGGTGGAAGGCGCCGTGCCAACCGGCAAAGACGGCGTCTACTGCATGATCGGCGGCAAGACCGCGGAATCGATCCTGCAAACCGTCGCCAAGGATGCAGCCGCCATTGTGGCGTGGGGCAGTTGCGCCTCCAACGGGTGCGTGCAGGCGGCCAAGCCGAATCCGACCGGCGCTACGCCGATCTACAAGTTGGTGGACAAGCCGGTGATCAACGTGCCGGGCTGTCCTCCGATCGCCGACGTAATGATGGGCGTGGTCACCCACCTGCTGGTGCTGGGACAGATTCCGGCGCTGGACAACCAGGGGCGGCCCAAGGAGTTTTACGGCCGCCGCGTGCACGACACCTGCTACCGCCGTCCGAACTACGACGCCGGCCTGTTCGTCGAGGCCTTCGACGACGAGAACGCACGCAAGGGCTATTGCCTCTACAAGATGGGCTGCAAGGGGCCGGTCACCTACAACGCCTGCTCGGTGGTGAAGTGGAACGAGGGCACCAGCTATCCCATCCAGTCCGGCCACGGCTGCATCGGCTGCAGCGAGGAAGGCTTCTGGGACAACGGCCCGTTCTATCAGCATCTACCCTCGTTCCCTGGCTTCGGCATCGAGAGCACGGCGGATACGATCGGCACGACAGTCGGACTGGTGACGCTGGCGGGAGTTGCGGCGCACGCAGTGGTGACCAACATTCGCAAGCGCAGCGTGATCGCCGAAGTGCACGCTGAAGACCAGAAGGAGTCGTAATCCATGGCACGCGTAATCGTCGATCCTGTAACTCGCATTGAAGGCCACCNNGTGGAGAACGGCGTCATCACCGACGCGTACAGCGCCGGAACCATGGTGCGCGGACTGGAAAAGATCCTGATCGGCCGCGATCCGCGCGATGCCTGGGCGATCACGGAACGCGTCTGCGGAGTGTGCACTACGGTGCACGCGCTCACCAGCGTGCGCGCCGTGGAAGACGCGCTGGGCGTGGCGATTCCGCCCACCGCGGAGTTGATCCGCAACATCATGATGGCCACGCAGTATGTTCAGGACCACGTGATTCACTTTTATCACCTGCACGCGCTGGACTGGGTGGACATCGTCAACGCGCTGAAGGCCGATCCGAAGAAGGCTGCGGAGCTGGCGCAGTCGTTCTCCAAGTGGGACAAGAACACCCCGGCGTATTTCTCAGAGGTGCAGGACAAGATCAAGTCCTTCGCCGCCAACGGGCTGGGTATCTTTGCCAACGGCTACTGGGGGCATCCGGCCTATGTACTGCCGCCGGAGGTGAACCTTATCGCCGTGGCTCACTACCTGGACGCGCTGATGTGGCAGAAGGAAATCGTCAAGATCCACACGGTGTTCGGCGGCAAGAACCCGCACCCGAACTACCTGGTCGGCGGCGTTCCCTGCTCCATCAACATGAATGAAGTGGCGGCGATCAACTCCGAGCGACTGAATTTGGTTTCGAAGCTGATCGATCAAGCGGATGAGTTTATCAACCAGGTGTATATCCCCGATGTGCTTGCGGTGGCCTCGTTCTACAAAGACTGGGCGAAGTATGGCGGCGGATTGACCAACTACATGAGCTACGGCGAGTTTCCCACCAAGGGCTACGGCCAGGTGGAGTCGTTCAAGTACCCGCGCGGCGTGGTGCTCGGTCGCGACCTGAGCGCGGTGCACGCGGTGAATGCGGTGGACCCCCAGGAGATCAAGGAATACATCGCGCATTCGTGGTACAGCTACGACGGCGGAAACAGCGCCGGCCTGCATCCATGGAGCGGCGAGACCAACCTGAACTACACGGGGCCGAAGCCACCGTTCGAGACACTGGAGGGTTACGAGAAGTATTCGTTCCTGANNTGAAGACTCCGCGCTGGAAAGACCAGGCAATGGAGGTTGGGCCGCTGGCACGGCTGATCGTCGCCTACGCTTCCGGCAACGCCCAGGTGAAAGACCTGGTGGGCGGGACGCTGGGCAAGCTGAACGTTCCGGTGGGCGCGCTCTACTCCACGCTGG
>PLUT01000310.1 GCA_003162875.1 Granulicella sp.
CCGCCTGAGCTCTTCGCCCCGGCGGAGCTTGAGGTCATGCGCCGCGCCTCGCTCAAGATGGTTACTCCGTTCCCCTCGGCCAGCGAGCGCATACACGTCGCGCCCGCGCCTCTGCCTGAGCGCATTAGCGCTTCGGTCGCGATCTAAGACCGCTGGCGCGCGGAATCCACGATTTCCAGGCAAGAAGAAGGCCGTCCCGATGGGGACGGCCTTCTTGCATTCTCCACTTGAAGAGAGGTTAGCGCAGTTATTCCCGTTCGGAGCGCTTCCAGTTGATCAGGTCGCCCAGTGTGGTGCTGCTGCTGCTGGATGAGGACGACCCTTTGTGGCTGTCCTTGTCGCCGCCGCGTTCCTTGTAGTTTTCCACTTCGGCGCGGCTCGCCTCTTCGCCAACCGCCCGAATGCTGAGGCCGACCTTCTTCTCTTCCTGATTCATCTTGACGATCTTGAACTCATGCACCGCGTCGACTTCCAGTTTGACGGGAACGTGGTGCTGGTCCACCGCCTCGGATACGTGGCAGAGGCCCTCGACCCCCTCGGCGATTTCGACGAATGCGCCGAACTGGGCGGTGCGCAGGACCTTGCCCTTGATGACATCTCCGACGCGATGCTGCGCGAAGAAGGTNNGCGCGCACCTTCTCGCCCTTCTTCAGCACCTCGGACGGATGCTTGATGCGCTTGGTCCAACTCAGGTTGGAAACATGCACCAGGCCGTCGATCCCGTCTTCGATCTCGATGAATGCGCCGAAGTCGGTGAGGTTGCGCACCCGGCCTTCGATAATTGCGCCGACCGGATACTTGTCCTCGAGTTGCTCCCAGGGATTCTCCTGAAGCTGCTTCATGCCCAGCGAGATGCGCCGGTCGTTCGGGTTGACACTGAGGATGATGGTATCGACTTCGTCGCCCGGCTTGACCAGTTTCGACGGATGCTTCATCCGCTTCGACCAGGTCATCTCGGAGACGTGGACCAGTCCCTCGATTCCCTGCTCCAGCTCGACGAAGGCGCCGTAATCGGTGACTGACAGCACGCGGCCGCGGACCTGAGCCCCGATGGGATAGCGCTCCGTCGCGTCGAGCCAGGGATCGGGCGTCAGCTGCTTGAAGCCCAGCGAGACGCGCTGCTTCTCCTTGTCGAACTTGAGCACCTTCACCTGGATCTCGTCGCCGACGTTGACCAGGTCGCGCGGATGGGTCAGCCGGCCCCAGCTCATATCGGTGATATGCAGCAGCCCGTCCAGGCCGCCAAGGTCGACGAAAGCACCATAGTCGGTCAGGTTCTTCACCGTCCCGGTCAGCACGGAGCCCTCTTCCAGGGTAGCCAGCGTCACGGACCGCTTGGCGTTCTGCTCCTCTTCCAGGATCTCCTTGCGGCTGATCACCACATTGCCGCGCTTCTTGTTCAGCTTGATGACCCGGACTTCGATCTCGGTGCCGATGTAGCCGTCGAGGTTGCGCACCGGGCGCACCTCAATCTGCGAGCCGGGAAGAAATGCCTTGATCCCGATATCGACGGTCAGCCCGCCCTTGACGCGGCTGACCACCAGGCCCTTCACGGGAATCTTGTCGTTCGCGGCCTTCTCCAGCTTGTCCCATATCTTGTGGCGCAGGGCCTTCTCGTAGCTCACCAGGTAGCCGCCCTCTGCCTCCTCGCGTTCCACCACTACGTCGACCTGGTCGCCCGTCTTGAACTTGGGAGTGCCCTGCAGATCCAGCACCTGCTCCAGGGGGATCAGGCCCTCGGACTTCAAGCCGATATCAACTACGACATGCTTGTCCGTAATCTTGACCACGGTGCCCGTAACCACTACCTCTTCACTGGTAAGGTTTGCGGCGGCCGCGGTCTCGGCAGCCTGTTCGCGGTCGAAGTTCGCCAGGGCGGCGGCAAAGTCGGCGGCGTCGTAGTCTGGCTCGGTGCGGGGAATCGGCGCGCTCCCCGGCGCCGCCGGCTGATCGCCGTCGGACGCGGATAGGTCGCCAACCGCGGATCCGGCATCGCCGGACGACTGGGGCAACGGTTGAGTTTCGGGGGACAGATCGGAAAGCTCCGCTGTCGTTTCGGGCGCTAGGGTTTCAAGTTCCATGTTTGTGGGTTTACTCTCGGTCTGCTCAGGATTGTGCACTTCTACGGTCATTGATGCCTTACTCCGGAATCCAAGTTTCATTCCCATGGGTGCGACGCTGACAGTGTGTCAAACAGCGGTCGGAGAAGGACGCGCTGGTTGTTACCCGAAGCAGCTTCGGCAGGGCAGGAATGTGAAGTCTTACATTGGAGCTGCTGCACTTGGATCCCACGCAGTGGCTTATATAAAAGCATATACGGTCGATGGGGCAGAGTCAATGCACGTTTGTGTGGATAGAAGTTGAATTCATGCGCATCGGAACCGGCCCGCGCGGCCTGCATTTCGCTTGTCTTTCACCCTGCTCACGCAGTCTCGGAAATGCCCTTTGCGGGCTGCCGAATCTGAACCCGGCATCAGTCTCCGCGACCGAATCCGACGCCAATCTTCCACAAACCAGCTATACTCCGGCGCATGGAACGACTGTGGACACCGTGGCGCTATGAGTATGTCGCCCGCGCCGATGAAACCTCCTCCTGCCCCGGCGTGCCCGCCGCGCTCAGCGCGTGGACGGAGTCCGGCGCCGTGGATTGCGGCTGCGTCTTCTGCAACCTGATTGCTGCCGTGGACTACGCCGTTGCCCACGGGATGCCGATCGCCGAGGCAGAGATGGCAGCGCACGTTCTGGTCCGCGCAAAGACCTGCTTTCTGTGCCTCAACGCCTTTCCCTACACCACCGGCCACATCCTCATCGTCCCTTACCTCCATGTCGATTCGCTGGCCGCGCTCCCGCCCGAGGATGCGCAGGAGATGATGGCATTGGCCCAACGCGTGGAGCGAGTCCTGCGCGCTGTTTACCGGCCTGCGGGCATGAACTTCGGCCTCAACCTGGGTCAGGCAGGGGGTGCAGGCATTGCCAGCCACATCCACATGCACGCCCTGCCACGCTGGATCGGCGACACCAACTTCATGACCGCGACCGCGGACACCCGCGTGCTTCCGGAGACTCTCGACACGACCTGGATCCGGATTCGCGAGGCCTGGCAGGATTGATCTCCACGCCCGCGCCGCTGCTTGCAGGCCTGCACCGTCGGTAACCGGTCGCGCAGGCATTCCTCGGGAAAATCCTGGCTACTTTATCCCTCGATGGTGCAACGGAACCGCCGCCGATAACATCCAATACAGCCTACACGGCCCGTAGCAAAAGGCCTTCCTGGAGGGACCATGGCCACGATGCTGAGCAGGATCAACCACCTCCAGCCTTCCTCGCCGGGCTTGGGGATGCAGCAGGAAATGCTGGGTACCACGGTAACCCAGTGCCGCCAACCCAGCCGCCAGACTGCGCCCCGAGTCGACTCGCTGTTGCCCTTGCCCAAGGAACCGGAGGACGCGCGCCTCACCGGGGGAACGCGCTCGCTCGATCGGCGCCTGCTGGCGCTCAACCTGGCTGGATCGCTGGCCCGATCCGGGCGCGGGAAGCCTGAGCTGGTGAAGCCTGCGCCGGAGCTTGCTGCTGCCCCACCGTTGGGCGCTGTCGCCTGATCAATTCGGCTTGGGAGGCTGATTCGGTTCAGAGTCCCCAGGCCGAGGACGTCTGCCCCCCGGCGGCGGGGACGGCCCGACGCGCGTCGCCTCGAAGTTGGTGATCTTCCACGCTCCCGACGGCAGCCGCGAATAAACCCGGGTATAGCGATAGGTCCCGTGCATCGGCTCCCCGTCGTTGGTGCCGTCCACATCGGCCAGTGAGGTGACAATCGCGGTCGTCCCGATCAGCTTCACCTTCACGTCGGTGAGCTCAATCGTGGTCAACACCAGGCTTCGGTTCCTCATTCGGTCCAGTTGTTGCGGCTTGGTAACCACCTGGCCGGTCATGGTAATGCCGATGTAGTCGTCTGAGAGCAGCCGGTCCATGGCGTCGACATCGTCGTTCAGCTCCGCGCTGCGCCACACCTGCTCCAACTTCTCAACCTCGTGTTTGTACTGATCGTGGAGCTTGGGATGCGGGCCGTCTGCCCATGCAGCCGGCGTGGAAAGCATGGAGGCAGGAATGCAGAGGGCTATCAGCAGGATGCCGGAAGGAATGCGACGGGAATCAAACGAGTGCTGCGCCATGGGACCGTACCGGATGGTAGTCCGGTTTGACGTATGGAGTCAAAACAAAGTCGCGTGAACCAATTTTGAGGCAGAAAGCGCCGGTTTCAGTGAGGCGTTGGCCGTCGCAGGCGCCTTGGCGGAGCTTCGCGTTCAGTCTACGGCGCTCAGGAGCTCCAACTCGCGCGTGTGCTTCAGCAGGTACAGGCCGCCCTTGGCAAGCTGCAGGAAGTGGGGAGTATTGCGATGGTTTTCCAGCGCCTCCTCGTCCACATACTGCTCGTAGAGCACCACCGTTGCGGGGTCGCTCTCCACAAAGTGGGCGATGTAATTGACGCAGCCCTCCTCCTGGCGCGACGCCAGGGTTAGCTGGCGCAGCGTTTCGGCGATGACGCCGTGGTCTCCCTCCTCGAACCGCATCCGCACGGTAAAGCTGACCATCCGAGAATCACCTTTCTACGCCTCTACGCCTTCAGCGCCTCTTCAAACGCCGGCAGGGTCATGGTCTGCCCACGGTCCGGCCCGGTCGATACCATGCCGATGGTCGCGCCCGACTCGCGCTCCACGAAGGTTAGATACTCCTGCGCCAGTTTTGGCAGCTTGTCGAACTCCGTGATCCCCTCGGTCGACGTGTTCCAACCCTTCAGCTTGGTGTAGACGGGACGGATCAACTCGAAACCGCGCATGTCCGCCGGAATGGTGTCGGTCAACTTGCCGTTGATCTTGTAGCCGATGCACACGGGAATGTCCGTGCACTCGTCCAGCACGTCCATTTTGGTGACGACCAGGAACTCCGTTCCGTTGATCATGTTCGAGTAGCGCAGCAGGGGCAGGTCCAGCCAGCCGCAGCGCCGCGGCCGCCCGGTAACGGCGCCGTACTCCTGCCCGCGCGCCCGCAGCAGCCCGGCGGAGTCGTCTTCAATCTCGGTGGGGAACGGCCCCTCGCCTACGCGGGTTACGTAGGCCTTGGTCACGCCGATGACCGTGCCGATCTTGGTCGGCCCCACCCCGGTCCCGGTTACCGCGCCGCCGGCGGTCGACGACGACGATGTCACAAACGGATAGGTCCCATGGTCGATGTCGAGCAGTGCGCCCTGCGCTCCCTCGAACATCACCTTCTCGCCATTGCGGATCGCCTGGTTCAGCAACACCGCGGTGTCGGTCACGTACGGCGCAATCTGGTCCGCCGCTCGCGCATACTCCTCGTAAATTGCCTTCGGATCCAGCGGCTCCGTCCCAAACAGCACCTGCGCAATGGTGTTCTTCTCGTAGCAGGCGTTGTTGATGTGCGTGCGCAGCAGCGCCGGGTTCAGCAGATCGACTACGCGCAGCCCGCTGCGGTGCATCTTGTCCTCATACGCCGGCCCGATGCCGCGGCTGGTGGTCCCGATCTTGGTCCGCCCCGGCGCGTTCTCCGCCGCCAGCTCGATCATGCGGTGGTAGGGCAGAATCACCTGTGCGCGATTCGACACAAAGAGCTGGCCATCGATCTTCAGGCCGGCGTCCTTCAGCTTTTTCACCTCGCCCAGGAAGGCCATCGGATCCAGCACCACGCCGTTGCCGATGACGCCCTTGCACTCTGGCCGCAGCACGCCGCACGGGANNCGCTGTTTCACGAAAGGATTTGCTCCGGAAGGGTAGGTCCGCACAAGCCCGCTTCGCTCGCTGCGCCCATAACCAATTCTATACCGGCAACTTTACCCAGCGCTCCTGGGAGCCTCAACTCCGGCCCGCGTCCGTTCTGCCTGGCGAAAAATACGGCGGCGGGGGCGGAGGGGGTTCCACGCCGCCCGCAAGGTCGGCAGTCTTCTGGTACCAGTCCACCTTGCGCGTCCCAATCATCACGATTGCGATCAGGCCAAACAGCAACAGCGAGCCAAGCAACAGCGCATTGTCTTCAGAGACAAGCAGCCCGTAGATCGCGGCGTAAAGCACCGCCAATATGCTTCCAAACGCCAGTCCATACTCCTTGCTGTGCAGCACGAATACCAGGTAGTACGTCATCAGACCAACGCACCCGACGCTTGAGATCAGGTACGCAAGGGGAAAGAGAATATGCTCGCTAAGGCTGATCAGCAGCAGGAAAAAGACTGTCAGGCAGGCCCCGACCAGCAGATACTGTACCGGGTGAATCAGCATCTTCTTGATGATCTCAAACAGGAAGAAGCCTCCAAATGTGATGAACACAAAAAGGATCCCATACTTCACCGCACGGTCCGACAGCGAGTAGGCATCGATTCCCTTGGCAAGGGTCACACTGATCGCATCCGTGGGGCCGTCCGGCTTTGTCATCATCTGCTGCTGAGTACCGGACGCCAGCGACGAGATGTCCCATATCCCATGAAATCCGCCGCTCGAAATCTCTCTGCTTCGGGGAAGAAACTGGCCCGCGAACAGGG
>PLUT01000064.1 GCA_003162875.1 Granulicella sp.
GAACACGCCCTAGATCGAACGTCCTCAGACTACTTCGTTCCAGCGCCTCCAATACATCCATAAGACGCGCCACATAGCGCATAAATGTCGCATCGCAATCGCCATTGTTCGGCGTGCACATACCACTGTAAACACAAACCGCCCGCACACACGGCATAGCCGAGGAACTCGCCTTGACTTGAAAGCCAGTCCGCGAGCATCGCTGTCGTCACTCCCGCCCCCTCCGCATCACCCGCTCCTGTCAGCTTTAGGGATCTGTGCTCCACAGGCTGTGGTGGGTTCCTCACAACCTCCGTATCCGCGTTGCCCTAGGCCTGCGGAACCAGCGCCGCACTGTTTCATAACCCACACCTTTTGGAACAGCGCTACGCATCATTTTCGCTCATCTCTTTATCAGCAGATTGCGGGACCCCAACAGTCGGCGCTTTGGAACAACCTTGCGCGAGTCTGGACCTCGACCCCGGAAGCGGGGCGTCAATTTGCGAGAACAGCCGCGGCAAAAGGAAATGTGCTTCGGTGTGCGGTGTAAATGTAACCGTAATCAGAGCAAATTGAGGACAAAAGGCGTGTACCTGTGGCGTACCTCACTACGGCGTATCTGGCGTTTTCCGGTTTTTGGGCGTCCATAAAAATCCGTAAGTTGCCTATTATCAATGCGCCGGCGGAATTCAAGTCCCCCTCCGGGCACCAATAACATGAATAAGTTGCGGGCGTTCATCATTTCGTAAATGGCAGATTTTTTGCGAGATTCGCGGATTAGAATCCGCAGACCCTAACGAGATTTTAAGCGCCTGCCGATTAGCAAGCGACCTCAGCCGTCCGTCCACAACTTCGATGAGCGCGTCGCCCTGTTCTCGTAAATTGACACCCTCTTCCGGCGTCGAGGTTCGGACAGGCGCAAGACTGCTCCAAAAGGCCGACTGCCGAAGTCTCCGCAACATACTGAAAACAGATGATCCAAAAGATGCGGGGGCACTGTTCCTCAAAGTGTGGGTTGTGAAACACATCTACTCCGACATACCGCCAGGTTAGCTACTCGCTGGAGGACAATCGGTTGTGTGGGAGGATCCAGCCTCATCCGCCGGATACTCTCCACACAGGCTAATGCCTTCTGCTACGGAATCGCGATGCGCACGACCTGACCGGCCCCGGCGGGGGCTGCGCCCCAGTTGGAGACATACAGATATCCATCCGGCCCGAATGTCATCCCTGTGGGCACGGAGAGGCCGGTTGCGACGTCTTCAATATCCCCTGTCCGGTTGAGCCGAACCACCTTGCCTACGCCGGGCGTTGGATAACCGGCAGCGGGCGAGAGTTCGAGCGCATACAGCAGCCCATCCGGACCGAAGTCGACTGCCACGACAGTCGTGAATCCTGCCCGTGAGCCTGCAACTCTCAGCTTCTGCAGACCCGGGCAGAAGTCCAGGCGCGGGATGAATCCACCGTCCTGTCCCGGGGACAGTGTCAGTATCTTCGAGGCGTCCGCTGTGATGGGGAACAGTCCGAGATTGCCGACGTAGAAATTGCCGTCCTTGGCCGCAATGGATGTTGGGACGATGTGAGCCTCAGCCTCGGAGATATCCGTCACTTCGTTGACATCGCCAGTTGGCGAGATGGAGAAGACCTGGCCGTGGTTGGGCTCGACGGTATAAAGACGATCCTGATAGGCAATGAGGCTGTAGAAGGTCCCGTCGGGCTCGAAGTCGGCGGCGTTGGGGTACATCGCTGGGTGATCTTGCAAGAATGTGCTAAGGTCAGCAATCATTGTCCAGTTGCCCGTTCGGGTATCGACACGGGCGACGAGGTTGGGAATCGAAGGGTTGCCATGAGAGCACCCTCCTCCAGCGGTAACGGCATAGAGTTGCCCATCGAGGAAGGCGATATCGGCCACGCCCATGGTGTCGCTAGTTGCGTCGCTACTGACTGCGGAGGGGAAGCCGGACGCTACGGTGGTACGGTTTCCATGCTTGTCGAGTTTGGAGATTCTGGCCGTATTGCCGTTCTTATAAGGACCAATGGGACTCGGGACCTGAGTGCACTGACTGGCGGTGGTTGTATTCGCGCCGCCAAAGCCGGCTTCGGCGACGTACAAATCTCCGTCCGGCCCGAACTTGAGGCCTCTCGGGCCGGCCAGACCAGAGGCAAAGACCGTGACGTTCGGCGACTGAGCATGACACGGAGCAGGCATACCCGGCGNNCCTCCAGTTCGCTAAGGTGCGTGGCCCTCTGCGATTCGGCGATGTAAGTCGATAGGCGCAGAGGTGTCATTACGGTCCGGGAGCGTCATTCATCATGGCGAGTCCAGACCGACGATTGGGCGGATACTGCGCTAGCTCTTGAAGGAAGACAGCGCTTCTTGTTCGTTCGAGTAGATGTCGAATATGGTGGCAAGCTTAGTAATCTGCATCAGGTCGTCGATCCTCTTTGTGAGATGAAGCAGCTTGACTTCGCAGCCTTTGTTCCTGGCGGATGTGTAAGCTGCGGTCAGTCCACCGACGCCGGAACTATCCATGTAACTCACGCCGCCCATATCCAGAACGAGTTTCTTCGTGCCGGTTTTCAGTGCGTTCTGGATCGCATCTCGGAGGGTTACACCACCTTCGCCAAGCGTGATACGACCGCCCACTTCGAGAACAGTAGCGCCTTTAACCTGACGTATGGTGATCTTTGCACTCATCTTTCGTCGACTCCTATTCCTGGTTGGCTAGCTGAGGGACCTAAGCAATGTTCGCGATGCGGTGCCTGCGAAGCATCCCGTTTCCTCATCGGATAGGTAGGGGCAGGAGTGCTTCGGCGCGCGATCGCCCCTGCCCGGCGTATTCACCCTCCGCCTTGAGCCACTCGAAGTTACCTGGTGTTTTCCAGCGACGCGGTCTCCACGTTGGTGGGAGCTGCGATAGACGCGCGATTGGCTGCTTGCTGGATCTCTCTAACCCGGTGCTCAGCCTTTGACTCGGGGCAGCAAAGGTGATCGGTGCTCCCCTTGGCCCATACCTCGCGAAGGAAGTAGCGGTCGCCGTACTTGTAGAAGACAATTTTGGATTCGGTCGCGGGCGACAGAGTTGTTTCTCGCCGGTTCATGGCTAAAGCTGTGCCGGAAGGGCCATGGACGGAGAGGAGGTGTTCTCGTGGTTCGCTGAGAACGTAGGTGCCGGGGGCGAAGTGGGTCGATCCGACTTCGAACGCGAAGGGTACTTTTACCTGACTCCGCATGGTTTGATCCTGCGCGTATAGAGCCGCAGCCCCAGAGGCCACGGCGAGGGTGGCGACGACAATGGCGGCGCGAATCTTCGACATCGAGAGTGTGGTCATGATGGCTTCTCCTTTCGGAAGACGCCGTACCGGACGCCTTCACCTAGTAAGGCGCAGTCGTCCGGAAAATGGGGCCACACAATCTATATTTTTATTTCCGATGTCCAGGCGATGGAGTCGCACCCTGCTGTAGTTCACGAAACAGCCAGATCCGCGCAAGCGACCAGTCGCGCTTTACCGACCGGGGCGACACCCCCAGAAGTGAAGCTATTTGCTCCACCGACAGACCGCCGAAATAGCGCAGTTCCACGACCTTACCCTGCCGCGGGTTCTGGCCCTCCAGGTTGGTTAATGCCGAGTCTAGAGCTTCGACTTCGTCAAGCTTCTCCGCCGAAATAGCAAGGTCGTCCTGCATTTCAACCCGCTTCAGGCCTCCGCCTCTTTGTTCTGCTCTGTGGGCGCGGGCATAGTCGATCAATACGCGCCGCATCACGTTAGCCGCCACCCCGATAAAATGCTCGCGGCTGTTCCAGCCGGTATCCTCTCGCGCCAGTCGAAGGTAGGCCTCGTTGATCAGGGCTGTCGCCTGCAGTGTATGATCGGGCCTCTCATTCCGCATGTACGAGCTGGCCAGCCGATGCAATTCTCCATAGACTAGCGGCAACAATTTGTCCGCCGCTTCGGAGTCGCCCTTGGCCATCGCCTTCAGGAGTTGGGTCACCTGGCCCTTCTCAATTTCCATGGGAACCCGCCTCCTCTGCACCTGTGGTATTATCTACCGTCACCAGGCAGATTTCATATGAAATGCCATACTGTGGGTCGCTCGGACGCTCATATTTACTACGCTAGACCGGATAACCTATGGCCAACAAGGAGCAATCCGCCGAGGAGATCTTTGGAGCTGCTCTTGACCTGCCCCCCGAGCAGCGTTCTGCATATCTGGTGCGGGCGTGCCGTGGGTCGCCGGAGCTGCGCAACCTTGTAGAGGAACTTCTTATTGACTACCAGCGCATGGGTAGCTTTTTAGAAGATCCGCTCCTTGCAGGAAACAGCGCGCGGCCGCCTTCACAAACCGTCAGCGGACAGATTTTGACTGCGGGACATAAGCTGGGGCGCTATACCGTCATAGAGCCGATTGGCTCCGGCGGTATGGGCGCGGTATATCGCGCACGCGATGAGAAGCTGGAACGTGTCGTAGCCATCAAGATACTCTCTCCCGGCTTGGTGACAGGAGATGAGAGTCGCCGCCGCTTTCGCAAGGAGGCACTGGCGCTGGCGAAGCTGAGCCACCCCCACATCGCCGCCGTATACGACGTAGGCGAGCAAGACGGCGTGGACTACCTCGTGATGGAGTGCGTCCCGGGGCAAACTCTTGCGGCCAAGTTGAAGAATGGCCCCCTCTCAATCGAAGACGCTACATCGATCGTTTTGCAGATAGCTGGTGCACTCGAAGAAGCCCACGAACATGGTGTTATCCACCGCGACCTGAAGCCGGCCAATGTGATGATCACGCCGAAAGGGCATGCCAAGGTGCTCGACTTCGGCATCGCCAAGTTGCTCGCACCGCTTACCCCGGATGCGACAGCCTCGATAGAGACAGGCTTTATTATCGGGACTCCGCTCTACATGTCTCCCGAACAGGCAAGAGGAAACGCAGTTGACGCTCGGACGGACCTGTGGAGCCTGGGTGTCATCTATTACGAATTGCTTGCCGGGCGGACACCGTTTCAAGGCGAAGGCAATATTGCCGTTCTCCACGCTGTCATCGAGAATCCTCCAGCATCTTTGCGCGAGTTTCGGCCTGATGCTCCCCAACTGGCCAGTCAAATCATTTGCCGGTCTCTTGAAAAGGAGCCTGCGAGCCGCTATCAGTCGGCGTCAGAAGTGGTTCGCGAAACCTCGGATCTTCTGAGTCGAACCGCTTCGAGATCGCACGATGCGGCGGCAAAGCGCCGGTCCCGGGTGGTCGCCCTCTCGGCTATAGTTGCCCTTCTTCTTACAATTGCCGCTGGGGGATGGTTCTTTCATCGCACTTCGAAAAGGCAGTGGGCGCGGGAGGAGGCGATCCCGCAAATCACGAGTCTGATCGCCGAGAGAAAGCCGCTCGCCGCGCTTGGCGTTCTCGAACAGGCCGAGAAGTATCTTCCCGGCGACCCTCGGTTGCAGCAGATTTCCGCCGAGAATACTTATCACGTCGACATTACTTCATCCCCGTCCGGAGCAACGGTCGAGATACAAGACTATGTGGCGCCCGACTCTCCCTGGCGCACTCTTGGCATAACTCCCTTGAACGGCATTTCGATTCCAAAGGGATACTTTCGGTGGAAAATATCGAAGCCCGGAGTTGGCGAGCTGGTTGAAGCTCCAAGTGTGGGCAAGTCCATGAATTTTGCACTCGCGAACTTCCAGGCAGCACCCGGCGGGATGGTCCCTGTGCCCGCCTCGAACTGGACCGGCTATATCGATTTCGTCGGATTTCTCGGCCCTTACAAGCTGCCTCCGTACTATGTCGATCGCTTCGAGGTTACCAATCGCGACTATCAGAAGTTCGTCGACAGCGGTGGATACGAAAAGAAGGAATATTGGACGCAACCATTCAGCCATGATGGCCGCAGTCTTTCCTGGGACGACGCTATGGCAGAATTCCGCGACACGACGGGACGTCCTGGACCCTCCGGGTGGGTGGCCGGGCACTATGCGCAGGGTCAGGCGGATTATCCCGTCTCGGGCGTAAGTTGGTTCGAGGCGTCTGCCTATGCGGCCTTCGCGGGAAAGAGCCTTCCCTCAGTGGCGCAGTGGTATCGGGCAGCCCCCTCAGCCATGGGAGGTCATATCGAGGCCGTCAGCAATTTTTCCGGTAACGGTCTTGCGCCCGTGGGTTCCTATCAAGGCGTCGGACCTTTTGGAACGTACGACATGGGAGGCAACGTCCGGGAATGGGTAGTCAACTCGGACGACTTGGATCACCGCTTCATTCTGGGCGGCTCCTGGAAATCGCCTTCATACTTCTACTATGATCCGGAAACCCTGTCGCCGTTTGATCGATCCGATACCAATGGCTTTCGCTGCGTGCGAAACTCCGGAGATTTACCACAAGAGACGTTGAATCCGGTGAAGCGTCTGGCTCGGGACTTTACTCACTTCAAGCCTGCGTCCGACGATGTTTTTCACGCCTATGAGCTTCTCTACGCATATCCGAAAACACCGCTGCATGAAAAGTCCGATGGCGTCGTCCAGGAGACGGCTTACTGGAAAGAAGAGAAGGTCGAATTCGATACCGGCTACCGCGGCGAACGGATGTCCGCCTATCTCTTTCTGCCGAAGAATGTGCGTCCGCCCTATCAGACGGTGGTGTTCTTTCCCAGCGCGGATATCATGTATATTCCGGATGAGAATAACGGCCGCAACCTTGGCGTCATGAAATTCTTCGACTATATCGTTCAAAGCGGCCGCGCTGTTATCTATCCGATTTATGAGAACACCTACAGCAGGCGCGTAACGTTCACTTTACCCAAGGGTGGGCAGAATATCCAGATCACCACAGACTGGTACAAAGACGTGGCACGTTCGCTCGACTATCTTGCCACTCGTTCCGACATCGACAGTGGCAAACTGGCTTACCTCGGAGACAGCATGGGTTCGGTAGAAGGGATAATCGCGGCAACTCTGCTGCAGGATCGACTGAAAACCGCCATTTTCCTCGACGGAGGCTACTTCCTCGACCCGCCCCCGCCCGGCGGCGACCACGCCGATTTCGCGCCGCGCATGAAGAAGCCTGTCCTGATGGTGAACGGCCGCTATGACTATGTATTTCCTCTTGAAAAGTCACAGGAGCCGCTCTTCAAAATGCTTGGCACGCCGGAGAAGGATAAGGAACACATCGTCCTTGAGACGCCACACGATGTGACCGAGCAGCGCCCGCTACTTGTAAAGGCCGTCCTTGATTGGCTCGATCGCTATCTCGGGCGAGTCAATGAGTAAGGAGCGGGATGCAGAATAGTGGATTTCCTCGTCCGCGGAGACGCCCGCAGTTGAATTCATGCAACCTGCTGGATCACCAGCATAGTCTGGTCATCCAGCAAACTGGCTCCCTGGCAAAACCGTTCAACGGCGGAGAACACTGAAGCAACGGGATCCGGCGCGCTGATCAGGATTTGGAGCTTCGCCACGCCGAATTGGGTTCCCTCCGCATCCTCGGCCTCAGTGATGCCATCCGTTACCAGGACGATGCGGTCGCCGACCGAAAGCGTTATGTCGATGACATGGAATCGCGCGAAGTCAAGCAGCCCCACGGGGAGATCGCCGTCATTGATGACTTCGACAGTTCCGTCCTTGCGAACGATCATCGGCGCAACGTGTCCTCCGTTGACCAATTCAATCTTCGCCGAACCCGAGCCCAAATGGGTGTAGCGGAGGGCGGCCATCGTTACGTATTTCTCTCCGGGTGTCCGGGCACAGACTGATGCATTGAGGGATTCGATAGCCTCCAGGAGCGAGACGCCTCTGGCGGCTCCAAGGCTGGTCTGTGCGTGGAACATCCCCTGCACCATCGAGGCTAGCAGTGCGGCAGGAATACCCTTGCCACAGACATCCGCAACGACCGCGACGAAGCCGTCAGGAACCGGAATCACGTCATAGAAATCTCCTCCTACGCCGGTGCAGGGTATCGTGCGGGCCGCAAGATGGGCAAAGGCGAACTCGGGCAGCGTCTGTGGAATGATCTGACTCTGTATCGATGCGGCTATCTGCAACTCTTTTCGCAGTAACGCGGACTGACGCTCTTGCTCGATCAAACGCAGATTTTCGAGAAGCGTCGCCGCCTGGTGAGCGATTGCGTGAAGGATTTCTTTGCCGGTGCGGTTGAAATCTGGATTTTGGTAGTGGCTGTCGAGATAAAGGAGACCTAGCAGCGTGGGCGAGCTCTGGCAGCGGAGCGGAATTGCAACGACGCTGCGAATCGCATTGGCCATAAGGCTTTCGCGTTCCGAGGCGATCTCATCGGTTACATCGGAGAGGATGAAATCGAGCTGAGACTGGGCCGCATCTCGAACGATGGAGTACGAGATTGAGGGTTCTCCGGCGATTTCGCTGCCATCTCTATTGCGTCCGCATTCCAGACGAAAACCTTCGGCATTCTCACCCAGGAAGACAAACCCTCGTTCTGCTCCGGTCAGGCGAATGCTGTATTCGAGCATCGTGCGGAGAACGTCGTTACTCCCGTCAAAGGCGCTCAAACTCCGGGCAGCCTGGAGAAACAGCGAGAGCTTCTCCAGATCGCCGTCGCCTGCGGAGTGTGCGCCGCTCTGTGAAAGCTGGGTAAGCAACGTGCGCGTGGCACTCGGCTCTCCGTCTTCAAAGACCAGGACATCGGGCCTGCCGCCAATTCTGATCGAATCTCCTGCGTGTAGCGACGCACTCGTGATCCGGGCCCCATTGACGAATGTTCCGTGCCTGCTGCTCCGGTCGCGAATGAGATAGCCACTGCCGTCGCGCTCGATGCAGGCATGTTCTCGAGAAACCTGTGCGTGAGAAATCAAAAGGCTGCAATCTGCACCACGCCCAATTGTGAAGGGGATGGTGTCGATCGGGACAACGCGCCGCGTGCCTTCGGCATTGAAGACGAGGCGGGCAGTCGGGTTAGGGATAATACTCATAGGCATACCGAGGAGCGTTGTTCCCTGACTTCGGGTGACCGGCGTTTTCTATACGGAGCTTATACGAAATCGCTAACTAGTGCTTTGACCGCGTGAT
>PLUT01000038.1 GCA_003162875.1 Granulicella sp.
GAACAGCGATGGGCAAGGAAAAGTTTGACCGGTCAAAGCCGCACGTGAACGTAGGGACGATCGGACACATTGATCACGGCAAGACGACGCTGACGGCTGCGATCACGAAGGTGCTGGCCAAGCACAACCCGAAGAACTCGTTCCGCTCGTTCGACTCGATCGACAATGCGCCGGAAGAGCGGGAGCGCGGCATCACCATCGCCACCGCGCACGTGGAGTACGAGACCTCGAAGCGCCACTACGCGCACGTGGACTGCCCGGGCCACGCCGACTACATCAAGANNNNTGAACAAGTGCGACGCGGTGGAGGACGAGGAGCTGATCGAGCTGGTGGAGATGGAAGTCCGCGAGCTGCTGAGCAAGTACGATTATCCGGGCGACGACACGCCGATCATCCGCGGCTCTGCGCTGGGCGCGCTGAACGGCGAAGCCAAGTGGGAAGCCAAGATCGACGAGCTGATGGATGCGGTGGACTCGTTCATACCGCAGCCGACGCGCTCTCTCGACCTGCCGTTCCTGATGCCGATCGAGGATATCTTCTCCATCTCCGGACGCGGCACGGTGGTCACCGGGCGCATCGAGCGCGGCAAGGTGAAGGTGGGCGAAGCCTGCGAGATCGTGGGCTTCCGCGAGACGCGGCAGACGGTATGCACCGGCGTGGAGATGTTCAAGAAGCAGTTGGATGAAGGTCTGGCGGGCGACAACGCGGGCCTTCTGCTGCGTGGCATCGCCAAGGAAGATGTGGAGCGCGGCATGGTCCTGGCCAAGCCGGGATCGATTACGCCGCACACCGAATTCAAGGGCGAGGTCTACGTGCTGAGCAAGGAAGAAGGCGGGCGGCACACGCCGTTCTTCAACGGCTACAGGCCGCAGTTCTACTTCCGGACTACCGACGTAACCGGGAGCGCGAAGTTGCCGGCCGGCACCGAGATGGTGATGCCGGGCGACAACGTACAGCTGGAAGTTACGCTGCACACACCGGTGGCCATGGAGAAGGGACTCCGCTTCGCCATCCGCGAAGGCGGCAGAACCGTAGGCGCAGGTACCATCTCGGAGATTATCAAGTAAAAAGGGGAGGGGCGCGATGGACATACGGGTCGACGGGTATCGTTCCACAAACGAAGACTGGCTAACCGCCCATCGCATCCCGTTTGACGAGCTGCCCCCAATTACAGATGAGGAAAAGCAGGTGGCGAAGAAATTGGGAATCTCCGCTGAAGAATACTTGCGAAGCCGGTACGCCGGCGATCTATCAAGGAAAGAGCTTGAAAGGCGTGCAGAAGTGGTTGGGGCACTCCTTGAGAGATGGCTAATCCAACGTGGTCTCTCCGGAACTGTCGTGGGGGTTTGGCTGAAGACTCTGGAAGGCAGATTTCGCGTGGAAATTGAACGGCCGGACGGCATCCAAATCGTGTTCCTCAAAGAGGATCTGATCAACGATCTTCTAGATTCCGGATCGAGGGAGGCACAAGAGGGTCTGGATCGCCTCTTGGCGGCAAACTTCGGGTTTTCGGAAGCCGCGCAGGCGTCATGAAACTCGCAGGCCAAAAAGTCGCAGTCATCCTGACTGAGGATGGGAAGCAGGTTTTGGCTCTCGCCTCGATTGGCCTACCCGATTCACACTCAATCTCTGTCTCAGTAGAAGAGTCTGAGGATCTTGGAATTTGGATTCGGATTCCACGCGAGGACCAGATGCACTTTTTCTTGCTCCGGTGGGAATATATTTTGGGAATCGACTTGCCGAGCGGAACAGGCCGACTGATTGGAATGCGGGCGTAAAGCTTCCCTAAAATCGCATTTTGTTGGATAATAGAGGAGGTTGTGCGTGGCCTGACCGCACTGCTTTCCGCAAGAAAATTCAGGATCGGCAGCAGGGGCCATATAAGCCCTGCGTCGCGGCGTGTCAGAGGAACCATCAATCTGCCAAGCTGCTTGCCAGCCGAGGTGGCTGGCCACGTTAGGAGAACAGACAGAATGCGCGAGATCATCACACTGCAGTGTCCTGAGTGCAAGAACAGGAACTACTCCACCACGAAGAACAAGAAGACGACCACCGGTCGGCTCGAGTTCTCAAAGTTCTGCAATACCTGCCGCAAGCACACGGCCCACAAGGAGACGAAGTAGAGCAGCCCCTGGCTTTTAGCCGCTAGCTTCTAGCTAAAGGCTAAGAGCTGGAAGCTAAGAGCTCCCAAGGGGGAGTAAGCTCAACGGCTAAACTGCCGGTCTCCAAAACCGGACTTCTCGGTTCGAATCCGAGCTCCCCCGCCAGTTTTCCCGCCTTCCCCTCTTCCGCAGGCAGCGGGGCATGGTTGGCACCACGGCAGACGATTTCAGCAGCAGGAAGGACTTGAGACAGCACATGGCGAAGGCAATTGCATTGGCAGACAACAACGATGATAGGTTCAGCCGGCTGAAGTCGCGGCCCCGGGAGCTTCTTGACTTTCTGAAGGACGTGCGCAGCGAAATGCGCAAAGTGGTGGCGCCGACGTGGACCGAGGTGAGAGCCACCACCACGATCGTCATCGTCACGGTATTTATTTTTGCGGCTTACTTCGCGCTGGTGGATTTCGTGGTGGGCCAGGGCGTCACCAAGTTCATTTACCACTTCACCCATAACCAGTAACCGGCTGCCGCGCCGGACAAAGATCACGCGGCACAGACAGCACCACACCGATGCACGAAGAAGGCACACAGACCATGGCGGTAGACGAGCAGACTCCGGAAGCGCAGGACCCCGGCGGCGAAACCCCGGCGGCGCAGCTTGCACCGCCGGTGAACGAGAATTTCAAGTGGTACATCATCCACGCGTACTCGGGCTTCGAGCGCAAGGTGCGCGAGTCGCTGGAGAGCCGCATCCAGGCGTTCGGCCTGCACAACCGCATCGGTCGCATCATGATCCCCACCGAGCCGGTCACCGAGCTGCGTAACGGGAAGAAATACACCATCGAACGCGTCTTCCTGCCCGGCTACGTGCTGGTGGAGATGGAACTCGATAACGACCTGTGGCACGTGATCAAGAACACGCCGCGCGTCACCGGCTTCCTGGGCACCGGCGACAAGCCGGTCGCGCTCTCCGAGGCGGAGGTCAGCTCCATCCTGTTCCGCTCCGAGGCGGCCAAGGACAAGCCGTCGATGAAGGTGAAATTCGAGAAGGGCGAGCAGGTGCGCATCAACGAAGGCCCCTTCGCCAATTTCAACGGCACCGTAGACGACGTCAACGAAGACCGCCAGACGCTGAAGGTGATGGTCTCGATCTTCGGCCGCTCAACGCCGGTGGAGATCGAGTTCGCAAAGGTCGACAAGATGGAAGCGTAACCTCCGAGCGCGCGATCAGGCGAACCGGGCCGCGCAATCCTGCGAAGCAGAGTTTTTTGAATACCAATCAGCAGCCGGCTGTGCGCCGCCGCTAGAACGAGTTAAAGGAAACCCTTTATGGCACCGAAGAAAATCACTGGATACGTAAAACTGCAGATCACCGGGGGCAAGGCTACACCCGCTCCCCCGGTCGGCCCCGCGCTCGGACAAGCGCAGGTCAACATCATGGAGTTCTGCAAGCAGTTCAACGCGCGCACCTCCACCCCGGAGATGTCCGGCATCACCATCCCTGTGGTGATCACGGTGTATGCCGACCGCAGCTTCAGCTTCATCACCAAGACGCCGCCGGCGGCGGTGCTGCTGCTGAAGGCCGCGGGCATCGAGAAGGGCTCGGGCACTCCCAACAAAGAGAAGAAGGGCAAGGTCACCGAGAAACAGGTCCTGCAGATTGCCACGCAGAAGATGCCCGACCTGAATGCCAACACTGTGGAAGCGGCCGCCAGGAGCATTCGCGGCACCGCCCGCTCCATGGGCATCGAAGTCGTCGGCTGAATCCCGCAACCAATCGGAAAAGCGCGGAGCCGTATCGGTTCCGCGCTTTTCTTATGTCGCCAGCCGATTCAAGGGTATGTTAGCGTCTGCGGCCCGCACCCTCACGCGCGAAGTGCACCTGCGTCACCGCACGATCAGCTTTTCCGTCTGCTCTGACATGGTCGCGGTGCGCTCCAGTTTGTCCCAGTTGAAGGGCTTGCCGTCGATGGCGCGCTTCATGGTCTTGAACAGCACAATGGAGAAGACCTGGCGGTAGGTGAAACGCTGAATCCAGATATGGAACAGCAGCCACGCGTCGCCCTTGCTGGCCGGGTGTTTTCGTTCCAGCGTGAAGGCAAGCGCGGACGCCGCGAAGTCGATGATCAGGAATGCCAGAAAGAACGCCAGCAGTTTCTCGAAGCTGGCGGCCGACGCCGCCTCGGGATGAAAGTGCTTGTCGTAAAAATAATTGATCACGCCGGCGACGAACATCAGGTCGATCAGCGGCGAGACCAGCGGCAGCAGAATCTGGAAGATAAGTGTATTGGGCAGCGCGAACAGGCCCATCGCGCGGCGTTTCGCGATCGCGCCGCGATGCTTGAAGATGGCCTGCAGGATGCCGAACGACCAGCGGAATCGCTGCCGCATCAGCCCGTTCATGTCGACCGGAGCCTCAGTGAAGGCCAGCGCTCGGTCTTCATAAATCACCCAGTAGCCCTGTTCGAGCAGGTTCATGGTCAGGTCGGCGTCCTCGGCAACAGTGTTGGTATGGTAGCAACCGCCCTGCTTCACGGCCGCGGTGCGCCACGCGCCAATCGCGCCGGGAACCACCATCACCACGTCGAACAGATCCAGCGCGCGCCGCTCGAAGTTCTGGCTGGTGATGTATTCGAGCGCCTGCCAACGCGTCCACAGGTTTACGCGATTACCCACCTTGGCATTGCCGGCCACGGCGCCAATCTTCGGATTCGCGAAGTGCGAGACCAGGTTGGCGATGGCATCGTGAGCGATGACGCCGTCGGCATCGATGCCGATGTAGATTTCCTCGTTGGTCCGATTCAGCCCGAAGTTCAGCGCGTCCGCTTTGCCGCCGTTGGGCTTGGTCAGCACCGTGAGTCGGCCCGATGCAATGTCCGCCGGGTAGGCATCGACGGCGGCCCGGTAGGTGTTGTCCGTCGATCCGTCGTCGATGACGATGATGCGGATGTTCTTGTAGTTGGACATCGTCACCGAGCGGATGGTGCGCACAATCACCTTTTCCTCGTTGTATGCGGGGATCAGGACCGCGACCCGCGGCGCATAGTCGGGGCCGGCAAGGTTCTTGCGCTTGCGCAAGCGGTCGATGATGGCGAAGACACCGATGATGATCAGGCGCGCGCTCATCAGGATGTCGCCGACGAAGAAGACTGCGATGACGAAATGGTTGAAGAAAGCCCACACCCAGAAGGCGATCGCATCCACGCGCGCTTCCCACAGTTGATGCTGGTTCAGCGGCGGCATTACCTCGGCGCGGGTCTTGCGCATCAAGTCCGAGACCGGGACGATCTTGTAGCCATGGGCGCGCAGCGCGTCGATCAGTTGAGGCAGCGCGTCGATGGTCGCCTGGCGATCGCCTCCACCGTCGTGCAGCAGGATGATGGAGCCGCGCATCCAGGAACGCGTCTTCATGTCTTCCATCTGCTGGAAGACGCTGTCGATGATCTCCTGCGGGCTCTTGACGGGACGTTCGTCCCAGTCGTCGGTATCGATCTTGTTGCCGACGATCACATAGCCGAGGTGCTGGATGCGGTCCGCGGGAGCTGCCTGGTCGTTGGTATCCGGCTCCTGGTCGATCGAGTAGGGCGGCCTGAAGTAGAGCGGCTGCACCCCTAGTTCCGCCGCGAACAACCGCTCGGTCAGATTCAATTCCAGGTCCACGCTGGCGGTGGAGATTCCGCTGATGTCCGGATGGGTGAAGGTGTGGTTGCCAATCTCGTTGCCTTCGCGGTACACGCGCTGCATCAAGCCGATGTTGTTCTGCGCCTCCTCGCCGATCATGAAGAAGGCCCCGCTCACATGCTTTTCCTTCAGGATGTCGAGAATCCTCGGCGTCCACGTCGGGTCCGGCCCATCGTCGAAGCTGAGGGCTACCTCGTTAGGGACATAGCCGGTCTGGGTCACGGTATACGAGAGCGGATACGAGGTCATCGTCTCCGCGGTCACGGAGCGGTACCCTTCCGGAACCGAGTCGTCGTCGTCCATGGTCACCACGCGATGGCCGGTTTGCATTTTGCGCGAGACATCGAGAATGTCGCCTTCGCCCTCGAGGTCGACGTCGTAGCCGGGCTCGACAGCGGCGAGGTCCTTCACCGGATCGGCGTGAATCGGCCGGTCCCAGATGTTCCACAGCGAATTGTCTTCCTGCCCAAGCACCCACAGCGAGAAGGTCTCGATGCCTAGCGCTCGCGCCGCGCGCATCTGATTCAGCACCGTCACAGCGTCGAGGAACCACACCTGGTGCCGAACATGCGGAACTGCATCATCGTCGTCATAGGCAAAGTGGCCGTTGAGCGAGTCGGGGTCGAGCTCAATCTGAGCTTCCGCGTCGGTTGCCTCCTGCCAGGCAGTTTGCGTCGATATCTCCTGCACCCCAAGCACCTTCGGCACGAAATTCTTCGGCACCCTGCCGGGATGCTTCGGATCCACAGGCGGCAGCGACATCTCCCAGTCGTATCCATAGCTGCCGAGCGCGCAGATGGCCTTTTCCTTGGGCACGATCTTCAGCACGTTCTTCAGGTTGTCGACAAACCAGTCCTGCGAGGCAATCGGCCCCGGCCCGCTGCCCGTCTGGTGCTGGTCGTAGTTCATCAGCAGCAGGCCGTCGGTGTGATCCGCCATGTACTTCAGGTCGAAATCGTCGTCTCCCACCGGCGTGTTGACATACAGTTTCAGCTTGCGCTGTTGGAAGTCCTGGTACAGCGCCGTCAGCAGCGCCATGTAGCTTTCCTGAGCTTCGGAGGGTATCTCCTCGAAGTCCAGCGAGATTCCGCGATAGCTCGGGTTCGCGACCAGGAACTGGTCGATCTGCTGGATAAAATGGGCGCGCGCGGCAGGATTCGTGAGGAAGTCACCGATCGACGGGAGCCACATGCTCTTGACCGAATCGTAGTTATTGACCAGCGGAAAGATCTCCGGAGGTGTCGCGTCGGCCGCCGCCGATGCGACGGTACGCGCGACCCGGTTCTCGTGGTCCACCCTGTTGACGCCGTCCTTGTCCACCACCGCAAATGGACGATTGTCCAAGGAGTACGAGGTCAGCGTGCCGTCCGGCGTCACCACGTGAATCCACGCGGGAAAGAGCAGATCGATCTGGTGGATGTGCTGTTTGAGCGACGAGTAGCTCGCCGGATCGTCTTCAACGTAGTACGCGGCGCGCAGACCTTCTCCCGAGTTCAGAATCACATCGGAGGGTTTGAGGGTCGTCCTCCGATGCGTGGAGGTATGCGGCTTCTGGCCGCCCCTGGCCGGAGTCGCTTCCAGTTGCACTGCGCTGCGGTGGGTCGGAACAGGAGGCTGCAGCAGCTCGGGCAGCGGCGTCATTCGCACCAAGCCGATGATGAACAGCACCCCAACCACTACGCCGAGCAGCGCAACGACATCGAAGATCCGCCGTAACCGCTTCCAACGCTTGCGTTGAGGATCGAAAAAAACCTGCTTCGTCATGTTTCCTTAGTTGCCAATTCTGTGCTGAAAAGTGGACTTGAACAAGTCCCGGACCGCCATCGCGACGAACCTCAGAACGGAGCGCCGGAAACGGCCACTGGAACACGCGTTTGCCGGGCGCCGGTGGACGCCCCTGCGCAATCGTACGCAGCGCCCGAAACACAAGTCAACGCGGCGCAGCCCGGCGACCGCTATCCCAGTATGATGCTGCTAGATGAATAGGAGAGGGCGGTTCCGGCTATACGCGGGCGCGGCACTGGTGGCCGGTCTGCTGTTGCGCCTGTGGTTCGTCGCCCATCTGGCGCGCGTCGCCGGAGACAGCCTGGTCTACGGCGAACTTGCCAAAAACTGGCTGCAATCCGGCATATACGGCTTCGGCCATGAGACGACGTCTGCCGGCGCAATTGTGGTGCGCCCCACCCTTATCCGCCTGCCCGGCTACCCCCTCTTTCTCGCCGCGTGCTTCCGCCTCTTCGGCGTGGAAAACTACCGCGCCGTGCTGTACGTGCAGGTGGCCGCCGACTTGCTCACCTGCTGGCTGGCGAGCGCCCTCGCCGGACGGCTTTTCGGCGGTCGCGCCGCGCTGGTGGTCTTGTGGCTGGCGGCGCTGTGTCCCTTCACGGCGAACTACGCTGCCACGCCGCTCACTGAAACCCTGGTGCTCACCACAATCGCTCTGGCGTTCTACGGCTTCGCCCGATGGCAGCAGGCGGGAGCGCGCTTCAATCGCTGGCTCTGGGTCACCTGCGCCGCGCTGGCTTATTCTCTTTTGCTGCGCCCCGAGCAGAGTCTGCTGGCCGTGGCAGTCGTTCCCGCCATGCTGTGGGCCGCGCTGGCTATGCCGGGGCGCCGCATGGGGGTGCTGCGCTCCACTGCGCCGGTATGGGTCGCAGCGCTCTGCGTCCTCTTGCCGCTGGTGCCGTGGACGGCTCGCAACTGGCATACCTTCGGCGTCTTCGAACCGCTGGCCCCGCGTTCCGCCAGCGATCCTGGCGACCCGCAATTCCACGGCTTCAACCGCTGGTACCGCACCTGGGCCATCGAGTTTGCCTCCACCGACTTGACCTACTGGAACTACGACGGCAACCGCATGGAGATCGCCAAATTGCCCGCGCGCGCATTTGCCCTGGGATGCCTCGCCCCCGGCGGCGTTGTCCCCGAATCTCTGCCGCTCTACGCTCCCACCGCCGCGCTGTTCGACGACTATAACCAGCAGACGGCCGCCTCGTGGCCCGTTGACGACCGCTTCGACCAGCTTGCCCGCCGGCGCATACGCGCCAGTCCCATCTGCTACTATGCCGCCCTGCCAATCGCGCGCGTACTCAACATGATGTTTCGCCCGCGCGTCGAGCTGATGCCCATCCCCGACACCTGGTGGAAGTCCCCAACTCCGCCGCGCCAGACTGCCTTCGCCGCCGCCTACGCCGCGCTGAACCTTGCCTACTTCCTGCTCGCCTTCGCGGGCCTGCTCGCGTGGCGCCGCCGCGGCTGGGCCGGCTTTGGCGCGCTTGCCGGAGCGATGGCGGCCGCCGTTGCCCTGCGCCTGCTGCTGCTGCTCACGCTGGACAACTCGGAGCCGCGCTACACGCTGGAGCTTTTCCCCGTGTTCCTGGTCTGGGCCGGAGCGCTCTTCGCTTCCCCATCCGCCAGGCCGGCTACTTGGGCTGGAATAGCAGCGGAGCAAAGTGGATGAGGTTGTCTTGCCAGACAATCCAGGAGTGGACGCCGGGCGTCTGCACGTAGGTGACCGGCATGTCCTTCGACTTCAGCCACTCGACCAGCCTGTGGTTGGGCTCGCTCAGGGAGTCTTCCGTGCCGCAGGAGACCCACAGCAGGCGCAGCTTCGCCGACTTGGGATTGATACCGGCCAGGTCGGGGTTGGTGGGAAGGCCCTGCGCGGCGGAACTGAGACCGATGACCCAGGCAAACTTGTCCGGATTCGTGAGGCCGATCGTCAGGCTCTCCTGGCCGCCCATCGACAGGCCGGCAATGGCGCGGTGCTCGCGGTCGCGCGCCACGTGGTAGGCGGCCTCGACCCGGGGCAGGACCTCAGTCAGCAGGGCCTGCTGGAAGCGCTTGTAGTGGTCCGCGGCCTTGGTCGGATCGCGGCGCGACTCGGTGGTCAGCACGTAGTTCAGATCGCCATAGCCAAGCGGCATCACCACCACCATCGGCTTGATCTTGCCCTGTGCCAGCAGATTGTCGAGGATGTAATTGGCGCGGCCGACGGCGGTCCAGGTATACGGACCTTCATTGAATCCGTGCAGAAGATAAAGCACCGGATACACCGTCTTTGCCCTCGCGTCGTAGCCCGGAGGAGTGTAAACGTAGTAGTCGCTCTGGTTGCCGGGTAGATTCAGAACCACAGACGAGGTGTAGAAGTGGTGGTGAAGCTCGCCGTGCGGAACGTCTGCAGGGTCCCAGAGCTGGGGCGACGGGCCCGGCACGGTAAGCAGATTCGTGACGTTCTGGAACTTGATGGCAACGTGCGGATTGGCCGGATCCACCCGCCATTCGCCGTCAACGTCGAAGTAGTAGTTGTAGATGGCCGGCGGAAGGGGCTGGGTGGTGACGGTCCACACCCCAGCAGCGTCCTTCTCCATGGCCATGGGCTTGGGCAGGTCGCGNNGCGCAAGGTAGATTCATGCGCGCCAGTTTAGCCTACCGGACCGGCCAGCGTCACTCGGACGTTGCGCAACCACGCTCGTTGTCATCGCGCCGGAGCGCGCTGCAGTCGATGGCGGATAATGAGGGATGCCCTTTCGCTCAGGATTCGTATCCATCATCGGTCGCCCCAACGCGGGCAAATCCACGCTGCTGAATGCGCTGCTGGGTCAGAAGCTGGCAATCGTGACGCACAAGCCGCAAACTACGCGAACCCGCATCCACGGCGTGCTGGAGTTGCCGCTCAAGAAGAAGGCCGGCGGCGAGCCGGGCCATCCTGCGGCGCAGTTGGTGCTGGTGGATACGCCCGGCGTGCACAAACCCCAGACGCAGCTCGACCGGCGCATGATGCAGGAAGTGCAGGATGCACTGGAGTCGCGCGATGCCGTGCTGTTTCTCGTGGATGTCACCCACCGGCTGCCGCGGCCGGACACTGGAAGCGCGCAGCCGCCAGTCGATTCCGGCAAGCCCGCCGGTCCGAAGATCACGGGGCGCATGGCGATGAGCGCCGCCGAGGACGACTTCGCGCTCTCGCTGGTCAAGCGGCTCGACTGCCCGGTGATCCTGGTGCTGAACAAGATCGACGCGGTGCGCAAGCAGGAGCTGCTGCCGCTGATTGCCCACTGGAGCGCGCAGCACAGCTTCGCCGCCGTGGTGCCGATCTCGGCGCGCACACAGGAGGGCCTGGATACGCTGCTGGACAGGGTCGTCGCGGTGCTGCCGGAGGGGCAGCGCTATTTCCCGCGCGACCAGGTAACCGATCAGCCGGAACGGTTCCTGGTGGCCGAACTGATTCGCGAGAAGATCCTGCTGCTGACCGGCGAAGAGGTTCCCTACGCGACTGCGGTGGTCATCGAAAAGTTCGAAGAGCCGGCGTCCCTCAAGAAAATGAAGGACGGGCGCCTCCCCGTGACCAAGATCGCCGCCGCAATCTTCTGTGAACGCACCGGCCAGAAGGCGATCCTGATCGGCAAGCAGGGCGCGATGCTGAAGCAGATCGGAACCGCCGCACGCAAGGACATCGAGAGCCTGCTGGGCACGCGCGTCTTCCTTGAACTGTTCGTCAAGGTCCAGGAGGAGTGGCGCTCCAGCCGCGGCTTTGTGGAGGAGTTGGACTGGAGACGGCAACTGGAACATATCGCCACCAAGCAGCAACGCGAAGAATCGTAACCGTGAATTTCGACCGGCAGCAGGTCACACGGCGGCGTACGGTTCGACGCTGATCGGCTTTCTCGGGTCAATCAGCAGCCACATCAGCGCACCCATGCCCGCCAGCGCTGCCGCCACTACAAACGACATCTCCCAGCCAAAGTGCGCCGCAATCAGCGGAGTGAGCGACGCCGTGCACGCCCCGCCAATCTGGCCGCCCATATTCATGATCCCCGACACCACCCCGACATACTCGCCGCCGATGTCCGCCGTCACCGCCCAGTAGCCACTCTGCGCAACGTAGAGGACGCCGGCCCCGCAGGCCAGCACCACCGCCGCCAGGGCCGCGCTCTCCACCCGCGAACCCAGCACCAGCAGCAGCGCGGTCAGCGCCAGCGCGATCCCAGGCAGCAGGCACCGGCCCTGGCGCAGGCCCCTTCGCGCCACAATCCAGTCGCTCACCACCCCACCCCCCAGGCAGCCCACCGTCATCGCCAGGAACGGCAGCATGGTGTATACCGCACTGGTCTTCAGATTCACCGCGCGCACCTGCGCCATGTAGATGTAGAACCACGAGATGAACAGCCACGCCACATAACCAAACGAAAAATAGCTTGCAGTAATGGCAAGCACCGCCTTGCTGCGGAAGATCTTCCCCCAGGGAATCTTGTGCTTTCCATAGCTCGCGGCATCGTCGTCGGCTGCCGCTTCGGTCACGCGCCGTTCGCGAAGGATCAGTGCCCGTTCCGCATCTCCTACCCACGGGTGTTGCTCGGGGGTGTCGCGCGAAGCCAGATACCACACCAGTCCCACTGCCGCGCACAGGCACGCGCTGAACCCGAACGACGCCCGCCAGCCATAGCGCAGGATGATCTCCTTCACCAGCGGCGGAGTCAGCCCCGACAGCCCCACTCCCGCGAAGATCAGCCCATTTGCCTTGCCGCGTTCTTGCACCGGAAACCAGCGCTCCACGAACTGGCTGGTGGCCGGAAACATCGTGGCCTCGCCCGCGCCCAGGGCAAAACGCACCCCCAGGAGGACCAGCAGCGCATCTACAATTCCGCGCGGAATCAGCGCCGTCAGCGAGATGAAGAACGCCCACCACGCGCCCAGCAGCGCCAGCGAACGCCGCGGGCCCAGCCGCCGCGCCAGCAGGCCCGCTGGGACCTGAAATCCTGCATAGCCGATCAGGAATGCGCTGGAGATCCACCCCAACCGGACATTGGTGATTGCAAATTCCTTGCAAATCTCAATCCCGGCCAGCGAAATGTTGGTGCGGTCCAGGTAGGCCGCCGCGGTGATGACGGTCAGCCAGAGCACCAGCGCGTAGCGAATCGGTACGCCTGTTTCCAGCCTCTTCGTTTCGCTTGGCGTCATTTTCGTCACGGCCCAGGCTTCGGGTCCGACCCGCGCACATGCACGTCCCATACCTTCGCCATGCGCGAGGTCCCGCCCGGGCC
>PLUT01000146.1 GCA_003162875.1 Granulicella sp.
CCACGGCTCCGTCTTCACCTTCACCCTCCCCATCGCCCGGCCCACATAGGTCGGGTGCCCACGTAGAAGTCGGGTGCCCCATGTTCGACGCAGCTTCATCGCGTCGACCATGGGGTTACACTTCCGCCTTCCCTGCGCCGTCACTAGAACAGATGAGTGACAGTGACTCGCGTGGGTTCGTGGAACGCGTAAGACCGGAAGCTGGACCAGACATAGTCTTCGGCCTTTGAAGCAAGGCCCCGAGAGACCGGGTTGCGGTGAATGTAACGGAGCTTCTCGATGCGCTTTCCCGTCGAGAAGACGTTGAAATCGTAGTAGCGGGGGAGCCAGAAGGGAGACTGCGGGGAGAGACGGGAGGCTTCGCGCTTTATAGACGCGATCGCTTTGGAAAGCGGCTGGACGTGAGGCTCCGACAGCAGGAGGTGGACATGCTCGGGCATGACGACATAGCCGTAGACGTGGAAGGCATATTGTTCCCGTCTGGATTCGAGAACGGATTCAAAGAGCGTTCTGGAAGCTGAGGAATCGAGGTACGGGAGTCGGTCCTGACAACTGAAAGTGAGGAAGTGGAGGTGTCCGGAGATTTGCTGGCGATGAAGCCGGGGTGGCATCGATTTTCTTGTCCGGTGGAAGTGTAACCTGTAACCCCATGGTCGACGCGATGAAACTGCGTCGAACATGGGGCACCCGCCGGTTCGAAGGGACAGACGCGGTTCTCGTCGACTATCGGGACTACCACTAACAGAAAGGAGTGACAAATCCATGGAGATGTTCAATCCACCCCACCCCGGAAGAATCTTGAAGGAAGCCCTCGAAAACGTTCCGATGACGGTCGCGGACTTCGCCGCACACATCGGCGTCTCCCGCGTTACCCTCTCTCGCATCGTCAACTGCCACGCGGGCTTCACTCCTGAGATGTCGCTCAGAGTCAGCGAGGCCCTCGGCCAGGGATCGTCAGGTATCTGGTTCAGAATGCAGAACGCCCACGACTTCTGGCGGGCCTCCCGCGCCAAACGCAAAAAGATTCGCCCCATCCGGATCAACGCCGCCAAAGCAGCATAAGCCAGCTCGGCCACGGCTCCGTCTTCACCTTCACCCTCCCCATCGCGCGCGCCTGTGGGGCACCGCGATCCCGCTCGTCAGCCAATGCGCCGATTCAGAAAGCCTGGGACGTCTCGCGAACCCTGCGTTATGGCCACGATTTCAATCTGGCGCGTGGTTATGCGGTAGATGATGAGGTAGGCGTCGACTGGCCAGAACAAAACGGGCAGGTTCGTTAGGTCCTCGCGCTTGTGTCCGATTCGTGGAGTCCTTGCCAGTCTTTCTAGCGCATCGAAGAGTTCTTCAATCCATCGGTCCGCTGCATCGAAGCTGTCCAGTGCGATGTAGTCCCAGATCTCTTCCAGATCGAGCTCAGCCTCAACGCTGAGCACATAACTGCTCATGCGCTCATCTTTCTCCGCGCACGCGACCGGGCCGCAAGCCGCTCCCGTACAACTGGCGGCGCCACATGCTCTCCGCGGTCGAGGCTCGTCAGGCGGCGCTCGAGTTCGCGGCTGAAACTGGCTGCGCGCTCAGTCCGGGTCGCCTCCTGTTCTTCAAGCAGCCGCAGGGCCTCGCGCACCACCTCGCTGGCCGAGGAGTACCGGCCGCTCTCGACCTTCCCGGCCACGTAGGCTTCCAGTTCCGGTGTCAGCGAGACATTCATAGGCCACCTCCAAACTCCATCCTTCGACAGAATGTCCATCTTTGTCAATCTTTGTTATTGAGGAGTCCTGCAATGTCTCCTTGGCAGCGTTGATCCGGATGGGGCGAATCTTTTTACCTTTGCCATTACAAATGCAGAAAATACACCGGCGCGCAGGATGCCAGCCACGCTCCGGCCTGCAGCGCCAGCACACCCAGCGCCGGCCGCGGAGCGCGCCGCAGCCACTTCACCGCGAAGAACAGCACAATTGGCATCTGCACCGTCATCAATATCTGAAAGATGTGCGCCATCGAACCCTCGTCCTTGTCGCGCATAATCTGCCCGCCCTGTGCCAGCCCCACCCCGATTCCGCCCAGCACCATGACCAGGCAGACCAGCGACATCGCCACCGGAAGATACGCGCTCGGCCGCCGCATCACCGCGCCAAAAGAATTCGGGTCCCGCTCCATGCTGCCTCCTCGTGTCGGAAAGATATGTTCGCGCACGGCCGAGCCAACGCTGTCCAGCAAAGTCCCCAGGTCGCCCGGCCCCAGCTCCAGCATCGCCTCAAATTCCTCGCCATACCGCTGCCGCCATCGCGGTGGATACAGCCGCGTGACCATCCTCGCGAGCCACGGTCTCATAGCGGCTCCAGCCTGCCCAGTCCCGCTGTGGTGAACTGGTGCAGCGTGGTCAGCTTCGCCCGCAGCACCCGCAGCCCCGCGGCGGTAATGCGATACGGCCTGCGCCGCTCTTCCGGCTCCAGCGGCTCAATCCAGCCCTGCTGCTCCAGCCGCGCGATCGCCCCATACAGCGTCCCCGGGCCCAACCGGCTACCGCACAGACGCGCAATATCCTCGATCATCGCGTGCCCATGCTTGGGTCCACTGGCCAGGCTCGCCAGCACCAGCAGCGGCGGGTCGGAATAGTGCCCCATGCCTGCTTCCTCTTCGGCTTGTACTACGTCTCGCGTACTACGCATAACGTAGTTATCCCACACTTCGCCCTCCGGTTGCAAGTAGATTCTTCGCCGGGTGCCCCACCACACCCCTCTCAAAGCCGGGTGCCCCACATCTCGCTTCTGAGATGTGGGATTCCTACACCAGCTCGATGCCGGGTGCCCCACATTCGCTTCTGAGATGTGGGATTCCTACACCAGCTCGATGCTCACCCGCCGCCCCACCATGGCAGCCGCCCGCTGCAGGCTCCCGAGCGTGATGTCGTCCTTGCCATTCAGCAGCCGGTCAACCTGGGATCGGCTCGTCTTCAGCATCGTCGCCATCCTGTTCTTCGAGATCCTCTTCTCCTTCATGGCTTCGGCAAGCTGCCACGCAACCACCTCTTTCACAGCCTGCGCCTGCGCCTCCTCGAAGATGCCTTCTTCCTTGAGAAAGTCATCAACGCTGGACCCCATATGCTTCTTGCTCATCGTTGCAACTCCTTCTGGCGCTTTCGCGCCGTCGCCAAGTCCTCATCCGGCGTGGCCCGCGTCTTCTTGATGAATCCGTGCAACGCAACCAGGTGCTCGCGGTAAAGGCAGAGCAGCACACGCGCCGTCCGTTTCGATGGAAGGTCCGTGCGGACCTCCCACAAGCCGCCTCCCATCGGTCGGCACAGAGGCATTCCCACCGGCCACCGCCATTGCGCCCGCATCAGGTCTCTCCCAACTGCCTGACGATCCGCTTCCTCCAGATCTTTCAGCCACTCCCTCACCGGCTCGCTGGCCGCGGCCGTGCGGTAAAAGATCAGCGGTATCTTCTGCCGCTGCGATTCATCCATCATCATGCACCACACTTAGTACAATGTACCACAAAAGGTTCACCTTGGGGGTGCGTTTGTACCCCACCCCCAAAGATTTCTTCTTGTCCCGTAAACCACTCCGGCGTATACCCGTCTATGGTGGCGAACTGTCTTTATCTTCGTCGCCTTACGGAGAATGACCATGAACGTCCGGACTAATCGGATCACCCACCTCCTTGCTCTTGCCTCCTCCTTCATCCTCACCGCCGGTTTCATCACCAGTTGTTCCAACTCGCCCGCCTCGAGTTCCAACAACACAGTCAACGCCCCGGCCGTGTCGGTCCCGGTGCTCATCACCGACGCGCCCAGCGATCAACTGGTCGCCTTCTCGCTGACCATCGACAGCATCGTCCTGAACGGTTCCAAGGGTTCGGCGACCGTCCTCTCCACGCCGACCACCATCGAAATCTGCCACCTGAACGGCATCCAAGCGCCGCTGGTCACCGCCAACATTGCGCAGGACACCTACACCTCCGCGGTCATCACCTTCTCCAGCCCGGAGATCACCTACATCTCGAGCGCGGGCGCCGCGATAACGGTCACTCCGACCCTGGCCACGACCTCCTATACCTACACCTTCCCGATGCCGGGGCCGTTCACGATCTCGAGCTCCTCCAGCGGCGCGCTGCTGTTCGATCTGATCGCCTCGAAGTCGGTCAACATCGTCGGAACCACGGTCACCGTCACCCCGACCTTCACCGTGACGGGCGTGCCGGCGGCCAGCGCCGTGCCGCCTCCGGGTCAGAACGGCACCGGCATGCAGCAGATGGCAACCGTGGTCTCGGTCAGCGGCACCAGCCTGACGCTCGAACCCGGCAGCGGCCCCAACTTCACCGTCACCACCAACAGCTCCACGCTGCTACAGGGCTTCAGCGCGCTCTCCGCGCTCACTGCGGGCGAGCTGGTTCAGGTTGACTTCATCCTCCTCCCCGGCCCATGCCCGCTATCAGTATCCAATGCGTGTATTGCGCCGCCGCCCGTCCTGCTTGCCACCCGCATCCAGCTGGCGCAGCCGACAGCCGTCGGCCCGCCCATCAACCTGCTCACCGGCCCGGTGCTCTCAGTCTCCTCCGGCGGCTTCAAGATGGCTCTGATGCAAGGCCTTGGCGTGGCCGCCAGCGCCGCCGCCACCACCTCCATCGTCACCGTCACCACCAACTCATCCACCGTCTACGCCATCGCCCCGCAGTTCGTCTCGCTCTCCGCACTGCCCTTCACGCCAACCTTTACCTCGGCGAACCTCAGCCCTGGCCAGACCGTCGGCGTCGTCGCTTCGGTCGTATCCCCTGTGCCCAACTGGACCGCAACGGCCACCAACGTCACCCTGATGCCGCAAACGCTGGGCGGAACCGTCACCGCCATCTCCACCGTGGGCACCTGGACGGCCTACACCCTGTCGCTACCTAGCGGCTCGGCCTTCGCCACGCTCAGCGGCGCATCCGCCGTCACCGTCTACACCAACGCCAACACCGCGCCGCCGCCGCCAACGCCGTTCAGCACCGCCCCGCCGATCGCCGTCAACAGCGTGGTCCGCTTCAACGGCCTGGTCTTCTCGACCGGCGGCGGCGCCTTCGCCATGGTGGCCGGCTGCTCGCCCGACGGGCCGCCGGGAATCTAGCGCCCAACCTCGGGATAGTTTGANNGTCAGCGCGAAGTCGAAGGACCTGCGGTTAACCTAAAGTCGCGACGGGCCACACAACCTCTCCCAGGTCTGTGACCCCATTGCACAAAACCGGGAAGCGGGTGCCCCACATCTCGGGGTCCCCGGCGAGCTTGCTCGCTGGGGTGAGCATCTCGATTCTGAGATGTGGGTTCACGCCCAGCCTCCCGTTCTTTTATCCGCAAAGCCAATTCCGGACTACTATGCTTCCAGGCCCGTTTTCTGCCGGAGAGGAGGGCCTGGGGATGGGTTGGCGTCTAGCGTTCGCGTGCGCCCTGGCCTCAGGCTGTGCGGCCGTGGCGCAGCTTCCCCAGCCGCTGCCCGCGGTGGCGTCGCAGCCGGTCGAGCAGGACCACTACCCGGCGCCTCCGTTCCGATTTGCCAATGGCGTGCGCGGCGTGCCCGCCGTCGTCTACCGGACCCAGCCGGGTTATCGCCCGCTGACCCTGGATCTCTATCTTCCCCCGGCAACGGCGCGCAAACCGGCGCATGGATTTCCCCTGGTGGTGTACATACACGGCGGCGCGCTGGGCGGCGACTGGATGGGCGGCGACTCGCGCCGCAGCGGCGTGTTCGTGGACTTTCCCGCGGTGCTGGCGGCGCTGGCCGCGCGCGGCTACGTGGTCGCAGCGGTGGACTACCGCCTCAGCAGCGTGGCCATCTTTCCCGCGCAGATTCAGGATGTGAAGGCCGCAATCAAGTTCCTGCGCCTGCATGCGGCCGGCTACGCGATCGATCCGGCGCGCGCCATCGCCTGGGGCGCGTCGGCCGGAGCGCACCTGGCGGCGCTGGCGGCGGTGAGCTGCGGCGCGCAGCCGCTGGAGCCGCGGCAGACGACGCCCCCGGCCACGCCGGAGAACCCGGCCGGAACCGCCGCGCCCTCCGATGTCGCTGTCGATGTCTCAGACTGCGTGCAAGCCAGCGTCGCCTGGTTCGGCGTCTTCGACATGGCCACGATCCAGGTGCAGGCGCGGCAGGACGGCGCCACATCGCGCGACCAGCCCGATGCGCCGGAGTGGCGGCTGCTGGGCTGCTTCGCCGGCCAGTGCAGCGAGGGCCAACTGGCCGCGGCCAGCCCGGTGGCCTATGTGAATGCGCAGTGCCAGTGCAGCGAGGGCCAGCTCGCCGCGGCCAGCCCGGTGGCCTACGTGAATGCGCAGACCCCGCCGATGCTGCTGATCGTGGGCGACCAGGACAAAACGGTGCCGCAGCAGCAGACCCTGGAGATGGCGGAAACGCTGAAGCAGGCGGGCGTCGAGCATGAGCTGATGGTGATTCCCGGCGTCGGCCACGCCTTCATCGGCAAGACGCCAGCCGAGACCCGCGACGCCAACCTGGCCGCGCTCGAAGCAACCTTCCGCTTCATCGACCAAACCATGCACGCAGCGCAGTGATCCACCCCCGCCGCCCCAACCCCGCGACCCCGACCCCTCTGCTGGCGCGCCTTGCCGTCCGCTCCTAAAGAACTGTCATCCTGAGCGAAGGTGTCGCAGACACCGCAGTCGAAGGACCTGCGGTCTCGGGATAGTTTGAAGTTGTCATCCTGAGCGAAGGTGTCGTAGACACCGCAGTCGAAGGACCTGCGGCTCATCCCACCGGCCCCAACCGCCCGCGCCTTTCTGCCAACACTCCTCTACGACTCCGGCGGCGCAGGCGTAGCCCTCCCCGCCGTCCGCCTCCCGTTGCTCCCGGCGCGACTTGCTGGGTCGCAGGAACATCCATCCGCGGCATCGCGCCGAGCGCTAATTTGCGGTCGGGGTCTGTTCGATGTGGTCCAGGATGAGGGCAGGGTATGCGCCGGGCTGCTTCTCAAGCCTCAGGCCGAGCTCTTTACGGAAGGCATCCACTACGCTGAGGCCGCCGGTCGGGGCGGCTGTATCATCTCCGGCCTGTTTCGCTGCGGCGTCGGCGGCAGCGGCATCGGTCCGAAGCTTGCGGCCGCTGGTGTAGTCGACGGTGAAGTCGTAGGAGCCGGCAAGGCCGGTTTTGTTGGCGACGCGGTTCTTGATATCGGACCCCGTGAGCGGCTGCGCCACGTCGGCGAACTGGTCCATCGTGACGTTCTGGCAGTAGAACTCGTGGTCGAACGGTGTATCGGGGTTGTTGCGGACGTCCTTTTCCCCCGGAGGAGGGCCGAATGCGCAGACGCTGTGGGAGCTTGGATCGGCCTTCTTCATCTTCGGCGTGCCGGCGAGCAGCACGTACCCATCCTGGGTCTGCTCGCCCCAGTGGTACTTGATCTGGAAGCGATCGACGAGCAGCTTCTGCAGCATGTTGTCTACCTGGTCCTGGTTTTGCCAAACGGCGCGGGCATCCATGTCCGGGGGCAGCTTGACGAGGATGGTGTATCGCGTGTGATCAAGCCACGGCGGCGCATTGCCGAGCATGGCCCCGGTGGGCAACTGAAACGCCTGTACCAGAATTTCCTGCACCGAGTAGCTGCCATAGGTGACCTGGGAGCCGGCAAAGCGCATGGTCGTTCTCGGTTCCGTGTCGGCGGCGGGTTTGATGGTGGCAACCTCGAACTCAAGATCGGGCATGGCGGGAATGAGCTTGGCGATATCGGGCGGATTGGGAGTGGGGCGGTCCACTGAGTCCACGACAATGGCCGGCTGGGGCACGTCTCCGGGCGCGACTACGAGGCCAAGCTGTTTGCTGAATGCATCGGTGTAGGCGCGGATGTATGCGTCGCGCGTGTTCAGGTCGGCGAAGTTGAATCTGAGCGTGAAGTCGTAGGACTTAGTCAGGCCCGTGCGATCAATGACAGGGTGAGGATACATGCCACCGAAGGAAGCGAGGAACTGCGTGATCGTTTCCGAGGTGCAGGTTGCGCTGTACTGTCCTGGTGTCGCTTTGTCCTGTTCCCCGTGGCAGTTGGGGTCGGCAGTAGGGTCTTTCGCCTCGGCGAGCTTCGCTCCATCCTTTGCCACGGTCATGATGTAGCCGGGCAGCGGGCGCTGCTCGGTATGGTACTTGAGGTGAAATCGCTCCTCGAGTGTGCGCTTGATGATGGGACGGACCTGATCGTAGGGGTCTGGCGGAGGGCCGGCGGCGTTCGCTGGGTCGGGTTTGAGGCTCGGAAGCTTGAGCGACGGGACGCTCGCGACGATGTCGAAGTGATCGAAGTCGATCCAGGCGGGGCCGCCGAGGATGGCGTCGTCATCGCGGGTGAAGGCGAAGGAGATCAGATCGAGAATGCTGGCGTCTCGCATATCGAAGCGCTGATGGCCGAGATTCATGCGGTACCAGACGGTCGCGCGGTAAGGCGAAGCGTGCGCGTCGACGATGAGCGGCTCGGTCGCGGGCGGCAGTGCATCCTTCGCGGGGGCAGGGGTCTGCGCAAGAAGAATGGAGGCGGAGGATGCGAGAAGAAGAGCCATGGCGAGGCGGAGGATCTTCATTGGTACTCCGCAATCTCCGTATGCGGTGCGCACTTGTCCAGCAGCGTGGTAAAGCGCGCATCCGTGATCGGGCGATTGCATTGTGTCGGAAATGGGCTCAGCCATGGGTGGCTCCGGTGCTGCTTGGGATGGCAATGGACCGGCGCGCTCGCCAAGTCGGAGGCTCGGCCGCGCCCTCCCAAAATTCGAGGCCATCCTAGTCGCCCACACTCCCCCGGTCAAACGAATGTATCCCTCTTTGTTCTCTCCGTTCCTCCGTGTCCTCTGTGATTCGC
>PLUT01000134.1 GCA_003162875.1 Granulicella sp.
GCTTGGCCAGCAGCCAGTCCACGCCGACGATCTCCGCGCAACGCGGCATCTCGTAGAGCGGCGTGTTGCCCTCGCGCAACGTGACCACGCGTTCCACATCGCGAACGATGGGCAGCAGTTCGCGGAAGCGCCAGACGCCGCTCTGGTCGACGGCCATGGTCGAGGTGCGGCGCTCCTGCCACAGGTGGCGCATGCCGCCGGGGTTGGGCAGACGGACATCCGCGGCGGGGAGCGCTCCGGCGCCCGGGCTCCAGGGATAAATCACCTCGTAGAGCCCATTGCAGTCGGGGCAGCGGAAGTCGCTGCTACCTGCGTCCGCGGCGATCCGCGCACCGCAGTTCGTGCATCGTAGTTGATGGGTCGCGTTCATCTGCCTTACCTTTAGCTTATTGTATGCAATCGCATCGAACGACCGCTAAACGCCCGGGTTATTGTCTTGCGGTGCTGGTCTGGCTGGCCCTTGCGCTTCCTTGCTGCCGGGCCCAGGCGCCGCGCGAGGTCCACGTGCTGGCCGCGGCGGACTTGCAGCCGGTGCTGCCGGCGCTGGCCGCTGCGTTTGAACACGCCACCGGGATCAAGCTGATCGCCAGCTATGGATCTTCGGCGACGCTGGCGACGCAGATTCTGAATGGCGAACCGGCGGACCTTTTTCTGGCTGCGGATTCCAGCTTTCCGGAGAATATTGTGGCCGCGGGTGTGGCCGATACGCCGGCGCCGCTTCCCTACGCGCGCGGGACCCTGGTGCTGTGGGCGCGCAAGGACTCGCCGCTGCAGCCGCTGACGCAGAACACGCTGCGCGACGGCCACTTCACCTCGCTGGCCATTGCCAACCCGGAGCACGCACCCTACGGTCGCGCTGCCGTCGCCGCGCTCACGTCGATGAAACTTTACGACCAACTGAAGCCGCGCCTCGTCATCGCGGAAAACATCGCGCAGACGGCGCAGTTCGTCGAGTCGGGCAACGCGCAGCTCGGCCTGATCTCGCTGACCGCCGCTTCGACGGAGCACTTCAAGCAACTCGGCAGCTTCGTTCGCATGCCTCCGGCCGCCTACCCCGAGATTCGCCAGTGTGCGGTGGTGATGCGGGAATCCGCGCATCGCGCCGACGCGCACGCGTTTCTGGACTGGCTGCGTTCGCCGGCGGTGCAGCAGAGCCTGCCGCGGTACGGGCTCGATCCGGCGCAGTAGAAACCATAAACATTCAGCCGGTCCGTCTACCCTACTTGATATCAATATGGAGCACTGATATCATTGCGGTTGGAGGGGTACCATGCCGGCTGTCACGATCCGCAATCTGTCGCCAGAAACTCATCGCGCCCTCAAACGGCGCGCACGGCTTCACGGCAGCAGCACTGAGGGCGAGATCCGGTTGATTCTCGAGGAGGCAGTCCGTCCCCGCGTAAAGATCGGTTCGGAACTGGTCAAATTCGGAAGAAAGACCTTGGGGAATAACCTGAAGATAGTCCGCGATTCCCAGCCGACAGAACCAGCGGTGTTCGATTGATCATTCTTGATACGAATGTGATATCGGAGCCGATGAGGCCGCAGGGGGACCCCGCTGTCCAGGCCTGGCTCGATCATCAGGAGGCCGAGACGTTGTACGTAACGGCTGTCAGTCTCTCCGAATTGCTGGTCGGCATCGAACTTGTCCCCGCAGGAAAGCGGCGGGTCAATCTCACAGTGTCGCTGACCAGGCTGTTGGAGCGGCTGTTCGGTTCGCGCGTTCTGGCGTTCGATCAACCGGCAGCAATCGCGTATCCGTCGGTCGTAGCGCGCACACGAGCAGCCGGGTACACAATTTCGGTAGCGGACGCCCAGATAGCGGCGATTGCACTGGTGACCGGATTCACTGTGGCGACGCGGGACACGGACCCGTTCGCGGCTGCAAGAATCCCTGTCGTGAACCCGTGGACTGACTGACGCGGGATCGCTCGATTTGGCGCAACCTTGTTCAAAACTCCTGACACCTACGGCAGCGAGTCCCGATACACTTAGAGCGACATGGATACGCAAGCCTTATGGCTTACGCTGCGTCTCGCCCTCAGTAGCACCGCGGTGTTGCTGCTGATTGCGCTGCCGGTGGCGTGGTGGATTGCGAGCGGGACAGGCGCGGCGCGCGCGCTGGTGCAGGCGGTGGTGGCGCTGCCGCTGGTGCTGCCGCCGACGGTGCTGGGATTCTACCTGCTGGTGGCGCTGGGACCGCTGACAGCGCCGGGACGGCTGATCATCCGGCTGCTGGGGCATCCGCTGGCGTTCTCGTTTTCAGGGCTGGTGGTGGGTTCGGTGCTCTATAGCCTGCCGTTTGCGGTGCAGCCGCTGGTGGCGGGGTTTCGCGCGGTGGATGCGGCGCTGCTGGAGGTAGCTGCGACGCTGGGGGCTTCGCCGCTGCGGGCGTTCCGGACGATTGCGCTGCCACTGGCGAAGCCGTCGCTGGTGACGGCAGCGGTGCTGACGTTTACGCATACGGTGGGTGAGTTCGGCGTGGTGCTGATGATCGGCGGCAATATTCCGGGAGCAACGCAAACGCTGTCGATTGTGCTGTACGACCAGGTGCAGGATTTCAACTACGCCGCCGCGAACCGGACGGCTGCCCTGTTGCTGGCGTTCAGCCTGGTGACGCTGCTTCTCATCTATTGGCGACGCAGCGTGGATGCGAGGTCCCTGCTTGCCTGAAAACCTACAGTCCGAGCAGCTTGCGGCAGCGGCCGCGCAACCTGTGGAGACGCACGTCAGTGTGCAACTCCGCCATCGCATCGGGACGCTGGAGATCGATGTCGACTTCAAGCTGACTAGGCCGTGGACGATTCTGTTTGGGCCGTCGGGATCGGGCAAGACCACCATCCTGCGCGCCATCGCCGGACTGCTGCGGCCGGACCAGGGTAGGATCGTCGTCACCATGCCGATTCCGATGCACGAACAGCCGCTCGCGCTGGTGGATACGGATGCCGGAGTGTTTGTTCCTGCGCACCAGCGCCGCATCCGGCTCGCGCCACAGCAGCCGTGCCTGTTTCCGCACATGAAGGTGCTGGAGAATATCTGGTACGGCGCTCCGATTGCGCTCAACCGGCACAGCGAACCACGCGGTATCGATGGCATGCCGGGCGTGCTGGAAGATTTCGACCTGGCGCATGCATCGGGCAGCCTGCCTCACCGCCTCTCCGGCGGCGAAGCGCAGCGGGTGAATCTGGCTCGCGCTGTGGCCGCAACCGGATCTCGCTTGCTGCTGTTCGATGAGCCGTTTACCGGCATGGACGCACGGCGGCGCGACCGGCTGCTGCCCCTGCTGCAGGAGAAACTGGCAAAGCGTTGCACTCCGGTGCTCTCGGTGACGCACGATGTGGCCGAGGCGTTTCAGTTGGGGGCGGAAGTGATTGAGCTCGCGGATGGGCGCGTGATCGATCAGGGACCGGTGGAGGTGGTACTGGCGGAGGAACGGAGGCGGCTGCTGGGACAGCTTGGGAATCCCACATCTCAGAATCGAGATGTGGGACACCCGATTTAGTGGGGATCCATCGGCGCGAAGCCCAGCATAACCGGCTCCTGCTCCAGCCGGACCGCGGTGTGCGCGAAGACGCCCTGGATGACCGCGTCGCGCAGCGCGACGATCTCCGCCGCGGTTGAGCCACCGCGATTCACAATTGCCAGCACGTGCTTGCTGGATAGTCCTGGGTGACCCATGGAGGAGCCCTTGCGGAAGCCGGCGAGTTCCATCAGCCACGCCGCAGATATCTTTACCCTTTCGCCTTCGGGAGCAAACCCTGCGCCCGGCGGGTACTGCGGGACCTCGTCCACTCGGCAACCGGCAATCGCGGCCAGTGATGGCACCGTGGCCACTGCGACGACCGGATTCTTGAAGAACGAACCGGCGCTACGCGAGTCGGGGTCGTCTGCTGCAAGCACCATTCCTTTGCGGGCGCGAATGATGCGGACTGCGGCGGCTGTCTCGGCGAGGGTCGGTTGCGCGATTCCGCGCTCGACGAAGTATTGCTTCACGTCGCGGTAGGCGAGGTGCGGCGGCTCGTCCAGCTTCAGCTCGTACTGGACATGCGTGATGGCGTAGCGGCCTTTGTGCGTGGTGTTGAAGATGCTGCGCCGGTAGGTGAAACCGCAGTCGGCCGCGGAGAAATGCACCACTTTTTCCGCCTCCAGATCGAGCGCGCGCACGCTGACGATGGTTCGCGAGACCTCCTGCCCATAGGCGCCGACGTTCTGCACGGGCGTGCCACCGACGCTGCCGGGGATGCCGGCGAGACATTCGATGCCGGCGCAGTTCCTCTCCACCGCAAGGCGTACCACCGAGTCCCAGCCGGCGCCCGCATCGACCGTGATGCGGGCAAAGCCGTCGCCGGCGCCCTCGTCGGACCACTCTGACCCGGTCCCGGTGATGCGGATGACGACGCCGGGAAATCCTTCATCGCTGACCAGCAGGTTGCTTCCGCCGCCGAGGATAAAGTAAGGCACGCGCCGCAGGCGGGCGAAGCGCACGGCGGCAAGCATCTCCGCCTCGCGGCTCGTCTCCACAAACCAGCGCGCCGGGCCGCCCACGCCGAGCGTGGTGTACTGGGCCAGCGGAACCTGTTCAAGAATCATCACGCCTCTAGAGTAGTGCAACCCGCTCAAAATCGAACGGGAAGGCGTGCGCATTGGCGTACCGCCGCAGACACCCGTACAATCGAGAGTTAGCAGCACGCGTACTGGCGGCTGTTCCCAGGAGGGATTCCATGTACCCAGAGATCATGCTGATTCCGATGCGCGAGGAACTGACCCGTGCAGGCTTGAAAGAGGCGCGCACCGCCGCCGAAGTAGACGCGGCACTGGCCCAGCCGGGCACCACCATGCTGGTGGTCAACTCGGTATGCGGATGCGCGGCGGGCAAGATGCGGCCGGCGGTGCGGCTGGCACTGCAACATGGCACCAAGCCGAGCCAAGCCATCACCGTCTTCGCGGGGCAGGACCAGGAAGCCACGGAGAAGGCCCGCAGCTACTTCACCGGGTACCCCCCGACCTCGCCGGCCGTTGCCATTTTGCGCGATGGGCAGTTGGTGTACCTGATGCAGCGCTCCGCGATTGAAACGTCGACCGCGCCGGCCATCGCCGAGGAACTGGCGCGCGCCTTCGACACCTACTGCGCCACGACCACAGCATAGAACCCGATGAGCTCGTTCGTCTCCCGGCTCGCGCTGATTGTGTTGCTTGCGACGGGATGCGTCCTGCCCGCAACTGCGCAACAGCGAATCATCTACGATGACGATTGCTCGCAGGATAACGACTGCGTTGCGACCCTGCCCATCCTCTATCGGCTCGCGGACCGCGGAGAGATCGAGATCCTCGCCATGGTGGCGGATTCCGCCAACCCTTATTCGGCGCCCGTTTTCCACGTGTTCGCCGATCAGGCGGGCCGTCCGCAGATGCCCATCGGCGCCAATCAGAGCAATGATCCGGCGACCGCGCTGTGCGCCGAAGACAAATGCAACGCCAGCGACTGGACCCAGCAACTGGTGGCCCGCTTCGATCCGGGAGACACGCGCGCCGCGTATCCCGATTGCGTCACCGTCTACCGCAAGGCACTCGCCAGCCAGCCGGAACATAGCGTGTCCATTGTGGAGACGGGGTTCGCAACTTGCCTGAATCGCCTGCTGAAGAGCCGGTCCGACGCCATCAGCCGGCTCAGCGGCGCGGCCCTGGTGAAGCGCAGCGCGAAACTGCTCTCCATCATGGGCGGCCAATATCCATCGGGTTCGGAGTGGAATTTTCGCTCCGATGCCCCGGGCTACAACGCGCTGTTTCTGCAGTGGACGCGGCAGCACGGCTTCCCTCCGGTCTACCTGAACGGCTATTCGAACGGCGAGCACGTGCTGGCCGGGCCGCCTGCCAGCGCAGACCCCGCCGTCGACCCCGACGCCTACGGCATGCAACTCGTCGGCGTGACCCAGCGGCCCATGTGGGACGTGCTGTCGGCGCTCTATGCCGCGCGGGGCCTGGACTACGCGGGGACAACCTACTTCATGCTGAGCAAGCCGGGAACGGTCGAGGTCGCCGCTGCGACCGGGGCGGACACGTGGTCTGACGATACGGATTCCGGGCACTATGTGCTGACCAACGAAGCCTCGGATGAGACGCTCTCGGCGCTGCTCGACGGTTATGCGCATAGCACCGGCTTGCTGGCCCAGTAAGGGGGGCACCCCCTCCCCCCCCGCCATTTGATTCCAAGATATTCCATCGAAATGGCTTGGATTCGAACCGGGATACGGAATCGATTCGGATCGGATATATCGAAGGCCGGATGGGTCCAGAGGCGTGCGCGCACGTTTTATGTACGGATGCATTGTTCGTTTCCCCACCCTGCGGCCAGAAGGTGCGACAGGCTCCAAGTCCGGTCCAGTAAGGCGGGACACGACGCTGGGCGCTGTTTGGCTCTTCTTTAATTCTACAGCCTGTGTCAAGGGGATTTGGGCCGCGGGTGGTGTCTCAGTTTGATGTCCGGGACAAATGAAGCTGCCTGAAGTTACCGAAAACCCCGTTTTTCCGGGATTTGGCGGCACTATAATGTGCATGCCCAATCCGCATAGGCTTGGCGCAAGATGTACCTGAGAGTGGGCAGAGCTTGAACGGCGCGTCATCTAACTTCCTGAGTGTCTTATCACCCCTGATCTTTCTCTGTCTGGTCGGATGTGGTTCGGGAAGCAGCCCTGAGACTCCTTCAGGAGTCCCAGCCCCATCCATCGTCTCGCAGCCTGCAAATCAGAGTGTGCCCATGGGCCTCACAGGCACCTTCGCCGTGCAGGCCTATGGTGCAGGGAATCAATATCAGTGGAGCCGCAACGGCTCTCCAATCTCCGGAGCCACCTCCGCCACCTACACCACACCCGCCACCACTTTCAGCGACAGCGGCGCCATCTTCACCGTCGCCATCACGAACTCTTCGGGTTCCATCACCAGCAACCCGGCCTCGCTCACCGTAACCGCGCGCGCGCCCAAACCCGGAGATCTGCGCTTCCAGCAAGTGGATGCGGCCTCCACCATCAACGGGTACACAGTAGCGAGTGCGGCCTATGGAACAGTGGTCGGCTGCCCGGCGCCTGGAGGCGGAGGGCTTTCCCTTTCATTCCCGGCTGCTACAGGCACAGCTTTCTTCCTCGGAAACAACCTTTGCTCAGATCAGTTCAGCCCCTTCGCCTTGCCCGCCGGAGTCACCGGACTGGGGACCGCCTACTCCGGAGTCGCGACGCAGAGTTATCAAGATGTACTAAACGCGCCGCCTTCTTACTTCGGCTTTCCCGGCCCAAGCGATCCCGGTTCGGTAATCACCTCTCTCAATCTGCTCCCCGCCTACAATTCGGCTGCTCTTGCATTCATCCATAGCGACACCTCTTCCGGGTTCGATCGCACGCAATACATCGTCCCCGCCTCCGGCTTGCAGGCACTGGCAACACAGGAGGGTCTCAGCGGCCGCGTACTCACCGCCGTCTCCTACGACGGAACCCAGGCCACCGTCTTCTCCTACGGATGGACCGGAGACCCGTCGGCCGTATACGAAGCCCTGGTAGTCTTCGCGACGCTCGACACCGTAACCGCCCAGGCCGAGACCTTGGCGGCGAACGGATACATCATCACGGCCACCGGCTGCACCCAGGCAGCTGACGGCAGCGGAGTAATCCTCGTCGGAACCCGAGTCCAGGGCGACACCATGCCGCGCCCGTTCCTCGTGGGCGACGAACTCGCCGGAACCGTGGATGCCGTATTCGCCCAGGGCTACGCCACCGTGGCAGTCGTCAATAAGTTCCAGAGCAACAGTGCGCTTGTCCTGAAAAACTACCTCGGCGAGCGATAGCATAGGCCCGCCACCCGGCTTGCCGTCCTTAGAGCTTTGAGCGGCAGGAGTCGCTTCCACACCGCATCACACGCGTGGATAGGGAAGGTTGGGAACAAGTAATGCGCAGCGAAGCTCCTGAGAAGTCTCGTTTTCGGAAAGTTCGGTTGTTCGCTCGATATTGGCCCACTACCCGAGTCGCGGGGCCTTGACGGTATGGAGTCGCAGCGGCGGAGTTCCTTGTACTCTGGAGGAGTAGGTTTTGGTCGAGGTGGAATGAGAAAGCTCTTCTGGATTGCGTGCATTGTCTCCATCGTTTTGATTCTTGCTCCGGGGAGCGCCATCAAAGCCCAACTGCGCGCCCAGTCGCTGCCGCCAGCCGGCGCCGCAGTGCCGACGCAGAACCCGAACCAGGGCGTCGCCGACCGCTCGCGCGAGCTGAGCCGGCTGTTCAACGACATCTGGCAGGACAAGCTGAAGCACCAGCCCGAATACGCCACCTACCTGGGCGACAAGCGCTACGACGCGGAGCTGACCGACTATTCTCCGCGCGCGGTCAACGAGGCGCTGGAGCGCGGCCGCACCTTTATCGACCGCCTTTCGAAGATCGACACCACGGGGCTGCCGCAACAGGAGCAGCTCTCGGCCGACCTGATGCTGCGCTCGCTGATCGAAGACCAGGAAGGCGCGCCGTTCAAGGAGTGGGAGATGCCGGCGAACCAGTACGACGGCATCCAGCTCGATCTGCCGCAACTGCCCGAGCACACCCTATTCGACAACGCCGACGATTACGACAACTACATCGCGCGCCTGGGCAAGGTCCCCGTGGCGTTCACTCAGATCATGACCAACATGCAGAGCGGCATCGACGACCACCGCACCCCGCCCGCCTACCTGATGGAGAAGGTGCTGGCGCAGACCCAGGCCATAGCCGCGCAGAAGCCGGCCGACAGCCCGTTCGCCGAGCCGCTGAAAAAATTCCCGGCAGCGGTCTCCGCGGAGGACCGAAAGCGCATCTCAGAGGCGCTTCTGGACACGATTGCCCGGCAGGTGCTGCCGTCGTACCAGCGGTTCGCCAAGTTTCTGTCGGTTACCTATATTCCGGGCTGCCGCAAGGACCCGGGCATCTGGGCGCTGCCTGACGGCCACGCCTACTATGCCTTCCTGGTGCGCCAGAGCACCACCCTGGACAAGACTCCCGCCGAGATCCACCAGATTGGCCTGGACGAGGTAAAGCGCGACGAAGCCGATATGCTGACCATTGTGCACAAGCTTGGCTTCGCGGACCTGAAAAGCTTTTCCGCCGCGCTGAAGGCGAACCCCAAAGATCATCCCGCCTCCGCGGACGCGCTGCTGGCGGCATACAAGGGCTACATCGCGCAGATGCAGCCGCGCCTGCCGGAACTCTTCGGCCGCCTGCCCAAGGCGAAGCTGGAGGTGGTCCCGATGCCTGCGTACATGGCTCCCAATCAGCCTGAGGCTTTCTACGATCAGGGCACGCCCGACGGCAAGCGTCCCGGCAACGTCGACGTGAACCTGTACGACTGGGCGAACCGTTCGCTCGCCGGGGTTGAGGCCGTGGCCTACCACGAAGGCATTCCCGGACACCACCTGCAGATTTCCATCGCACAGGAGCTTACCGGCCTGCCTGAGTTTCGCCGGCAGGGCTACTACACGGCGTACACGGAAGGCTGGGCGATGTACTCGGAGCGCCTGGGCAAGGAAATCCGATTCTACCAGGACCCCTACTCCGATTACGGCCGTCTGGAGGATGACATGTGGCGCGCCATCCGCCTGGTCGTCGACACCGGCGTTCACTCGCAGCACTGGACGCGCCAGCAGATGGTCGACTACTTCCACGACCACTCCAGCCTGGATGAGACCAACGTTCAGTCCGAGGTGGACCGCTACATCGCATGGCCGGCACAGGCGCTCGGCTACAAGATGGGCCAGTTGAAGATTCTTGAGCTGCGCGATCGCGCCAGGACGGCGCTGGGACCGAAGTTCGACCTGAAGGCCTTTCACGATGTGGTGATCGACTCCGGCGCGCTGCCGATGGATGTGCTGGAAAAACAGGTCGACGCCTGGATTGCAAGCCAGAGTGCGGCGGCGAAGGCGCAATAGAGCACCCAGGCCGGCACTTCCTCTTCCCCGAGGAGGCGATGTATCTCCAGGGTTGGCGAGGTCAGGCTACTTGCGAGGGATTGCCTGCATCCTACCGCCTACGATCGCAAGTTTGAAAAGTTTACTGCCTGGAGCGTTCTGTGACCTCATCTACCCCAATTTCAGAAAAGGTGGGCTTTACCCGCAAACCTTTGCACATCATTGCGACGGATTTCTCGCACGGCAATGATGTGCTGGTGCGCTTTTCGGATGGGAGCGCCGCCATTTACGAGGCCGAAGAGTTGGAGAAACTGAGACCGACGCCAAAGCAGATGCTGCCGGTCGATCGAGGGACGGGCGGCCAATCCATGGGTTCAATTGCGCAGTGATTGACCGCGGGTTGCCACGGCGCCAGCCGCCGGAGACTACTTTGCGTAGTCTCGTTCCAGCAGGCGGCGAGCTTCCTCCAGCGGAATGATGTTTCCGTCCACGTTGAGTTCGTAGTCGCCTGCGTTTTCCGGCACCGGGATGACCCCTTCCACGGTGTGGCCGCGCTTGCGCAGAGCCTGCACGAGGAGATCGATGTCGATCATGGGCGGTTACTCCTTGTTGGGGATTCTTCCCATCGGGCCAGTTGGCGGCGAAGCCACCTGAGCCTGCCTCCCATCGGGCGGGGAGGCATTGCTTCATCCAGCTTACTTCTTCGCGAACGAGCGGACCAGGATCACCAGGTTCCAGATATCGTCGTCACCCCTCGCACGGGGCGCTTCGGCCGGCATCTTGTTCTTCGCATCGCCATTTTTGATCGCGTAGAAAAGTTCCCCGTCGCTCGTGCCTCTGAGCGTGTCAGGATCGGTGAAATCCCTCATTTTCAGATTCATGTCGGCGACTAGTTCGCCTTTGCCGTTGCCGTTCTGTCCGTGGCAGATCGCGCAATCGTACGAGTACATCTGCTTCGCATGCGCCTGGGATTCGGACGTCGGCCTCACCGGGTTGGTCAGCGTTGCAGCATCCGCGGGCATCCCCTGGTCGGGTGTGGCAGCCGGCTGCTGCGGTAACAGCGCGAAGAGCAGCACGGGGGGAAGGGCTAACAGGAGCTTGAACATACGAACCTCCGAATCCAAGGGAGAATCTTATGCCTCCCTTGAGCCGATGGGAAGCACACTTGCCGGACCCAGTTGCAGTTTGCCTCCGGCGTCACTTTCTGTCAGTGTCGCAGGTCACCTCGGCGCCTCCTGCGACCGTTCGACGAAAGCCCGCGGCGGCGGTGCCTGCGCTGCCCCGGCTAGCGTCTGGCGTGGCCGGGGTAGGAGATTTCGATCTGGCTGTAGACGTTGCTATTGCCGACTGGAACAGAACCAGACCAGTACACACCGGCGCTCCGGCGGCCACCGGAGAACGGAAGTGTCCAATGGGCCATGCAAAGACCTGCGTGCCGGCTCGGAGGACTTCTGGGTCCGGAGCCAGCCCGGTCAGGCGGCTCAAAGTCCCGGCTGGACAACCCACTCTGGTAGCCTGTTGGGATGAGCACTGACACCTACGAAGTCCCAGTTCCTGCCGCGCCTGTACTCACCAACCTACGCGTCGCCATTCTTGGCGCGGGCAAGATGGGCGGCATTCTGCTACAGGCTTTTCTCAAGAACAACTTGGTGCTTCCTGAGCAGCTGGTCGCGACGGTGCAGCATCCCGATCGCGCGCAGGCGCTCTCCGTGCAGTTTGGGGTCGAGGTAGGTACAAGCAACCTTGCGGCGGCCACCTTTGCCGACGTCATCCTGCTGGGCGTCAAGCCCACCCAGGTGCCCGCGGTCGTCGCCGAGATTGCCCCTGCCCTGACCCCGGCCAAGGTGCTGCTCTCCTTCGCCGCCTCGGTGAAGACGCGTGACATCGAGGATGCGGCCGGCTGCGACCTGGCGGTGATCCGGGCAATGCCCAACACTCCGGCCATGCTCGCCGCCGCGATCACCGCACTGTGCCCCGGCCGCTTTGTCTCCCCGGCGCAGATGGCAATCGCGCAGCAGGTCTTCCAGACCGTGGGCCGGACCGTCGTGGTGGACGAGAAGCACATGGACGCGGTCACCGGCCTGTCCGGCTCTGGACCGGCGTTCCTTTACATCATTATCGAGGCGCTGGCCGAAGCCGGTGTCAACGTGGGACTTCCGCGCGATGTGGCCACGCTGCTGGCCGCCCAGACAGCCTATGGCTCCGCGCGCATGGTGCTGGAAACCGGCTACCACCCGGCGCTGCTGAAGGACGCTGTCACCACGCCCGCAGGCTGCACCGTCGACGGCATCCTGGAGTTGGAAGAGGGCGGGCTGCGGGTAACCCTGATCAAGGCCGTAAAGCGCGCCACTCAGCGAGCGAAGGAGTTGGCCGCAGGATGATGCCGTTTCCCGATCCGGGTCGTCCAAAAAGTGCTTGTTTCCCGCAGCCCGACAGGGCAAAGTGATTAAGGACACCGTGCCCCGGGTGCGGAAGCGGTATATTGGTCGCTCGGCGGAATCGCTCCTTTTCAGAGCGCCTGCCGGAGGGTTGGGGACATGAGACAGAGGAGAATTGGATCCATCATGAGCGTCTTGTGTAAGGCTGCTTTGTGCGCAATTTGTTTTTCTCTGGTAACTCCCTTCGCCATTGCTCAGGAGCGGGTCCACGCCGTCTCCGGAACCGTCACTTCGATCAATCCCAAAATAGAGATGATCGAGATCGATACGGACGACGGCTCCTCGGGACACTTCAAGTGGATGAAGCACCAGGGAATCTCGATTGACTTTGACAAGAACATTAAAGCCGAGGCCACCGACGCGGACAAGTTCACCGCTACTGGGGCCCACGTGATCGTGTACTTCTTCGGCGACGGCGACGTTCGGACCGCAGTTGCATTGCGCGTTCTCGGCGACGGCCCGTTCGAAAGCGACAAGGGGACCGTGGTCAAGGTGGATCGCCACGATCATCTCATCACCATCAAGACCGATAGCGGTACCGACGAGTCGTTCCGTATCGATCCCAAGACAGTGGCGGATACCACGACCGGCGTAGTGGTTGGCTTTAAGCTCGATTTCGACAAGGGCCAGCCCGTGCAGGTTACCGCTACACCGTCGGGTGCAGACAAGACCGCGCTGCTGATCGCACCCGCCGCGTAATCGGCGCGAAGCGGTGACGCTGCGTCCTGCGCGAAGCCGGCTCCGCCCGCAGCATAGAATCGATTCATGTCCGCAGGTACAGCAAACCCGGTTACGCACCACCGCAATCTGGCTCGCTTCGCCTGGTTTGCCGTCTTCTATAACGTGCTGGTGATCCTGTGGGGCGCGTTGGTGCGCGCCAGCGGATCGGGAGCGGGGTGCGGCAACCACTGGCCGCTGTGCAATGGCCAGGTGATTCCGGTATCGCCGGGAATCCACACGATCATCGAATTCGCCCACCGGCAAATGACGGTTGGTTCAACGCTGATCGTGCTTGCGCTGCTGGTCTGGACCTTCCGCGCCACCACCAGGGGCCTTGCCGCGCGCTGGTTCGCGGCTGCGTCCGTGCTGTTGCTGCTCAACGAGGCGTTTCTCGGTATGCTGCTGGTGAAGCTGGGCTACGTCACCGGCAACCAGTCCACCGGCCGGATGGTGCTGCTCTCCATCCACCTGAGCAACACGCTGTTGCTAGTGGCCGCGCTTACGCTGACCGCGCGCTTCATCTCGTCCGGGCAGCCGCGGAGCGGACTGCATCGCGCACGCGGCTTCGGCTGGGCGTTGGCGGGACTGGCGGCAACGATCGGCGTCGGCGTCAGCGGCTCCATGGCGGCGCTGGGCGATACGCTCTTCCCTGCCGCATCGCTCCAGGCCGCCTATCTTCAGGACTTCGCAGGCAACTCGCCCTGGCTGCTGCGGCTGCGGCTGGTGCATCCGGCCAGCGCGCTGCTCGCCGCTCTGTTTGTGATCTGGCTGATCGGCCGCTCCCGCCAGGCGGGCCCACGCCGCCTTCCCGAACAGGAGCCCAGCCGGACCTTCCTCGCGCGCCTGGTGGTGCTTCTGCTGGCGCTGCAATTCGTGCTCGGGATCGCGGACGTGCTCCTGCTGGCNNCGCGCCCCAGCCGGCGACGGCCACAGCCGCGTAGTTTCTAGTGCCCTTCAGGCTTGCCCGCCAGCGCGTCGCCTGAGTTTTCCGTTCGATGGGCCGCCGTCTTCGTGCCTTCAGCCGTCTTGTGGTACGCCTTCTTCGTGACGTGCTTAGTCTTGTGATACACCCTCTTCGTCGTGGTCTTGGTCGCGTGGCCAGTATCGACAGTCGCAGCCTTGGTGTCGTGACCAGCGTCTTTCATATCTTGACCGGCGCTCTGACCCAGAGCAACGCCACATCCCAGCCCGAGGCCAAGCCCCGCAGCAAGCAAAATCCGCGTCATCTCAATCGTTTTCATCGCCCATACCTCCGCCTCGTTCCATGCAGGCTCTACATGAGTAGATTCCCCATCTTCCCCGCGAGATGTACGAGCGTCACAAATCCCTCTGCCGCGTCGAATGGCAAGTATCCGTCGAAGTGGGTATATTTCTCTACGTCAGCAATATGGATTCTTCGCTCGAACAGCCCGGCCGGACCACTGGCAATTCCCCCGGCAGAATGGAAGCCTGAACCCGATGCACCTTGCCCCGATTTCTGCCGTAATGATGCTCGCCCCCACCCGGTTGACTCATCTCGCACCCGTCGACGTCGTCATCCTGCTGATGTACTTCGTAATGGTGATCTTCATCGGCTTCTACGTGAAGGGGTCAACCAACACCAGCGAGCAGTTCTTCCTGGCCGGCCGCGAGATGACCGCATGGATCGCCGGGCTGAGCTTCGTCTCCGCCAACCTGGGTTCGCTGGAGTTGATGGGGTGGGCGGGCGCGGCCTATCAGTACGGCATTCTGGCGACGCACTGGTACTGGATCGGCGCGATCCCCGCAATGCTGTTTCTGGGCATCGTGATGATGCCCTTCTACTACATCTCGAAGACGCACTCGGTTCCGGGCTATCTGCAACTGCGTTTCGGCGAGGGCGCGCGCGGGGTCTCCGGCGTCTGCTTCGCCTTCATGACCATCCTGATGTCGGGCGTGAACATGTACGCCATGGCGGTGGTGATGCAGGTGGTGCTGGGCTGGAACATCGACTTCTCCATGTGGGTAGGCGCCATCACCGTAGCGATTTACGTGATGCTGGGCGGGCTGCGGTCAGCCATCATCAACGAGGTGCTGCAGTTCGTCCTGATCTGGGCGGGCGCGATGCTGATCCCCATCCTGGGGCTCATCGAAGCCGGCGGCTGGCACAACCTGAAGGCGCAGATCGCCGTGCGCATGGGCGCCGAATATACCCACTTGTGGTCCACCACGGGCAGCTTCAGCGCCAATCCCATGGGCGTGCACTGGACCGGCATCGTCTTCGGCCTGGGCTGGGTGATTTCGTTCGGCTATTGGACGACTGACTTCCTGGTCGTGCAGCGAGTGCTCTCCGCCAACAGTCTGCGGTCTGCGCGGCTGGCGCCGATCATCGGTTCGGCGTTCAAGATGTTTGTGCCCTTCTTTGTCATCCTGCCCGGCCTGCTGGCGCTGGTGCTGTTGAAGGACCCGTCCGGCCACCTCATCCAGCTCTACCCCGACGGCAGCCCTCAGGTCCTCGCCGGCGCGCACAGCTTCAACCAGGTGCTGCCGCTGATGATGGTGCGCTACCTGGGGCCGGGCTTGCTGGGCCTGGGAATCACGGCGCTGGTGGCGGGCTTCATGTCGGGCATGGCGGGGAATGTCAGCGCGTTCTCCACGGTCTGGACGTACGACATCTACGGCGCATACATCAATAAGAAGGCGTCGGACTCGCACTACGTTTTGATGGGCCGCTGGTCCACCGTTGTCGGCATGATCATCTCGGTGGCCACGGCGTACCTGGTGCGAAACTCGGCCAGCATCATGGACTACGTGCAGGAACTGTTCAGCTTCTTCATCGCGCCGCTGTTCGGCACGGTAATTCTGGGCATGCTGTGGAAGCGCGCCACCAAGGCGGGCGGGTTCTGGGGACTGCTGAGCGGCACGGCAGCGTCTGTCTTCATGTGGCTGGCGGTGCTGCACGACAAGGCCAACATCCGCTTCATGATTCTGCAGCCGCACGCCAGCGCGGATACCATCCTGCGCGTGCAGGCCATGGCGGCCAATCTCTACCGCGCGCTGTGGTCATGGTGCATTTGCGTAGCCGTCACCATCGTCGTCAGCTATATGACTAAGCCCAAGTCCGAGGCGGAACTCACCGGCCTGGTCTACGGATCGACCGTGATTCCCCACGACGGATCCAGAAATATCTTTGAGAAGCCGATCTTCTGGGCGATCGTGGTCGCCACCATTTTGTTCATCCTCAACCTCTGGCTCTGGTAGCCCCAAACAGTCGTCATTCTGGGCCGAAGGCTCAGAATCTCCGCATTTCGCTTTTGCTTGTCATTCTGAAGAATCACTTTCTAGCTTGTCATTCTGAACGCAGTGAGGAATCCCCGCATTCCGTCTTTTTTTAGTCGCAACCAAGGAGCTGCAAATGTCCGAATCCCATCCCCAACCCGGCGCACCTCATCCCCATCACGTCGATCCCAGCACCGAGCAGTCACTCTCCATCTGGTTCTTCGTCGGCGTGCTGATGCTGGGCTGCGGCGTGATGATTTTCGGCGAGGGCGTCTACGAGTTCTGGCATCCGGGCACCACCGTGCTCGCCAACCTGCACCCGTCCTTCTGGTGGGGGATGGTGATGACGCTGTTCGGTGCGTTCTACACCATTCGCTTCCGTCCGGGGAAGGGGTAGATGCTTAACACCGATTTCCACCGAGGACACCGATTAAAAAATGGATCGCTCCTTGGCGTGTCATCGGGAACTGTCGCGGTTGTTTTCAATATCGTTGCTCCTGATCGGTAACATCGGTGTCAATCGGTGTTAAGCCTTTTCCGGACGCTACACGCAGCAATAGAGCAAGGAGTTCTGAGCAATGTCCAAGCCAATGACCATGGGAGTCCTGGTAGGCAACCGCGGATTCTTCCCCTCGCACCTCGCAACCTCGGGCCGCCTCGAGATCATCGCCGCGCTGGAAGGCGCCGGCATCAAGCCCATTGTGCTGCACCCCGACGTGACCGCCCACGGCGCGGTGGAGACGTACGAAGACGCGAAGAAGTGTGCCGCTCTGTTCAAGGCGCATGCCGCGGAGATCGACGGTCTGATCATCACCCTGCCAAACTTCGGCGAAGAGCGCGGCCTGGCCGATGCGATTCGCCTGGCCGACCTGCGCGTGCCGGTGCTCATCCAGGCCACGCCCGACGCGCCCAGCAAGATGTCCATCGCCTTCCGCCGCGACAGCTTTTGCGGCAAGATGTCCATCTGCAACAACCTGAAGCAGTATGGAATTCCCTACTCGCTGACGACGCTGCACACCGAGGCCCCTGACTCGGCTGAGTTCAAGGCCGACCTCACCTGGTTCGCGGCGGTGTGCCGCATGGTGCGCGGGTTGAAGAATGTCCGCCTCGGCGCAATCGGCGCGCGGCCCACCGCATTCAACACCGTGCGCTACTCCGAGAAGCTGCTGGAGCGCTCCGGCATCACTGTGGAGACGCTCGACCTCTCCGAAGTGATGGGCCGTATCGGGCGCATGGCGGACAACGACGACGCCGCGCAGCTCAAGCTCGCCGCGATCAGGAAGTACATCCCCGTCGGCTCGACCCCCGAAGCCGCGCTGCTGAAGATGGCCAAGCTGGGCGCCGTCATCGACCACTGGATGAAGGCCAGCGAACTCACCGTCTCCGCGGTCCAGTGCTGGACCTCGATCGAAGAGTACCTCGGCATTGTTCCCTGCACCGTGATGTCGATGATGAGCGAAAACCTGATTCCCTCCGCGTGCGAGGTCGACGTGCTGGGCACGCTCTCCATGTACGCGCTCACCCTGGCCAGTGAGACTCCCTCCGCCATCCTCGACTGGAACAACAACTACGGCGACAACCCCGACAAGGCCGTCTGCTTCCACTGCTCGAACCTCCCAAAACACTTCTTCAAGGAAGGCGTGAAGATGGACTACCAGCTCATCATCGCGGGCACGGTGGGCAAGGAGAACACCCACGGCACGCTGGACGGCACCATCAAGGCCGGCCCCATGAGCTTCGCCCGCTTCTCCACCGACGACTTCGGCGGCACCATACGCGGCTACGTCGGCCAGGGCGCGTTCACCAACGACCCGCTGAACACATTCGGCGGAGCAGGAGTGGTCGAGATTCCCAACTTGCAGCAGTTGCTGCACTACATCTGCGAGAACGGCTTCGAACACCACGTCGCCGCCAGCTTCTCCACC
>PLUT01000279.1:0-3513 GCA_003162875.1 Granulicella sp.
CGGCGGCAGATGGACCGCCGTGCATGCTGACGAGGAGCGGGTACTTCTTCGCGGGGTCCCCGCCGTTCGGGCCCCAGCCCGCGGGATAGAGCAGCCAGCCCTGGATGTGCAGGCCTTCGTTGGTGTAGTCGATGGATTCNNGGGCCGGCCCAGACCTCGGGAGCGTGGTCGAAGGACTGGCGGATGACAGCGACGTTGGCGGTGTTCGAGTCCGTTCTTGAAGTGCTGGATACAGAGAGGCTCATCACGTCCGCGCCGGCAATGATGGATTCGGGGAGGGTGAGATTGACGGAGGGAATGTCCTTGCCGGTGTCGAGGTCGAGCGCGGTGATGTGGCTGCTGCCGCCGGTGTGTTCGGAGATGAGGAGAGAGTGGTTGTCGCGCCAGGCGATCCAGGCGGGGGAGGCGGGGCGGTTGGGGGTGATGTCCTTCGGCGCTTCGCCTGGCTTGAGGCCGGTTGCGGGAATGACGTAGACATCTCCCCCGGTGGAACCCTGGTCGGACATGATGCCGCCGATGAAGGCGATTTGTTTGCCGTCCGGGGAGAAGCGCGGGACGGCGATTTGGAGACCGTGGAGGGGGCCGGGGGTGGTGGTGGGGTCGAGGACAGAGGTTAGGTGGAGACAATCTCCCTTGGTGGGGCAGGGTTGGCCAGTTGCGCGCCACGGAGCCTGGACGTTGCGCGTGTAGAGCTTGGCAATCCACCATGTGTTCTCACCGGGAGGAGCGGCGGCAATGAATCCGATCCGCTCGGAGTTGGGGCCCCAAGTAAATTCGTAGACGTGCAGGGATGGAGGCGTCAGGTAGAAGAAGACTCCGTCGGCTGAACCGACGGCCGCGACGCGCTGGACTTCGACGCCGTCTTCGCCGTAGACGCCGTTCCAGGGCTTCATGGCATCGAGGGCGCCGGCGCGGCGGGTGGCATTTTCGACGAAGAGGAAGGCGATGGCCTGGCCGTCAGGTTCCCACTGGAGGTCGCTGATCGCCCCGTGCAGATGGCTTACCTGCTTCATCGTGTTGGCGGCGAGGGTCCAGACGAAGACGTTGTTCTGCCCGGTCGCCTGCCAATCGCCCTCGCTGCCGGAGCAGTCCGAGAGGAAGGCGAGTTGCTTGCCGTCGGGCGACCAGGCGGGGTGGGACGACGCGCAGGCGCCGGGGGTGGTGTTGGCGACGTTGCCGACGGTGTCTGGCGAGATAACCCGTTCCGGTGCAATAGTTTGCGCTGCCTCAGGGGCGATGCTGGCCAGGTGCAATTCGGAGTCGCGCGGCCGGGACACTGCCCAGGCGACGCTCCTGCCGTCGGGCGAGATGGCTGCCGAGGTTGGGGAGCGGACCTGGTTGAGGGAGTCGAGCAGGGAGGCGATGCGCGCGTCTTCGGAGGGCGCTGATGGTGTGGTCTGCGACAAGGCCGCCGGGGACAGGCAGACAAGCACGGCGACGGCGAGGAGGGACCGTGTTGCGGTCTTCGCCAGTGGCGAGGCGGGGAAAGTCATGCCCAAAAGGCTAGCACGGATGGAAAACCCCATGGTCGACGCGATAAGCGCGTCGAACATGGGGCACCCAGCGTTTTGAGCGTGAAATTCACCCTGGAAAACTTGACCCCTCGGCGCTGGCTTGGTATTGTTAGTAGGTTCCGCGTGAATCGGGAACCCGTTGCCGTGCAAGTTGCGCGGAGGCGGCCAGTGTGGGGCAGGCTTCCGCCGATTTCGTCACACTGGAAATGGAAGTTCAATCCGCAGGGTCCGTGCACCAGGAAGCAGGCATTGGACAAGGAAACTGCGGCGCAACATCCTCGCAATCGNNGCGAAACGGAGCCAACTCCAACTTCCGGTAGTTCTGGTCAGCAGGGCTTGATTTTGGGAGCCAGCCAGGGGAAGCAAGGGACGCTCGGCCACCGTCGACTGTTGTTCGTCTGATTTGAGTGTTCCAGACGGGAAGCAAGGGACAATTTTCGCGCGAGGCACGTCAGTGTCCTCACCTTTTCGTGTGTATGGCGCACGAAGGATGACAGGCGCGCGGACTTCAACACCTTCGCTCCGCCTGCAAGGGTTTGGTTGGTAGTTCTGAATGCAGTTCGGCCGCTTCGGCCGCAAGTTCAAGGAGTTCGAGTGCCTACGTTCCATCAACTCGTCAAGCAGGGCCGCACGCCCACTCGCTACAAGACTGCCAGCCCCGCGTTGCAGGGCTCGCCCCAGCGCCGCGGCGTCTGCACCCGCGTATATACCCAGACCCCCAAGAAGCCCAACTCGGCGCTGCGCAAGGTCGCGCGGGTGCGCCTGACCAATGGAATTGAGGTTACGACCTACATTCCGGGGATCGGCCACAACCTGCAGGAGCACTCGATCGTGCTCATCCGCGGGGGCCGCGTGAAGGACCTCCCGGGAGTTCGCTACCACGTGGTACGCGGGTCGCTGGATTCGGTCGGCGTTGCTGAGCGCAAGCAGAGCCGGTCGAAGTATGGAGCCAAGCGTCCCAAAGCGGCGGCAGGCAAGTAAGGAATTTCGTTCTACGTTGCACGTTCTCCGTTGTTCGTGGGGAGCTTGCAACGGACAACGGGCAACAAAGAACGGTCAACGAGTACAGGCTCAGCGCGTGAGAGGTTCACCGGGCTGAGGGAAGAAGAGAAGAGAGAGAAGATGCCGAGAAAAGGTTACATCGCGAAGCGTGAGGTTGCTCCCGACCCGGTCTACAGCTCGACCCTGGTCACGAAGTTCGTCAACTCCATGATGTGGGGCGGCAAGAAGTCCACCGCCCAGGGCATTTTTTACAGTGCGATGACCAACCTGGAGCAGAAGGGGGGCGACGAGGCCCTGAAGCTGTTCAAGAAGGCCATCGAAAACTGCAAGCCGCTGCTGGAAGTGAAGAGCCGGCGCGTAGGCGGCGCGAACTATCAGGTGCCGATCGAAGTTCTGCCCGAACGCCGCACCTCGCTCGCCATCCGCTGGCTGGTGACCTATGGCCGCGCGCGCGGCGAGAAGGGCATGGTGGAGAAGCTGACCGCCGAGCTGCTGGACGCCGCCAATGGACGCGGCGCGGCGATGAAGAAGAAGGAAGATGTGCATCGCATGGCCGAGGCCAACAAGGCGTTCGCGCATTACCGCTGGTAAGGCCAGGGATAGTTCTCAGTGTTCAGTTATCAGAACTGACTGAGAACCGAGAACTGACAACTGAGAACTGCTGCGAGTCTTTGGCTCGCCGAAAGTAAAGGGATTGACACCGTGGCACGCACTATACCGCTGAATCGTTGCCGGAACATCGGGATCATGGCGCACATTGACGCCGGCAAGACGACGACGACCGAGCGCATTCTCTTCTATACGGGCATCACGCACCGTATCGGAGAAGTGCACGAAGGCACTGCGACCATGGACTGGATGGAGCAGGAGCAGGAGCGCGGTATCACCATCACCTCGGCTGCAACCACCTGCACCTGGAAGAACACCCTCATCAACATCATCGACACGCCGGGCCACGTCGACTTCACCGCGGAGGTGGAGCGCAGCCTGCGCGTGC
>PLUT01000279.1:3538-3917 GCA_003162875.1 Granulicella sp.
AACAAGATGGACAAGGCGGGCGCCGACGCGGTGTACGCCACCTCGACCATTGTGGACCGGCTGGGCGCACGCGCGGTGGCCATCAATATACAGATTGGCGCGGAGGCAAAGTTCGCGGGCGTGATCGACCTGGTCACCATGAAGGCCATTTACTGGCACGATGAGACCATGGGCGCGGAGTACTCGGTGGAAGAGATTCCCGCCGGCCTGCTGGAGACCGCAAAGACCGCGCGCCACGATCTGATTGAAGCCGTCGCCGACTCCGACGACGTGATTATGCATTTGTACCTCGAGGGCCAGGAGCCGACCGAGGAGCAGTTGAAGACCGGCATCCGCAAGGCAACCATTGCGATGAATATCTTTCCGGTGCTGTGCGGCT
>PLUT01000279.1:3942-4137 GCA_003162875.1 Granulicella sp.
GATCGTGCGCAAGCCGGACGACAAGGAGCCTTTCTGCGCACTCGGCTTCAAGATTATGACCGACCCGTTTGTTGGTCAGTTGATCTTCATCCGCGTGTATTCGGGCACGCTCAAGACCGGTGACTCGGTCTTGAACCCGCGCACGCGCAAGACCGAGCGCATTGGCCGCCTGCTCAAGATGCACGCCAACAAGCG
>PLUT01000106.1 GCA_003162875.1 Granulicella sp.
GGAGCTGCGGGCGAGAGCGTAGGGCGACGGGCTTGGCGGATTTCTGGGGACGGCGGAGGCGCGGCAAAAGACAAATACGGAGATTCTTCGCTCCGCTCAGAATGACAACCTTGTGTGGCGGGGTTTTCAATTAATGAGCTATGAGCTATGAGTCTATGAGCTATGAGCTATGAGCTATGAGCGATCAGCTAAGAGCTAACAACAAATAGCTATCAGCTATCAGCTAACGGCTGTCAGCTGATGCACGCGGGGACGGGGACGCTTTGCCTAGGACTTGAGCTTGGCGAAGATGGGCAGCTTGGTGATGTCGTTGAAGATGACCATCGCGGCGAACAGGACAATGCACACGAAGGCGACCTGGTAGATGCGCTCCTTGACCGGCATGGGAAGGTCGCGGCGGAAGAGGCTCTCGATCAGCAGCAGGAAGATCATGCCGCCGTCGAGGATGGGGAACGGCAACAGGTTAAACATGCCGAGGTTGACTGAGATGACCGCCATGGTGCTGACCAGCGGCATCCATCCCTGCGCCTCGGCGGCTTCATGAACTACCTGCGCGATCCCAATCGGGCCGGAGAGGCTCTTGACCGAGATATGCCGCTCGAACATGCCTTTCAGCACGTCGAAAACCAGCAGAGATTTCTTTTTGTTGAAGACCCACGATGCGCTCAGCGACTTAGCGAAGGAGAGCCTCTCCACCTTGACCGGCGGAGGGACATATTGGAAGCCCAGGCGGTAGCCCTTAGTGCCATCTCCGGCGTCGGTCAGCTCGGGCGTGATTGGAATCATCAGGGTGTGGCCATCGCGCAGCACGTTCAAAAGCGCGAGCTTGCCCTTCTGGTCCTGCAAATACGCCAGCAGGGCGTTGACGGAGTGAACGGTCAGGCCGTCAATGCTTACGATCTGGTCTCCCGGTTTGAGTCCGGCCAGTTCCGCCGGCGCGCCCGACACCAGTGCCGAAACCTTGACCGGCGTGGCTTGCATCTTGGGGACGAACCCCAGGGTGGCCGGGTCGAACTGGTCGGGAGAGGTCGCGGTGGTCGAGATGAGGAAGTTGGTGTTGACCCGCTGGCCGTCGTGAACATAGGAAAACGTCACCGTACGGTTCAGGTGCAGCGCTGCGTGGTTCAGTACGTCGTCCCAGGTGGGATTCTCGACGTCGTCGAAGTGGACGATGGTATCTCCCGCGCGGATTCCGGTCGCGGCGACCGGGCTTCCCGGCGAGATGTAGTCGGTCACTGCCGCGCCGGAGATGTACTCGTTCACCTCGTTGTGCACCATGTAGACGGCGGCCATCAGGACGAAGGCGAGGACGAAGTTAGCGAAGGGGCCGGCGAGAGCGATCAACATGCGCTGCCAGCGGGGATGGTTGTTCAGATCGCCGGGGTCGCTGGAGGTCTCTTCGCCGGGGATCTCGCCGGCCATTTTGACGTATCCGCCAAGCGGCAGCGCATTGATTTGATAGTCGGTTCCACCGCGGCGGAAACCGACGACGCGCTTGCCGAAACCGATGGCGAAGGCCTCGACGCGGACGCCGCACCACTTGGCCACGGCGAAGTGGCCAAACTCGTGCACCAGGACCATCAGGCCGAGCACCAGAAGAAGTTGAAGGACAGTGGTCATAAAAGCGTCAGAATCCTCGTGTTGCCGCCTGGTTCTTATCCAGCGGCTGGATTAATATCCTACTTGGATCGGGTGGAGTATCACGGGCACGTTCTCCTGAGCTGCTGCCGACTGCAAACTGATTCAGTCAGGTGCGAACGGCTGCGCCGTGGCGCGCGATGACCCTCCGTGCGCATATTCTAGCGGCCTCGTCCGCCGCAAGCACATCTTTGATGGACGTGGGCACGGCCGAAGACGTTTCACTCAGAACTTCCTCAATTGTACGCGGGATTCCGAGGAAAGGAATGCGGCCTTCGAGGAAGGCGGCTACCGCAATCTCGTCCGCGGCGTTGAGGGCGATGCCGGCGGCAGGGCCGGATTCGGCTGCCTCATAGGCCAGTCGCAGGCAGGGAAAACGGGTCAGGTCGGGCGGCGCAAAATCGAGTTCGCTGAGCGCGGCCAGGTCGAATGAGAGCGGCGGCACGGCCGGACGGGCGTCCACTCTTTCCGGGTAGGCCAGCGCGTAGAGAATGGGCAGGCGCATGTCGGTGACGGAGATCTGCGCCAGAATGCTTCCGTCGATGAACTCGACCAGCGAGTGAACGGTGGACTGCGGATGGATCATCACCCGCACTTTGGCCGGGGGCAGGTCAAACAGGCGGCAGGCCTCGATGATCTCGAAGCCCTTGTTCATCATGGTGGCCGAGTCGATGGTGATGCGCTGGCCCATCACCCAGGTGGGGTGCTTCAGGGCCTGCTCCGGCGTAATGTGCTCAAAGTCGGCGAGCGGCGTATTGCGGAACGGCCCACCCGACGCGGTCAGCCAAATCTGCCTGACCTCGGCGGGTTTGCCGCCACGCATGCACTGGTGGACGGCGTTGTGCTCGGAGTCGATGGGCAGCAGCGCGACATTGTGTTTGCGGGCGGCACTCAGGATCAGGTCCCCCGCGGCCACCAGGCACTCCTTGTTAGCCAGGCCGATGGTCTTGCCCGCGCAGACCGCCGCGTAGGTGGCTTCCAGTCCGGCCACACCGACGATGGCCGAGACCACGAAGTTGACCTCCGGCAGCGTCGCCACCCGCACCGTGCCTTGCGAGCCGTGGACGACTTCGATGAAACCGAGGCCCGCCTGTAGCAGGCGCCGCTTCAGCGCGGAGGCCAACTCCGCGGTGGCCAGCGATACCACCCTCGGCTGCCAGCGCTGGCACTGGGCGAAGGCAGTATCAAGGTTGCGGCCGGCGGCCAGCGACACCACTTCGTAGCGGTCGGGAAAGTCTTCGCAGATGGAGAGGGTGCTTTGGCCGATGGAGCCGGTCGAGCCTAGGATGGCAAGCTTCTTCACTCAGCTATTTTCGCAGATCGGAGGATGGCAATCGGAGTATCTTTCGGTTTGGCCTCGGCGGCCGGGACATGCTCGCCTCAAAGCCAGGCCAGCGGCTCGGGGATGTCGATTATGGTGTGCCATTCAGGGCTGTCCAGGCTGCGAGGGAGTCCATGTAGTCCCGCCAGTGGATAATCTTTCGGTTTTCAATCGTGATAACAGAGACGAACCTGTTGTCGTAGGGTCCACCGGTAGCGACGATTTTCCCATGCACCTCATATTCGAGGACAACGACACGGCCGTCCTTCGAGGGATGGACGATGAGCGAGTCACCGCGATGGACCCTGATGCTGTTGCCGTACCCGGATAAGGCAGCCATCAGATCGCTGCGGCCTCGAATCATCTGCGGCCAACCGGGAAAGTTGTAGCGGGATTCGAAGAGAGCATCCTCCGCAAAGGCATCGAAAAAGTGCTCTCCATCAACGAGTCCGCTCAGTCCTTCCATGACGACGTTGAAGAAAGGGGCGAGCGCCTTGAAGGCTGCATAACTGGCATTGGGCATCCTGGCTCCTCTATGGCTAAAATCTTCCCAGGCTGAAGGCGTCCTTGAGCAGCAGCACGCACCACAAAGCCGGCGCGGCCAGCAGCAGCGCGTCGATGCGGTCGAGCACGCCGCCATGGCCCGGCAGCAGCGTTCCCGAATCCTTGACGCCCGCGCCGCGCTTGATCGCCGACTCCAGCAGGTCGCCCAACTGCGCGGCCAGGTTGATGATGACTGCCAGCACAACGGACTGCCATACCGGCTCCAGGATGTGGAGCACGGTGTTGCCGCGCGCCGAGAGGAACTCGCCCGCAGCCACTACCGCCAGTCCGGCGAGCACGCTGCCGGCCACCGACGCCAGTGAGCCCTCCCAGGTCTTGTTGGGGCTGAGGTAGGAGAGCTTGTGACGTCCAAAGGCGCGGCCCACGTACAGCGCGGCGATGTCTCCCGCCCAAACGCAGACCATCAGGAAAAGCACCAGCGGCTTGCCGTCGTCGCGGTTCCAGAGCATTGGCAGCAGGCTGAGGGGATAGGCAATGTAGACTAGGCCAAAGAGGCCGAGCGCGGTATCCGGCAGAACCCGGTCGAGCGGCCCGCGGAAGCCGGTCCAGGCCAGCAGCAGCAGCGCCAGCGCGCTGAGCACAGGCAATTCAGCCTCGAAGTGGAAGCCGGGCAGGGTGAAGGCGAACATCACCGCCGTGGCCGCAGCCATCCACCAACCGGGAGTCCGGCCGCCTCCGGAGTTGGCCAGCGCCACGTATTCGAAGGCCGCCAGTTCGGCGATAAGGCACGCAACCGCGGTCAGCATCCAAAGCTGCCCCAGGAAGATGAGGGCGACAACGCCGAGAATCAGCAAGATGGCGGTGAGGATACGTTTCATTGGGCCTCCAGCAGGATACATGCTGGCGCCCGAAAAAATCGCCTCGGCTTCGGCCCCGGCTGCTCGGCCGATGGGCGAATCGGTTGTGTCATTGAGAAAAAGCAACCCACCCGGAAAACCATCCGGCCCGCAATTTGCGTCGTAGTTGTCACAGGTCCGATAATCGGATCAAGCCAAATAACAGCAAGGAGAGCAAGACATTGGCGCAATATAAGGGAACAGTCAAATGGTTCAATAACGCGAAAGGCTACGGCTTTCTCGGACGTGAAGGCGGCGCAGACGTCTTCGTGCATTACAGCTCCATTCAGATTGATGGCTATAAAAGTCTGAAGGAAGGCGACGAGGTGGAATTCGACATCATTGAGGGTGCCAAGGGACCGCAGGCGGACCAGGTGGTTCGGCTGAAAGATGTGAGTGGCTCCAGGGAAGCGGCGGCCTAGCGATTCGGGTTTACACGGCTTGCTGCGGGGCCGCTGAGCTGCCGATTGTGTGAGCGGGCGTAGCATATGGGTCTAGGGCTCGGGGAGTGTTCTTTCCGGGGGTCTTGGGCCCATACGTGTCACTGCGCCACTCTGCCATGGAAAACATCGCCATCGCCCGGCTGCTCGACGAAACTGCGGCGCTGCTTGAGATTGATGCGGCGGATCCGTTCCGCATCCGGTCCTATCGCCGCGCGGCCGAGGCGGTGGAGCAGCAGACCACGCAACTGGCTGGGCTGGTTGCGTCGGACCCCAAACAACTACTCGCCATACCCGGCATCGGCAAAGGCATGGCTGCGAATATCTGCCAAGCGGTGGAGACCGGCACGATACCTCTGCGCACCGAGCTGCTGGCAAAGTACAAACCCACCATGCTGGAATTGCTGCGGCTTCCGGGCATGGGTCCCAAGACGGTTGCGCTGGTCTGGTCGGCGCTGGGCGTGTGCGACATCGACGCGCTGGAGGCAGCGGCGCGCGAGGGCAGGCTGGCCGGACTGCCGCGCATGGGCGAGAAGTTCGCCGCCAAGCTGCTGAAGGGAATTGAAGACTATCGCCGCAACTCCGGCCGCTTCCGCATCGATCGCGCGCAGGAACAGGCCGAGCGCATCGCCGCGCTGATCCGCGCTTTCCCCGGCATCGAGGAGATCACGCCGGCCGGGTCGCTGCGCCGCGGGCGCGAGACGGTTGGCGACCTGGACCTGCTGGTGACCGGCCCTGCCTGCGAACCCGAAGTGGTCGCCGCGGCGGTCGAGCATGTGGCCACGCTACCCCTGATCGACAAGCTGCTGGCGCGCGGCCAGAACAAGGTCAGCTTCACCCTGCGCGACAACTTCCAGGTCGACGTCCGCCTGCTGCCACGCGCCAGCTACGGCGCCGCGCTGCAGTACTTCACCGGCTCCAAGCATCACAACGTTGCCCTGCGCCAGCGCGCCATCAAGCGCGGCCTGACGCTGAGCGAGTATGCGCTGTTGCGGCTGGAAGACAACGCCATCGTCGCCGCCGCCAGCGAGGAAGAAATCTATCGCGCGCTTGACCTCGACTACATCCCGCCCGAGTTGCGTGAGAACGGCGGGGAGATTGAGGCGGCGGCGAATCACACGCTGCCGAAGCTGATCGCGCTGTCCAACATTTGCGGCGACCTGCATATGCACACCGAGGCCACCGACGGGCGCGACACCATCCGCCAGATGGCGGAGGCTGCGATGGCACGCGGGCTCGCCTACATTGCCATCACCGACCACTCCAAGAATCTTGCCATGACCAACGGGCTCGACGACGCGCGCGCGCTTGCCCACGTCAAGCGCATTCGCGAAGTCGATAAAGAGATGAAGGGCGGCATTCGCGTGCTCGCCGGCATCGAGGTCGATATCCTCGCCGACGGCTCGCTCGATCTCGAGGACTCGACGCTCGCGGAGATGGACATCGTCATCGCCAGCGTCCACTCGCACTTCAACCAGACCGCCGAAGAGATGACCGCCCGCGTCCTGCGCGCGCTCAAGAACCCGCACGTGCGCATCCTCGGCCATCCCACTGGGCGCAAGATTCTGAGCCGCGAACCCTACGCGCTGAACCTGGAACAGGTGCTGCAAGCCGCCGCGGCGCTGGGCGTCGCGGTCGAGCACAACGCCTCGCCCGCCCGCGCCGATCTCAGCGACTTGCACCTGCGCCGCGCCCGCGAGATCGGCTGCAGGATTGTCGTGAACACCGACGCCCACTCGACCGAAGAACTCGACCAGATGCGCTACGGGATTACGCAGCTTCGGCGGGCGTGGCTCACGGCGGCGGATGTGCTGAATACTCTGCCTACCGCCGAGGCGCTGCTCGCCCAACTCCGCCCCAAGCCGTAGGCGGGACTCAAGCGCTAGCTCACCCGCAACAGCCCGGCCACTGAGATGTCCTCGTCCACATCCGCCCAGTGAATCCCTCGGCCGCGCCCGATCAGACGCCAGTTGGCCCGCTGTTCCGGCGTGGCATCGCGCAAGCGTGGAAACCACTCCAAGGGCACGGTCATCTCGCGCCCATCGGCAAGCACCACCCGCAATGACGAGTCATCCGTCGTTACAGCCACTGCCGTCGCATCCAGTTCAACCGGCGAAGTAGACATGCCATACCTCCAGAAACTTCTCGCGATGTTGGATCACGAGCATTCGCACCTGCGTCAACTCGTGAGAACGAAAGCCGTGATTTGAGGCGAGCGCAACCGGCTCCAACCAGTATTTTGCCACGTTATCGTCGCGCTCAACATGGATATGCGGCGGTTCTTGATTCTCGCGGCTATAGAAAAAGAACCGGTACGGCCCAATCCAAAGTACGGTTGGCATGGCTCAAGGCTACTCCGGTTCCGGTCCATAGCGCACAAAACGGCTGCACCTACGCTGAGACCCGAAGCCGTTCGATTCAAGCGGCGCTCCCACCCGATGAGCGGACTCTACCAACGCAATCCGCCGGTTAGCGGAATGTAGCCGGTGCGATAATTTGCCGGCGGATACACGATGTTCGTTGGGCTTGGCTGGTTGTCGACCCAGGTGTAACGGGCCTCGACATACACTTTGACGTTGCTGCGGTCAGAGACGCGCCACGCGAGCCCGGTTCCGAGGTTGAGGCCGCCTGCGTTGTTCGAGAAGCGAGTTCCCGGCACAACACTGCACTGTGTCGAAAAAGTGGGCAACGAGCAGGTGAAGCTGTCGGTGCCTCCGTCGATCGCCGTCAGCTTGCGGTAGAAGCCACCGCCGCCGATGACATACCCGCCGAAATGTTCGGTGCTGAAGTAGTGAAAGACCGGCTCCGCAGTGAACGACCAGAGGCGGATAGCGCCGACGATCGGCGATTGCGCAAAACCTTCATTGGCCGATTGCACGAACAATGGAGGAATCATTGCGTGGTGGAAGCCGTACTCCAGCAGCACGCCAAATCGGCGGTTGAAGTTGTAGCCGCCGCCCATGGTGAAGTTCCAGCCTCTCTCCTGATAGTGGCGCGTTGGGCCCACTGCCGTATCGATGCCCCCGCCGAACTCCAGCGCCAGCTTCACGGAGCCGTCGGGGTTTCTCCACGGAGAGTTATAGCCGGGAGTGGGAGCCTGCGCATGTGCCGAGCGAACGGTGAAAACAGAAATGCCGATCGCCGCTGCCAGAAAGAGCCCTGTGCCAACTCCATTGCGAATCATCTTGCAGTCATTGTAGCCGGAGGGCTAGGTCGCTCCCCGTCGAGAGGCGCCTGGTTGCTGCCGAGCAACAGAGCCAGCAGCAGCAGCGCGCCGAAGTACATATAGCTCTGCAGCACGTTGGCCACGGGGATTGCCGCGAAAAAGTTTAGCGGCGAAAGAAAGTCCGCAATCAGCACAAACGCCAGCCCCAGCTTCCAAATGCTGCCGAAGCCCCGCCGGTACACCGCGAACCAGAGCCACACGAAGATCGGCAGCAACACTCCGTAATGGTGTTCCCAAGCCATCGGCGTCGCAATGACGCACACCACGCCCATCGCTCCCAGGTCGGCCATGCTGCCGGCCTGCTCTCGCGCGCGCTTATTGATCGCATTGATCCTCCTATTGATAAATGGATACGCCAGCGCCAGCAGCACCAGCGCCGCAGTGGTCGCCAGCGTGACGTAGTATACCCACGGCACAAACGGCGGATAGACATACGGGTGATACGGCATGTTTTCGCCGTTGAAGATCGCGCGGTTCAGCAGACCGAACATCGACTGGTTGGCATAGTGCGATTGCGCCTTGCGGCTGAGGCCGGCGAGCACGCGCAGGTAGTCCAGGTTATTGCTGACGCCGAACGCCGCCACGGACGCCGCGCCCCCGATGGCCAGCGTCACCAGCCCCGCAGCCAGGGCGTTCCAGCGGCGGCGCAGCGCCGCCCACAGCAGCAGCAGGCCGAACTGCGGCTTCACCATTGTCATCAGCGCCATCATTACGCCGGCTGGCCGCTGCCTGCCCTGCACCCAGAACAGCACCAGCAGCGCGAAGAACAGGTCCAGGAAGATCTGCGCCTGCCCCAGCGAAAACGCCAGCGTGATGGGCATGAAGAAGAACGCCGCCATTGCTGTGGCCACGCCTGCGCGCCAGCTCAGCCCGCCGCGTTCGAATGGCCGACGGGCCACCTTCGCGGCGATTGCCACTGCCAGTCCCACCACGGTGCACACCGCCAGCCACGACGCGACCATCAGCGTGCGGAGCACCGCCGCGTCGCCAACGCCCGCACGCTTCATCGCCAGCAGGGGCAGGATCGACATGAGCGGATAGATCAGCGTGTCGTAGAGCCTGGCCCGGTAGATGGGCAGCCCGGGATGCGCGAGGAAGTAGTTCACCGAACCCAGCATCGGCGTCCACGAGTCAGTGAACTGGCGAAAGTGCAGGAAGTCCATATACCGGCCCCGCATCTCGTCCACGCCGGTATGAAACACAAAGTGGGCGACCAGCTTGAAGCCGGCATTCGCCACCAGGATGTTCAGCAACACAAACAGCAGCAGCCTGCGATCGCTTCTGCCCGGCGCTGCCTCGACTACCGATCTGGTCACGCTCGACAAGCCCCCAAGTGTTCTATTATCGCAATCAGCCGCGGAGTGCAGCGAAGGAATTCGCATCCGCTCCGCCAACTCCAGGTCCCGCGCGGCGCAAACGCGCTATCCTACCATTTGTGGCCCTGACCGCGACATCGCAGACCGGTACTGAACCGCTGGCGGCCGCTGCTGCGACTGCGGCACGGCCCAGCCTGCTGGCCGATTACGCGACGCTGTTCAAGCTGCGCGTTTCCGCCATGGTGCTGATCACCGCGGCGGCGGGATTCTACCTGGGCAGTCTGCGTTCCGGCATCAGCCCGTTCAACGCGGGCATCGTCAAGGCGCTGTTCGGCATCGCCGTCGTCACCTGCGGAGCCAGCGCGCTGAACCAGGCGCTCGAACGCGGCACCGACCGCCTGATGCTGCGGACCCGCAACCGACCTATGGCCGCCGGCCGCATCTCGCTGGCGCACGGTCTCATCGTCGGCTTCCTCGGCGTGTTCCTGGGCTCGCTGTATCTGGCACGCGCTACCAACCCGCTAACCGGCACGCTAACGCTGCTGACCGCGGTGGCGTATGTCGCCATCTACACGCCGCTGAAGCGGGTGAGCACCATCAACACCTTCATTGGAGCATTCCCCGGCGCGCTGCCACCGCTGATCGGCTGGACCGCCGCGCGCGGCCTGATCGAGTGGCCCGGCGTCGCGCTGTTCGCCATCCTCTTCGTCTGGCAGTTCCCGCACTTTATGGCTATTGGCTGGCTCTACCGCGCCGACTACACCCACGGCGGCATCCGCCTCGCCGCCACCCTGCAGCCCAGCAGCACGGCCGCCCGCTCCTCCGCCCTTCAAGCCCTCTTCTATGTCGTCCTGATGATCCCCGTCAGTCTCTGGCCCACATGGCTGCACGTCACCGGCATCCCGTACGCCATCGCCGCTCTCCTCCTCGACGCCTGCTACCTCACCGCGACCATCCGTTTCATGGGCATCATCCGCAATCCCGACGACCCCGAAAACCGCGTTCTCGCCCGCCAACTGCTCAAAGTCTCCGTCATCTATCTCCCTTTGCTGCTGCTTGCAATGATGCTCAACGCACAGGGCCGCCTGTTATTTTGACCTTGCAACAATCCGCGTCCCACACCTCTTGTTTCTGAGATGTGAAGTGCAACCACAGGAGCCTAACCGCGCCACAAACAAACTAATCCACCAGGAACACATGCCCGCCCTCACCGCACCCTCCCCCAACTACCGCACGCCGCCCTCGATCATCGCCGCGATCATCGCCATCAGCGCCATCGCATCGCTCTTCCTCGCCTGGCTGGTCTACTACCATCCGCCTGTCGACGCCGCCGGAACCCACCTGGCCTTCCTTCCCGCGCTCGACGCTGTGTTGAACGCACTCTGCGCAACCTTCCTCTTCATCGGCTTCCGCTACATCAAGCGGCGCGAGATCACCGCGCACCGCAACAGCATGTTCGCGGCCTTCATTGTCTCCAGCGCCTTCCTCGTCGCCTACGTCACCAATCACGTCCTGCACGGCGACATGCTCTTCCCCACCACGCATCCGACAGCCCGGCTGATCTATCTCTGGGCACTTCTCCTGCCCCACATCTTTCTGGCCGTCGTCGCTCTGCCGATGATCCTGATCACCTTCTTCCTCTCGCTCACCGGCCGTTTCCCTGCACACCGCAAACTTGCCCGCTGGACCTTCCCCATCTGGCTCTACGTCTCAGTCAGCGGAGTCGTTGTTTACGCCATGCTCGCCGCCTACCGCTGACATCGTCCTTGTTGCCTTTCTTGCTGTCATTCCCACGGGAATCTGCTTCTGCCTTTGTTTTTCACTACTCACTACCCTCTGCCTCTATGCAGCCCGACACCCGCAAGCTCCTCACGACCGGCGCCATAATCTTCCTCATAGGAGCAATCGCCGCGCTGCTGATGTTCACCGTGTTCGGTGGCGTCACGAAGCAGGGCCCGCACACCAACGGCGGCTGGCTCTCTTTGATGGTCGCGATCGGCTGCCTGCCCACCGGCGTTCTCACCCTGCTCCTCGGCCTCGCCAAACTCGTCGGCAATCTTACCCGCCGCTCCTGATCCACAATCGAGGGCTCGGCCCTTTGTCGTCCTGCCCCAGCCTCCGGGGGCCTCAGACGCCCAGCAACTGCCACTCACAGCTATCCTCCGTCCGTTCTCTGCTATCCTCAACAGCGAAACGGAGCACATCCATGGCAAAAGGCGTCAACAAAGTATTTCTCCTCGGCAACGTCGGCAAAGACCCCGAGATTCGCACCACACCCGGCGGCATGACCGTCGCCACCTTCTCACTCGCGACCGCAGACCGCGCCAAGGATGCTCAAGGCAACTGGACAGACAAGACCGAGTGGCACAACCTCGTCGCCTTCCAGCGCACCGCCGAGATCATCCGCGACTACGTCAAGAAGGGCTCGCAAATCTTCGTCGAAGGCAAGATCCAGACCCGCTCCTGGGACGACAAGGAATCCGGTCAGAAGAAGTACCGCACCGAGATCCTCATCAACGAGCTCTCCCTGCTCGGCGGCGGCTCCGGTCGCAGCGAAGGCAGCAGCGGCGGCGAACGCTCCTCCGGCGGCTACACCAGCTCGCGCTCCTCATCCTCCGCTGCCGCCCCCGCCTCCGCGCCCGCCAACGACTATGCCGATCAGGGCATCACCGACGAAGACATCCCGTTTTGACCACTACCGTAAGCTTTTCTGTTGTGTTTTGTGTATAAGCCCTCTACTTAGAGGGCTTTACCTTTATACGTGCAACAATTCGCCTGTACTTAATTGGATCATTGGACACCATTGTGAATAGTTAGCTTTTAAATGGAGGGCGCGCTCAAAGTCCAAGTGC
>PLUT01000335.1 GCA_003162875.1 Granulicella sp.
CTCTTGCGGTATTGGCTCTTAGTTATCCGAGTCGGCGCATGGCCTCGTGCAACGACTCTGCGTGAGCAGTAATGACCAGATTTAGCTACCTCCAATGTAGGAATATCTCAACAAGAACCGCTGCGAGGGATAGTGGATTGTGCGCAAGCGGAAGATTTGCAGTTCCCCCCGATTCCGCTACCGGCCGGGGTTACAGTTCGCTTTGAGTCAGCCGGGGCTTACGTTTTGCCAGCGTCCCCAATCCCAACAGTCCAGTGCCAAGCAGCAAGAGGCTGGAGGGCTCCGGTATCACGCTGGTGGTACTGGAGGCGCTGGTGACAGTGAACGAGAAGTCCGCGGTTCCCAGCTCGTTGGAGTTTTCATCCAAAATCTGGAAGGTTTGCTCGTAGAGACCGGGCGCTGTGGTTGGGTCGGAGATGGTCACAGCGAGCAATAGCTGATCCGTAATGCTCTCTTCAGGATCGAGAGATACATTAAGGTTGGACCAGAATCCAGAATCATCCACAAAATCATCGGCTGGCAACGGAGAGGGCTCACTGTTCACGTTGATGTTGTCACCATCCAGGTTCAGCGACGGCGAACCTAGCGCATCTGTGTCCGTCACGGTCGCATAGAAGAGGAGCGGAGTGGCATCACCCGCAGCCACGGATTGAGTCAGCGGAGTAATGGTAAACGAAAGGTCGTCCGCCTTTGCGGACGCGCCGCTCAGCAAGATGCCGATAAGTGCCAATGAGAATGCCGGTAGTTTTTTCATATTGCGCTCCGATCTTGTTTTTAGTGTTAAGGTTTTTCCCAAAATTAGGGCAATGTCACTTTGCTGCTGGACGAGAAGCTCCCTCCCGTGTAACTGCCGGCGAGTCTCTGAACGACCGCAGCACCGTCGCTACCCGCGCTCCCCGGGACCTTGACGACGACGGTGCTTGTTCCGCCCTTCGCGGCTATGGTCCCCAACGATATGGGCAAACCGGATCCCGCAGCGGAGCCCAGTGAAGCAGTGGTTAGTTGTGCATTGGCGGCAGCTCCGGCGCCGCTGTTGGTCGCGGTGATGGTCGCTGTGTAGCCGGTGCCAGCCGATCCTGTCAGTTTCGCCGAGATCGCAATCGACGCCGTGGGAGCGGGGCTTACCATCATCGTTCCATTGACAAATGCGAACGAGTAATTGGCCGCCGAGAGGGTGCCTTTCGCGATCGCTATGGGATAGAGAGCAGCTGGACTGGAGCTGGTTGCCGTTGTGGACAGCAAAGGCGATCCGCTGAGGACGGCCACGCTGTCTCCGGGAACGAACCCGTTATAACTGGCGGTAAGAGCCGGGACCGCTGCTCCAACGACCATATTGGCGTTGTTGGCCGTCGCAGTCAGCAGGGCCGGCGAAATGACCAGCGTGCCGGTCGCCGATCCCTGGTAGTTGGGATTGCTGACAGTGGCCACCACCGTGTAACTACCGGCTGCCGTCGGCGCGTTTGACGATGGGCCATACGTGGTGCCGCTGGTGCCAGTGTAGGTAAAGGTTAGCGGCAGCCCGGAAGGAGAGGAGGTGGTTGCTGTAGCGGCCAGCGGCACACCGGCATAGATCTGCGCCAGACTGCCCAGCGTGACCGTTGCGGTGTCGGTAGTGCTGACAGTCAGGGGCTGCGGGGATGAGGTGCTGCCCTGGTAGTTGCCATCGCCCAAGTAGCTTCCGGTGACACTGTACGATCCGACCCCCAGCGAGGAGGTTGTGAACTGACCCGTGCCTCCAGCCAGAGTGATTGTCCCCAGTGTGGTCACCGGAACTGCACTGGTGTTGGTCAGGGTGACGGTTCCGGTGGGCGTGGGTGTGGACTGTGTGGTCCCGGCCACGGTCGCGGTGAAGATCACGGTCTGGCCGGTAGTCGCGGTTGCCGGGGAGATATTCAAGGTGGTCCCCGACGGCGCCGATACTGGCGAAATCTTGCCGAAGTAACTGCGAATGCCGTTGTTGACCGCCGTTGTGTCGTAGGTGCCAGGCGTAGTGGGGAAGGTTCCACTGTCGGAGCCGTACGCGGCAAAGTAGATGTTGCCACTGGTGTCGAGAGCTATGCCGTTATTGGAGATGGGAAAAATATTGCCGGCACTGGGGTTCGCGTTACCGAGCGGAGTGGAAAAGAGCAACTGTGTGCCATCGGCCGAGAAGGTGGCTAGGAATGCGTAACTCGAGCCGTTACCTGGTCGGCCCTCAAGCGGATTCACCAGGGGAAGGTCATAGGTGTAATTGCTGTCGTAGCCATAGAGGTAGACCAGTCCCTGAGCATCGAAGGCAATTGCCTGCCCCTGACTGTTCGATTGATTGGTGCCGCCGAAGTAGGTTGACCAGACATAGGCGCTGCCCGTGGGGTTGATCTTGGTGAGAAAGCCGGTGTCGTTGCACCAACCATCTCCGGGGTTGAACGCAGTGCAAGCGGAACTGAATGCCCCCAGGGTGGTGGGATAGGTCGGACTGACCGTGAGCCCGGTGAGGTAGACGTTGTTCGCACTGTCCGCAGCCAGGCCAAGGACCTGATCCTGGGGAGAATTGCCTCCCGGAACCTCTGGACCACCGATGTAGGTCGCATACTTGAGCGAATTCGACCCCGATTGCGTTGTGTCGAATGCGGCAAGCCAGCCCGTGTAGCCTTCGCAAAAGCCGTCTTCATTGCCGCCGTTATAGACGCTGCTGTCGATACATGCCGGCCTGACCGATCCGGCAGTTGTGGGGACGCTGTCCGAATAGGTCCAGCCGCCGACGTATGCAATCCCGTTGGGTCCAAGTGCAAGAGACAGCGGTTGTATCCAGCTGGGATTTTGGTTGTTTGTCGATGCGAATAGAGTGGAATAGAGCAGCGTTTGCCCATCCGCGCTGAGTTTCGAGAGCGTCACAACCTGATTGGCTACACTCGCAGATTGGAAGGCGCCCGCTGTGACGGGAAAAGGAACCGTGCCGTTCTGAGGATACACATTGACGACGGGCACGCCGCCGCTCATGTATTCCTCAGCGCCTTGCAGATAGCTGGTGAAGTAGATGTTGTCGTAACTGTCGAGTGCGAGGGAGGTGGCATAGGTGGGATTCGTGCCCCCGAAGAAGGTGCTGTAGAGCAGAGTGGAACCGCTGGGATCCAGCTTGGCGATGAATATCTGAGGGCCGCCCGAGCCCCACTCTCCACTTGAATTGTAGCCGTCGCAATGTGCTTGGGCCGGTTGGTAAAAGTCGGATGGGTCGCCGCCTGAGACGCCCTTTGGGGAGTAATACGGCCCGCACAGCGATTGGGTGGTGGGATAGGGATATGCATTTGCAGTAATCGGGAAATCGTTAGACCCGGTATCGCCCAGAACCACGGCATTCCCTGCCGAGTCCACCGCAACAGCCACGCCTGACTCGGTCCCTGAGAGGCCATGGAGGTAGGTGGAGTAGACAAGCGATGTGCCGTCAGCGCTGATCTTGGTAACAAACGCGGAGCCGGTGTAGGCTCCCCCACAGCGCACATAGCCGTTGGCTATCGCCACCGCGGAATACTGATTGCAAACCTTCTGGTAGGCTCCCGCGGTGACTGGAAAATTTACGTCGCCGGTAAGTCCGGTGAGGATGATTTCGCCGGACGCATCCACCGCCATTCCGTTGGCCTGAGTTTGATAGTTGCCGGTGCCAAGGGCGCCGACGAAGAGCAGCGTGGGGTCAATCACGAGTTCGCGGCTGTGGTCGTAGGCTCCCAGATGGAAGCTCACCTGCTGCTCCTGCTTGTTGTACGCGATGGCAAAGCTCCCGTCCACCGGCTGCCGCGCGCCATCCCTCATCTGGTAGACCACTGGCTTATTGAAGCGCACCTCCGGACCGCCTTCGACCGGCAACACCAGGTCGCCGTTAGCTGCCAGTGCCGGCTTTGCGCCGTCGAAGCGCAGTTTGATCGCCGAGGCATTCGCGCCCGGCGCCACCACGAAGTCGTACTCTAGCTCTCCGCGATGCCCGTAGTACACCAGGTCCACGCCGGGATACACACGCTGGGTACGCACCTTGCCGTACATTGGCACGTCGTGCTGCCACTTGGCAGGATCGTTTCCGGTAAAGTAGTTCGCCTTGCCGGGCTGGAGATCTTCCCCAGCCATTTGCTGTGACGTCCCGGCTCCGAGCAGGCTCATCCGCACCACGGACGAGCTGATGGTGGGCATCATATCCTGGGGGTTCGCCGATCCACGCTTGCCTGGGACGATCTGGTTCATCTGCAGCACGGCATCGCTGCCGGCGAGAAAGAGTGTGTACTCCGGGCCCCGCGCCAGCCACTGCACGTTCGCGGATGTCTGGCCGCGATTTGGCTCAAAGCTTAGCGGCAACTGCGCGTAGTGGATCATCGCCTGGGTTGACGGAACAGCCTTCACGGGCGAAGGCGCGGTGGTCCGGCTCGTCTGGCCAAATGTGGTAAGACCGAGAGAACCAAGAAAGAGTGCAGTGAGGACTTTGAGTCGATTTCTGGAGTTCATGGGAATCTCCTGTTGTGTAGTTCGCGCCAAATGGCGAAAAACCGCGTCAAGGCTTTTTTCACAAGCGTGTTTTTCGCCCATTGCCACCCCGCGGCAGATCGTGGTGCAGGAAGTAAGTAACCGAAGTAACCGCACTGAAATCTATGGCTTTTAGACTTAGTTAGGCGTTGCCACGATTTGAGGCAAGTGCGACAATCAGCCTATATCGCGCCCGAAGCAAGAGACAGATCGGGACTGATCGGGACAATTCGTGACATCGGCCCCAGAATTGAGTCTTGTTAATGCCGTCGCCCTCGACATACCGGTCAAATGGGGAAGAATCCAGCTTGGGTACGCGACTGGATTGCTGGAAGGAGATTGCGGCCTACCTTGGCAAGGTGGAACGAACCGTCAAGCGCTGGGACGCGGATCGGAGTCTGCCCATTCACCGTGTGCCGGGCGGAGGGCGGGCGTCAGTCTACGCCTACACGGCTGAGCTGAATGAATGGCTCAAGTCGACCAGGGCCCAGGAACCGGAAACTGCCGTGCAGGCCTACGCAGAAAATGCAGTGCCCGAGTCTTCCGGCACAGCGTTCGGCGCGCCAGACGCGTCGGTAATGGTCCACTCCCGCATCCCGAAGGCATCCTCCCCGCGATCCATCCTGAGGCAGAATTGGTTGCTCGCGTTTTCCGGACTGCTGCTTGCCGGCGCCGCTGGCACGGCCGTGTTCTCCGTTGTTGTTCGGACAGCCAGCCAAAATGTCCAGGCGAAGTCCGAGCCGGCGGCTTCGATCGCTTCCGGTGCCGAAAAGAGCCAGGCGCACGACCTTTATATGAAAGGCCGCTACGAGTGGAACCAGAGGACTCCAGACAGCTTGAATCGCGCCCTGGATGACTTTACTCAGGCAATTGTGCATAATCCGGGCTACGCCCAGGCCTATGTGGGTTTGGCGGACACGTACGACCTGCTTCGGGAATACTCGACCATGCCGGACAGCGAGGCCTACGCGCGGGCGATTGCCGCGGCAAAGAAGGCCGTCGAACTGGACGATTCGCTTGCCGAAGCGCATCGCGCCCTGGCCTTTTCCGAGTGGTGGGGCAATTGGGATTTTCGAGACGGCGAGAGGGAGTTCCGCCGCACCATCGCGTTGAATCCAAGGGACCCTGTCGCCCGCAAATGGTATGCCAATGTGCTTGCGGTACAAGGGCAATTTTCCGATGGACTGGAGGAGAACGAGAGGGCTCAGGAACTCGATCCAACTTCGAATTCGATCCTTGCCGACAGAGGCCTGATGTTGTTCAACTCCGGGAAAAGAGACGAGGGAATCGCACTTCTCAAGGAAGTGGAGCGCTCCGCCCCCGAGTTTCTCTCTCCTCACAACTACCTCATGATCCTCAGCCTGGAGCTTAAGGACTATCCGTCCTACCTGGAGGAAGGCAAGAAGACGGCAGAGATTGAGAACGACGCAGCCCTGAAGGACGTCATCGCATCGGCACGGGCGGGATACGAGCGGGATGGTGAGCGTGGACTGTTGAACAGTCTGTACGCGAAGCAAAAGGAGTATTACCAGGCGGGCAAGTTATGGGGAACCGATCTGGCGGAAACCTGCATCCTGATGGGAAAGAAACAGGAAGCATTGCAACTGCTGGAAGAAGCCTATAACCGTCACGAATCGGATGTTATCTCGTGCCTGTCGCAGCCGGACCTGCTCACGCTGAGGGATGAGCCAAGGTACCAAGCGTTGGTGAAGAAGATGAATTTCCCCAAGGAACAGCAGTTGGCGCAGCGGGCAATCGATTTTGATTGAATTGTTTACCGCGTAGCACCCAACCTCTATTGATCCCTGTGGCTCTTGGGTGCTTTGACCGCTACGATTTCGACTACACCCAATTCAAGCCCTTCGGGGCATAAGTATGAAGTTGAGAATGACTCTTCCGTCCAGAGATACGAAGCAGCAAGTGTATGAGTTGATCGACCGCATGGCCCCTGGCCAAGTTGCTGCCGTCGTCGGTCTGCTCGAAGTCATGCTTGATCCCGTTTCTGTCGCCCTGGCGAACGCCCCCTACGACGACGAGCCAGTTACGGCCGAAGAGGAAAAATCGCTTGCCGAAGCGCGCGAGTGGTTGAAGCATAATAAAGGCATTCCGCACGAGCAAGTCCTGGCTGAACTCGGCATCACGCAAGAAGCTGGGCGGTATTCCTGACCAACCACCGAGAAGCGATTGCGGCGATGGACTTTTTTACCGTGCCGACTCTGACCTTCGGTGTCTTGTATTGCTTCTTCGTCATTTCCCATGACCGGAGGCGAATCTTGCACTGTAGTGTTACTCGGCATCCGACCTGCGCGTGGGTATACCAGCAATTGCGGGAGGCGTTTCCGTATGACATGCAGTCTAAATACCTGATCTTCGACCGCGCTGCGAACTTTAGCGAGGAGGTTGTCAGCACCATCAGGGGCTTCGGAATCGAGCCTAAACGCACCAGCTTCCGCAGCCCGTGACAGAACGGAGTCGCAGAACGCTTCGTGGGCAATTGCCGGAGGGACCTGCTTGACCATGTCATCGTGCTCAACGAGCGGCATCTCAAGCGGCTCATGACCGAATACATCCGTTACTACCACGATGACCGGACCCACCTTGGTCTGGAGAAGCAGACTCCGGTTGGCCGTTCACCGGTCGAAAGGCCCGGCCCTTTAGGCCAGGTGATCTCCATGCCCCGACTCGGCGGCCTGCATCATCGATATGATCTGGCAGCCTGACACCCGGCAACCCGTCCTAAGGATCATCTGAGGAAGCAGCAGGAGAAGTGTGCCGGGCCTGCGTCTCAGAGCACTCCCGATACTCCTCGCAGCGTTATGGCAGACCAATGGTGAGCATTTTGGGATCCCAAAATCATCGCTGCTTCCAGCCTCCGTCCAGCGAGTATCCAGAAATCTGGCACGGATGGCATTTTGGCGAGGGACNNACCGCTACGATTTCGACTACACTCGTAATCAACCACGGCGAAAGCCTGTGAGGATCAAAAAAAATGGCTCTTGCATCCAGCGATACCAAGCAGCAAGCGTACGAGTTAATTGACCGCATGGCCCCCGGCCAGGTCTCCGCTGTAGTCGGTCTGCTCAAAGCTATGCTCGATCCTGTCTCTGTCGCCCTGGCGAACGCCC
>PLUT01000164.1:0-129 GCA_003162875.1 Granulicella sp.
ACGACGGGCGCGGCTCAACGCAGGTGGTAGAACCGGTTTCGCCGGATTATCCTTACCCCGGTCAGATACAGCCGAAAATCTCACCGCTGGTCGAGCAAAAGGGCGGGGAGATCGGCGTGCGCACTACGG
>PLUT01000164.1:190-11113 GCA_003162875.1 Granulicella sp.
CGCCAACGGAACATCTGGCTTTCGATGCCGACATCGCAGACTCCAGAGCCCAGTTCACCTTTGTGGACCCATTCGATGCGAGCTATCAGGTCGTAAAGGCGCCCTTGTATATATGCACGACCGGCGCTGCCTCTTGCCCTACGGTAAGCGCCAACTATGATGGCAACGTTTATTGGCAACAGCAAGGCCCGGGNNGCGCTACTTTGGTCCGCGCTATCTGACGTCTGACGGACTATATCAGTCAAGTCAAACGGTGTTGCTCAATGGGGAGATCGGTTATCAGTTTTTGAAGAAATGGCACGTTACGGCCGATTTTTTGAATATGCTTAACCGCAAAGATGCCGACATTGACTACGCCTATGTCTACCAAATAACTCCAACAGCCACGCCGGCATTCGGACGTGTTACCCACCCCACCGAACCGTTTCTGGTGCGATTCGCCTTAGGAAGGTCCTTCACCCTTAGGTGAGCCGCTTTTATGAGGATTTAGTGTGGGTGTTTGTGCGGGCTGATGAGACAGCTTATTGCTGTATCGCCCACCGAGGCGGAATACTCTTTATCAGGAGCACTTATGATTGGCCCATCCCTCCGATATTGCGGAGTCTTCCGCCTGCATTTGCTAGTCGCATTTGTGCTGGGTACCGCTACGGCCGGCTACGCACTTGCTGCTCCAGTGCTGATGATCTCGATCGACGGGATGAAGCCGGAGTACGTGACCGAGGCTAACGCGCACGGCCTGCGCGTCCCATTTCTGCGCAGCATGATGCGCGATGGCGTCTACGCCTCGGGCGTGACTGGAGTCTGGCCCACCGTGACCTACCCGAGCCATACCACGCTGGTGACAGGCGTCACGCCTGCCGAACATGGCATCTACGCGAACACGGAGTTCGATCCGATGCGTGAGTTTGACGGCGCATGGTACTGGTATGCGGAACAGACGCGGGTTCCGACCCTGTGGCAGGCAGCGCACGCGGCCGGTCTACGGACGGCGAGCGTTGGCTGGCCGGTCAGTGTGAATGCGCCCGGCGTCGACTTCCTGATCCCGGAATACTGGCGCGGCGACCATCCCGGCGCGACCGCGGGCCCTACGGACCGCGAACTGATGGCCGCGCTCTCGCGCCCCGACCGCCTGCTCGACGGGATGCAGCGACGGCTGGGCCCATACATGATGGGCAACGAGGTGACGCTGGCGGGCGATGAGATCAAGACGCGCTACTCCATCGACATTCTGCACATACACAAGCCGGGATTCATGACCATCCATCTCAGCTCGCTCGACGAGACCGAACACGAGCATGGACCCTTTAGCCCCGAGGCTGACAAGACGATCGAGGCGATCGATGGCATGGTCGCCCGCCTGGCCAAGGCCGCCCGGGAGGCGAACCCTGCCACGGTGATCCTTATCGTATCGGACCACGGCTTTGTGCAATTGACCCATCACGTCAACCTTGCCATCCCATTCTTGCAGGCGGGGCTGATCGAGACGAGCGGGGAGGGAGATGACCGCTCCATCACCGGTTGGAAGGCTCAACTGTGGACGGCTGGCGGCATGGCGGCGGTGATGTTGCACGACGCCAGGGACAAGCAGGCGGCCCAGCAGGTGGGCGATCTGCTTCACAAGCTTGCCGCGGACCCGAACAATGGCATCGCCGCGGTGCTAAATCATGAAGAGATACAAGAGCGGGGGGGCTTCCCTGACGCAACTTTTCTGGTTGTCTTCAAGCCCGGTTACTACGCGGGCGACGAGGAATCGGGAGATCTGGTGACGCCGATTGAGGACTCGCACGGCGGTCACGGATTCTCACCTGAGTTCGCGGAGATGCGCGCTTCGTTCTTTCTGGCCGGCCCGGGAATCGCGCAGCACCGCGATCTTGGGCTGATCGATATGCGGCAGATTGCGCCGACGGTGGCGGTGATCCTGAAGGTGGCACTTCCGAGCGCGAAGGCCGCGGTGCTGGATGTTCGTCCGTGAATGAGATTCCTTCGCGAGAGGCGCGATGGCCTAGTCGGCGATGTCGGCTTGTCGGAAACGGCTGTCTGGCTTGATAGCCCGTCGCCTGCGTTACCTCAAATGCAGGTGATGCTGGTCACGGCGTATTGTTCCTCATGCCTGACCCCAGAGAACGTGGTCAATTCACTAGGTCCGCCATATGCCAATCAGCCTAGAAGCTTGTATTGAGGCGGAGAGCGAAGCTTCGACCGGGCGCAATGGCATTACCGGAGAAGAGGCCGCCGAAGTCGATGATGTTGAGGCGGTTGTTCAGGTTGTCTCCATCCGCCTGGAAGCGCATGGTGATGCCTTCACTCTTGTAGACGTCGGCACCCAGCGATGCGTTGACGGCGAGCAGCGGCAAGATGCGTCCCCGGGCGAAGCTGATGCGGTCGATCACCTGCTCGCCGTATTCTTCCAGAGCGGTGGGCTCGTCTCCGTTGTAGGCGAAGGGGAGACCCGAGCCATAGGTGGCACCTGCTGCCAGCCACATGCGTGGCGCAATCCGGTACTGGAATCGCGTCCGCAGCGTGTTGCGCTGGTCCTGCGAGTCGGGAAAGTGGCCAGTCGTCTGATTCAGGGCAGCGACGGCGTCATCGCCGAGGAAGAGACCGCCCGTGACCGGGAACCAGGCGGCGCCCACCATGTAGGAATAGCTGGCATACCCCGAGAGGTTCCCCAGGCGAACCAGCGTAAGCTTGCCTTCCGCTCCGTAGATCACCGACTTATCGAACGCGATGGGATAGCTGACGCCGGTGTTCAGGAGCTGGTCGTCGTCGGCGTAGTTCCTCACGTCGCGGCGGTAGAGATTCACGTCGAAGCTCATCCGGTTCTTGAAGGCCTGCGTCAGCCCGCCTTCGTAGTAGTTGCCCCTCGATGGCTGCACGGGAAGGTGGAGCACCGACGGGTCAATCTGGTTGATCCACTGCGAACTGGTGATCAGGATGTTCTCAAACGAAGGCGTCTGGAAAACCCGGTCAAAGGAAGCGTGCAGCACCATGTTCAACGACGGCAGGGAGCGCCCGATGGAGATGCGCGGGCTGAAGGCACTCTGGTTGAGCAAAAGTTGATAGTGGTCCCAGCGCAGACCTGCGCTCACCGTCCACTTGCCAAGGCGAAGGAGGTCCTCGGCAAATGCGGACGGCTCAAGGTCGATATCGTTCGCGAAAAATGGCGCGGGCGAGGTTGGCGTGCCTTCGTCAAACTGCGTGGGATCGGTGATGGAATAGCTGAAGTTCTCATGCAGAAAAACAGTGTCGGATTCAATGCCCGCCCTGAACTCCTGATTGCCGTGGTGCAGCGAGTACGCAGCTTTGAAATAGCCCTCGCGGAAGTCGTTATGCTGCGTGGCGATGATGGGGGTTGAGTTCTCGTTGGAGTACAAGTCGTTGGCGTTGTCACGCACCATTCCGGCGAGCGTGACCAGGCTGTTCGGCGAGAAGATGTGCTGGTAGCGGACGCTGCCGAGCGTCTCGAAGTTATCGCCGGTCTGCAGCTGGCCGGCCTGCTCCTGCACCAATTCATTGGGAATCTCGAAGCGCGACAGTTCGTGGCGAACGCTTAAGTCCAGCCGGTCGCTCTGCGATAGATCGCGTTCGTAATTGACGGAGAAGTCTCCCGTCGTCCCGCGGTTGGTGTAGTTCTCCGGGACTACGGGATTGAGATAGTGGGCGGACATGCTGCCCGAGGCGCTGACGCCGAAGGTATTCCTGCCCCATACGTCCTGCATCTGAGCGTAGGAGGAGGCTGTGTCGTAGCTGCCTCCGGAGAGGACCACCTGTCCATGCAGGCCGTCGGCAGTCTCGCGGCGCGTGTTGAGTTCGACCACGCCGCCCATCTTGCGGCCATATTCGGCGGGAATTCCCGCGGTGTAGATGCTGACCGAGTCCACATCGTCGGCCTCAATCTCCGGGCCAAAGCTGGGCGAGCGATTGTCGGTGAGCGGGATACCATCGACGACGAACTGCGTCTGGTACTCCGAGCCGCGCGGATGCAGCACGGCGTTTCCCTCGTACAGCCATCCGGGTTGGGAGTTCACTAGGTCCTGCACCGATCTGCCCGGCAGCGACGCAACTCTGTCCTGAATCTGCTGCGAGCCAATCTGCATGATCGAGGAGGGACGGTTCGGATCAATAAGCGGCGCGCTGCTTACCTGTACCGAGGTCTTCACCGGCGCCACGGCAAGCTGGATCGTGCGCTCGGTAGGCAGAGCCGATCGAACCTCCACGGGTTCCGTGCTCTCCGCAAATCCCGGTTTCTCCACGCGCACAAGGTAAATGCCATAGGCGAGCGCCTTGACGTCGACCTCGCCCGCATCGCTCGTGGTGAATGCATTGCGGTATTGGCTTGCCTCGCTGGAGATGATAACTAAAGCTTTCAGTCCCAACCCCGCCGGGTCAGTCACCGTCAGACGAAATTCACCGGTGTTCACCTGGGCAAGCGCAGACCCTGCCGCCCCAAGCGCGAGGAGCGAGATCGTTCCGATCGAAAGCGAACGCATAAGCATAGAATTGGGCGCCGAGCAGAGTTCTTCATCCCCTGTGAAAATGGTCCAACAATCGAAATTCGTGCGTATGACGAGAATTTATCAGAGATCGCATTGGGAGTGCTCCGGTTGCACACGGCACGGACATCTGGCGATGAAGCGCTCTCGGGAAGCCGACACACTTCCGACGTACAATTTGATCGCTGAGTCCGATGCGAGGAGTCGCACATTGAATCAGAATTCTTACCTTCGAAGCTTGTTTAGAATCAGCATCCTTCTCGCCTGTTTGCTCGGGAATCTCCTGCACTCTGTCGCACAAACGTCACAGGCCAATGGAGAGACCATCGTGATGGTGCGGCATGGGGAGAAGCCGCCGGGTGGACTTGGACAGTTGACGTGCAGGGGGCTGAACCGCGCGCTCGCGCTGCCCTCCGTACTCATCGGTCGATTCGGCAAGCCCGATTTCATTTATGCACCAAATCCGAGCGTGCAGGTAGACGACGGCAATCCTCAGCCGACCTACTCCTATGTGAGGCCGCTGGCAACCATTGAGCCGACCGCGATCAGACTTGGAATGCCGGTGAATACTCAGATCGGATTCCTGCAGATCGCCGAACTCCAGCAGGCATTGCTGCAGCCGGCCTACGCGCATTCGCTGATCTTTGTAGCCTGGGAACACATCAAGCTCTACGAGTTCGCCAAACAGATGCTCCAGTCATACGGAACCACCCCTGCGCAGTTGCCTCAATGGCCAAACGATGATTATGAAACGATCTATGTCTTCCACATCACTCGGTCAGGCAAGAACGGCACTCCGCAAGCTACGCTGGAGATCCAGAAGGAAGACCTGGGGAAAACACCGAGTGACACCTGCCCCGGCCCACGGTAGCAGGCGAGCGAAGCCGGCCATACCATCGCGATTGTCTAAAGAAGCTGTCGAAAGCGTATCGCGATGGATGGTGGCGACGGTGTCGATTTTGTAACGGTCAAAGCGCCAAAGAGCCACAAAGATCAACAGGGGTCGGGCGCTAGGAGGTAAGATATTCAATCAAAACCACTTATTCCCCACGATTTCAACAGACTTCCACAAACGACTGGATCTGTTTTGGGAACAGAGGATCGTCAGTTCGAGTCTGGCCGTCCCGACGATCAATAGGAGCTAAGTTGATTTCCGGATTGGAATCCCAGGTAGTGGGTCAATTTGAAGTGAATGCCTGAACTTGCCGAAGACATTTGAGGCAATTCGGAAGATGTTCCAATTCTTCGATTTCGCTCAGCACCGCTGCGTCTCCGTAGTACATGCCAGCGTTGAATTGTCGGATAGATGGGCCGCGATTGCGGATCGGGCGGGGCGAGAGCGGCATAGAATTTGGGGATGCGTTTGGTTTTGGGTTTGGCTGCCGCCGCTCTGCTGTTTTTACCGGTCAAGGATTTGTATTGCCAAACTCCGGCGGAGAGCGCTGCTACGTCTATCGATTCCGATGCGGACGGGCTGAGTGATGCGCTGGAGCAGCGGTTGCTGGAGCAGTTTACGCCGAGGTTCATGGTGGGGCGGGATGACTGCTCCGGGGTGCCCGCGGAGTTTGCTCCCAACCTGAGCGTTCCGACGGTGGAGGTCGAGGACGGAACGATTTACGGCCAGGCGTTCCCTGTGGCGCGGAAGACTGCGGGGCCGGAGGATGGTTCGGAGCCTGAGGTGGAATTGCACTATTACCATCTGTGGCGGCTGGACTGTGGGGAGCACAGCCATCCACTGGACACGGAGCATGTCGCAGTGCTGGTGCGAGCTTCGCAGAGCGATACGGCCCAGGCTACCTGGAAGGCGATTTACTGGTATGCAGCGGCGCACGAGCAGACGGTGTGCGATGTGAGCCAGATTGCGCGTGCTTCTACCTTGCACGCGGAAGACAAAGGTGCGGAGGTGTGGATTTCGCCCGGAAAGCACGCGTCGTACCTGGACGAGAGGCTCTGCCAAAGAGGGTGCGGCGCAGACCGGTGCGAGGCGATGGTGCCACTTCAGTCAGGGCGGGTGATCAATCTGGGCGAGCCAGGGCATCCTATGAACGGCTCCTTGTTCATTTCGTCGAGCGCCTGGCCGCTGGAATTCAAGATGGAGCACACAAATTTTCCGGTGGAGCCGGTGGCGCGGCTGGAGCGGTTGCCTCCGACCGAGATTGCGTGGTTCAATCCGGGAAGGCATCCCGTGCAGGGCGTGATTGCGATCAGCAGTTCGACCGAGGGTGCGATGGCGAAGGGTGCTGCGGAGACGGCTTCCTCGCTAGGAGTGGCGACTGACTCCACGGGCGGCGCGATTTCGGTTGCGGAAGATTCGACAGGGAGCGCGCTGGGGGTCAGCTATCGCCGGACGGTGCACGCGTTAGGGATTTCGGCGTGGCATGTAGGGCGTGCGCTTGGGCTCTCGGAGAAGCCGAAGCCAGATGCTGAGCAGCCGAAGTAGCAGGCTGGACGGCTGGGCCAGGACTGGGGGGATTCGGGGCGAAAGATTTCGAGCAGGAGAAGGCAAAGTTCACCGCGCCCGGAGTCGCGCCGACACGAACTTGCTGAAAATGGGGGACGTTACAGGCAGTTCGGAGAGTCTTGACTCAGCCACGCTCGCAAGCGCGATACAAGCCTGTAGTGAGCACGGTCTGCTCCAGATTCTGGCTAGTGTTTCAAGCTATTCGGAATGTTGACATTTTGCAGATACCTGGCCTTTGCCAGGCGGACCTGTTCAATTTGATTCGCGCTGAGAGGTCTAGGTGATCCCAGTTGATGTGCGACCAGCTCGATATGCGCGAGATGTTCGACCGTCTCCATTCTCAGGAAAGCTTCCAAAAGACCGCTGCCATAGGTCACCGCACCATGATTTGCCATAAGGATTGCCTCGTGGCCGCAGATGAACGGGCGTAGACTCGCAGCTACCTCGTCGGTTCCTGTTGTAGCGTACTCGGCTAAAGGCACCGCTCCTAGCGTCATCACCCCCTCCTGACAAAGCACCTGGTCAAGTCCCCTGCCAGCGCAGGCAAAGCCAGTCGCAATCGGAGGATGTGAGTGGATCACCGCCAAGATATCCTTCCTCATCTCATATACCACGAGATGCATACATACCTCGCTCGTTACTATACGGGTGCCGGAGAGCAACCGGCCTTGAAGGTCGACGATGACCATGTCCGAGGGCTTTAGCAAGAATTTGCTCATTCCCGTTGGCGTAACCAGCAATCGACCCTCATCGAGGCGAGCCGAGAGATTTCCGGATGTTCCCGGCATGAAGCCGAGGCGCGACAGCCATTTGCTGAAGCGCACTAGCTCCCGCCGCAACTCTGGCTCGCTAATTGGGATGCTTCCCATCACTGTTCCCTCTGAGACTGACCAACGTGAATGCTTTACAAAATCTTGAACGGAGCAGCCTCGGGATGGACTGCGGGCCTTCCCGAAAATGAATCTCTAAGCTTTCGCAAACGCTTGCCGAATCGGTCTGAAGCCATGAAGAGGTCGCCTGCTGTGAGATTGCCGACTACTTTGTAGTGCCCAACCGCTGCGAGGCCCATCGAAGCGATGCAACCACACTGTGAGCAATCCGGAACGCCACCGAACTGACAAGGCGTGATCTTCGTTCTCAGGTCGGCGGAAATGGTCTCTGTGGTGCGGGCGAAAATACACTCTTCCGGATTGGATGGCGGGTTTGCGATCTCATCAATGACGATGTCGTGCATGTCGAGCTTCGGAAAGAGTGGGCGAAGGCGGCGCAGTTCGTTCATCACGACAAGGCGCTGCTCGCGAGAAAGTATCTCCGGGTCGGTCGCGCCTTTCTGTGGCGTGAAGAGGCTGAACCAGACTTTCGCAACCTCCGGGCGGGTACTCCAGAAGCCAAGGAACTCGTCAAGATAACCCGGACGTTCCGCGATTTGCGACGTAACTGTGCAATGGACCGTTACCTTTGCGCCTGCGATGTTCTTGAGGATACGTTCGTACGTAGCTGGCTTGCGTCTCTCATCATGTTCCGGTTGAAGTCCATCGATTGACACCACGACATTGAGCTTCGGGAACATTTTCCACGTGCTTGGGACAACCCGGAAGGCGCTCGTGACCACCTGGGTATGCACACCTCGGCTCTCGATCTGCGGTAAAAGCAATTCGAGCTCACGGTAGCGAACAAGCGGATCGCCACCCACCAAGGAGACGTGGAGCGGCCGGTATTCGTCAATGACGGCAAGCACTTTCCTTACCAACTCGTCTCCCTTGAAGTCGGAGAGTTGGCGGAGTTGTGTCGATCCTCCCAGATGCGCCGGATCGAACGCGTAGCAGCCCGGGCACTGTAGCGGGCACTCCTTGGTGATTTCAATCGAGAGGGAGGGAGGCAAACCGGCGAGAATATTGCCCCAAGCGCGAAAGACTTCAATTTTCTTCATATCTCTCCAGGAAACGAACGGCGGCAAGTTATATCGTTAGCCCGCATTTCTCACAGACACTGAGTTGGTAGGTGCTTTGGGGTGGCGGGCAAGTTTTTGCGGATCATTTTGGGGGATCTCCATCGAGGCGGTCAGCGACTGGTTCACCCGGCGCGCCGTCGTGAACACTGGTTCAACCCTGGTGATCACTGTGTGTGCGCTCATGTTCGTGTCCTTTTCGATTGCTGCAATTCGTGCCATGCTTCCGTGCCGCTGTTACTTCCGCAGTGCGTTGCAGGTTGCCCGCAAGGTGAACTCCAGCGATTCGCGGGGTACGCTCTCCACGAATGGCCCGATCAACCATCCGAGGCCGGTCGGGATGGAGCGGGTCAGCGAGACCGACTCGATCTGCATGTACAGTCCGCCGTCCCGCTGCTGGTAGCTCCAGTAGGTATTCAGCCGCCACAGGAAGCCGTGTTCCTGGCTGGACCTCAGCACACGCTCGCTTGCCGTCCCGGCCGCGTCGATCTCGGAGATTTGCGTGCTGCGGGAGATGCTGTACCCGTGTTGCGCATCCAGCCGCGCGAAGGTGACGTCGTACGCCGTATCCATCACCACCGTGATGACATGTTTCTGGCGCACCCGCATCACGGCCTGGATGCGATCGCCTTGCTGCGCCAGCACCCTGGCCTGGAGCACCTGCGGGGCGAAGCGCTGCGGATAGGCGTTGAAGTCCTTCATCAACCGCTCGAAGTCGGCGGCTGTGGCTCCGGGAACAAACGCCGTCCCGCGCCAGTCATACAGCATCGCTCCCGGCAGGTTCGATTTGGCGGAAGGCGTGATCTGCTCGACGATCAGTTCGCCCCGGCGCAGGCGGTCCGCAGCCACGGGAGCGAGGAACGCGTCGCTTGACCGATACTGCTGCGCGAGTCGCGACTCAACCCCGGCGACATAGGAGTTGAAGCCTGAAACCGCCGCAGGCGTGGGCTCCGCCACAACCGGGCCGGGGGCGGCCACAAACAGCAGCAGTCCGCAGAGGATGGAGAGGTTTTGGGAGTTCGAGATTTGCAGGCGTTTCATGCACAGCACCATGCCCCTCGCCGGCCCTCCAGCGCAATACACGGAACCTCACTTGTTTGTCACTCGGCAAGTGCTTGCAGGTACTGGAGTTCGCAGAAGTTGTACATTATGCCGCCGCGCTGGATCGGCTGCTTGATCGGATACACTGATCCCGGAAAGATATGACCGAATCGCCTGCAGCCCGCCGCCATCGCTTCGGCGCCTTCGAAGCGGACGCCTCCACTGGAGAGCTTCGCAGGCAGGGCATTCGCATCCGGTTGAACGCGCAGCCATTTCAGGTGCTGCTGGCGCTGCTGAAGCGGCCGGCGAGCTGCTGACCCGCGAGGAAATATCCCGCGAGCTTATCAGGCCAGCGCGGCAGGCAATTCTAGACAGTGTGTTGAGGATTGTCATTTGAGAGTCGGGCTCCAATCCATGCTGATGTCCGCGCGTGCTTTCTCACTCAGAAAGGTGTCCCGGGCGCGTAGGACTTCTATTTGTGTTTCATTGCCCGGGACTTCAAACTGACCCACCACCGAATCCCGCATCAACTGCGCCGAGTGACTGGTTGATGTTCAAAGCGGACGGACGACATTTTCATAGGCGATTGCGTTTGTCCCAGTTTGCAGCGTGATCCGATACTCCTGACCGCGGCGAGGGTGGAAGACCAGGGCTGGCCGGAAGCACGCAATGCACGTACCAGAGGGGTGGCGGACGCTCGGATAGACGATCCCAATTGAGCCTGTATACAGCAGCGTATTCGCGAGAGCCTGTGACGCACCGTAGCATTGCGGAATGGGATCCGGCTGCAGGCAGGCGTCGAACTCCGTGGGGTCAAGGTAATGGAAGTCACCGGAGAAATCAGCGAGGAATTCCATATAGTCAAAAGCATGCTGGCCAGTCATGCGCGCATCTTCGAGAAATCGTCTCTTGTGAAAGGCCACCTCCGCAACTGAGGTTTCCAGCTCTACACCTGCGCACCAGGCGCCGCGCTGCGCACT
>PLUT01000004.1 GCA_003162875.1 Granulicella sp.
TCTATTCCAGGGTAAGAATGGCATCCTCGCCCCAGGAACGAAGCAACCCGTATTCTTTGACCACGCTGGCGAATCCGTTGACTTCTCAAAAGACCTGGTCCCCCTCATTCAGGCGGTCAGCAAGGGAGCAATGACACCGAGGAACAACCGAGCCCACTGCATTCCTTTGTTGCCGATCACTCTTCCGCCGATCAAGAAGCCCAAAGTGGAAGCAACTCCAGTGATCGAAGGCGAACCACTGATTGATGTAGCACTCGTGATCGCAGCAACCACAACAGCGACAACCAGCGGCAAAGGAGCCAAGCGCAACAAGAGTGCCGCACAGCAAATCGTTGCACCACAGCAAACCGTAGCGCCGGTCGAAGTTGCCGCGTCATCGGCGGTCTGATGGAAAGAAAGGTTTACCCGCAATGCGATACATCGCACGCTACCTCGTTCTTGGCTGCATAGCTACGGTGCTCATGAGCTTCATCCGACATGGGTTCCTGAACCACATCCTCGATTCGACTCCATCCTTTGCCTCTCTCCATATGCCCGAGGTGAGCAAAACCGTTTCCGCAGCAATCATCAAAGCCACGGGCAGCAAAACCGCTGGCACGTTTCACTACAGTCCTGGCGAAAACGATGAGGAGCTCGATGTTCAGGCCCTCAGCAACCTCACTTCCGGTCACCTTGACATCGCCATGTACGCTTTTACGGATCACGCCTTGGCTGACGCAGTGGCTAACGCAGCCGGCCGCGGGATCCAAGTCCGGATCTATCGGGACCCCCAACAGTACGACGAGGAACAGAGCCGCGACTCCTACGTTGCGCGAGAGTTGGCGCGCCCGAATATCTCCATCCGGGTCAAGGACGGGCGAGAGTTGATGCACCTCAAAGAATGGAGCGACGGAACCCGTCTCCGCGAGGGAAGTAGTAATTGGAGCGCTTCGGGAGAAAAGCACCAGGACAACTCCGTCGCGATCTTTGTCGACAAACCAGCGTCAGCCGCTTTTGAGCAGAAGTTTCAGGAGATGTGGGATCGACCAAACAATCATCGAGTGCAATGAAACGACTCCACAACCAAGGTGACAAAGAGGGGCCTGAAAAAGTCAGGCCCCTTTTACTGTCTCGGGAGACGATATGAAAAAAAAAGGAATGATCGTTCTAACCGGTGAAGTTAGCGATACTCCGGTCATTCGCGCAACGTTGCAAGGGTTGTATACCGCATCCTTTTCACTCACGAGCACAACGCGTCGTATGAATCGCGCCGGTGTCTACACGGACCGGCAGAAGCGCCACAACATTATCGCGCGTGGAGATCTCGCGCTCGCCATTCGCCACAAAGTGCGGAAGGGAAACCAGATCAGCATCGAGGGTCAGTTCGATCTAAAGCAGTGGAAAGAAAAAAGGTCCGGTGAGACCAAGTTCCTAAACCAACTTGCCATCGATCGCTTTTCATTCGCTGAACCGGACCAGCTCGCTCTTCCAATGGCTGCCTAACACTTTTACTCGTGGGGCTGGAGGTCTCAGCCCCTTTCACTAACGGCCGCAAGGTCACAACTAAGCCAAACACTCCCAGGGAGGGAGATACAAACAATGGCACAGGGCGAAAATAAAGTAATCCTCATCGGATATGCGGGCAGCCCGGCTGAGGTGAAAAGCACCCAGGGCGGAACACTCATCTCGAACTTCCAGCTGGCGACCAGCGAGAAGTATACCGACCGAAACAACAACAAGGTCGAGAAGACCGAGTGGCACAACATCGCAGCGTTCGCGCGCACCGCAGAAATCGTGCGCGACTACGTGGCCAAGGGCAGCTTGCTCTATCTCGAAGGCAAACTGGAGACGAGCAGCTGGGACGACAAGGAATCCGGAAAGAAGATGTACAAGACCCAGGTCGTCATCCGTCGCATCAACTTCCTCTCGCCGCGCCCGGCAGGTGAATCGCACGGCGCCGCAGCGGATCAGGCGGACTACGCCGAGCAGGCCGTGGACGATTCGTCGATTCCGTTCTGACAGACAGCAGTTGCAAAGGGGTGGCCACATGATTGTGGCCGCCCTTTTGTGTTTTTGCAGTCAATTCCAGTCGAAAGGAACAAAGCCACCATGTACATTCTCTTCGCCCCCTCAGCTCTCGCATTTGTGCTCATCGCCGCCACCCAAGTCTTCTCCGAGATGCGTGGCGCCAACGGCTGCAACTTCTAAGTTCGAAGTCATTCCGCCCGCTCTTTCGCGCCCAAGGGCCCGGGCCTGACCAGTCCTTCGTTGAAGCGGCTGGAGCGAGCGGGGTTGGTCATCAGCACTCCAGGACCGAGAAACAGACTGCGGTATGCGGTGACGGATTTGGGCGCGCACCTGCTTCGAGAGAGCCTAAGACCTGACGAACCAAACTGCTGGAAGGCTGGGAAAGCGGACATATTCGAGTCGCTGCCGCGTGGAATCATCCTGGCATGGCTCCATTCCGGCGTCGACGAAGCTCGCCGCGGCGTCGCAAGGGCCGCCGAGACCCTGTTGGTCGTCACTCGGAGGCGACAGCGCGAGGCTGAAGAGCTGCGCGGCTATATGCTCCATCTGCAAGCTGGTATCGCGAAGGCTGACCCGAGTGCTGACCAGGGCGAGCTGGTCGCGACCGCCTACAAATGGATAAAGGCTGAGTCCGACGCCACTCTCTTTCGGCTGCAGGCCGAATCACTGGAGCGTATCAATCAGTTGCTTGCAGACTTGCCGCCGGCACCCCAACTGCGGTGAGACCCAGCAAACAAGTCGGAGAGAGCCGTCTGAGCTTTGGCAAGACACTCGAACTTTGCTTCAGGGCTGGTACTCCCACAGGTCGTTGAGGTCGGCGCCGCTGCTGTTAAATCCGCCAAAGAGCCAGAGATTCCCAGAGGTGTCTGTCCAACCCACGGCCCATTCGCGCGCGGTAGGCACGTTGCCGGCAGCGGGTGTTCCTTGGGTTCCATATGTTCCCGACTGCATTGCCACGCTTGAACCGCTGATCCATGTCCATTGACCGTCGCTGTACTTCCAAAGGTCGTTGAGCTGCTGGAAGGCTGAGTAGGTACCGGTAGAATCCATGCCGTTTCCGCCGAAGAGCCAGAAGTTGCCTGCGGCGTCGGCAAAGGTAACTGCGCCGGTGCGTCCGCCGGGAATATTGGTGGGGGCCGGCACTCCAGGGGTACCATAGATTCCTACCTGGTTGAATGCGTTCGTCCCGCCCATCCAGGCCCATCCGGTTCCTGGCGTGTACTTCCAGAGATCGTTGAGGAAGCAAGGACCGTAAAGGCAACTCACTCCAGCCGAACTATAGCCCTGGCCGCTGAAGAGCCAGAGATTTCCCTCGGCGCCGGTCCAGGCGGCGGCAAGAGTGCGTCCCCCTGGAGTATTGCCGGCGGCCGCGATTCCCTGGGTTCCGTAGACACCAGGCTGACCTTGCAGGTTCGATCCGGCCATCCATGTCCACTGGCCGTTGCTGAACTTCCATAGGTCGTTCAGGGTACCACCGTTGCCGGTGGAGTCCCAGCCACTGCCGCCGAAGAGCCAAAGACTTCCTGATGGATCTGCCCAGGAGATCGCGTCGAATCTTGCTCCGGGCGTATTGGCCGGGCTGGGAACTCCCTGGGTTCCGTATACCCCGGCCCGCTGCGCGTAGGGCAATGTTGGATCGAATTCCAAAGCCGAACCTGCCATCCACGTCCATTGGCCGCTGCTATACTTCCACAGATCGTTGAGGCCGCCGCGCGTTCCGGTGGAGTCGATACCGGTTCCGCCGAAGACCCAGAAGCTTCCTTGGGCATCAGTCCAACCCACGCCCTCGTAGCGGGCGCCCGGAACATTGTTGGGTGAGGGGACGCCTTGCGTCCCGTAGATGCCTGCCTGTTCGCTTTGGTTCGACCCGCTTACCCAGGTCCATTCGCCATTACTGTACTTCCACAGGTCATTGAGGTCTTTTCCTGTTGAGGCAGCCAAACCGAAGCCACCGAAGAGCCAGAAGTTCCCAGACTTGTCGGTGAACGACACGGGCGAGACCCGAGCACCGGGAGTATTGCCAGGTGCAGCTACGCCTTGGGTACCGTAGGTCCCAAATTGATTGACTGCGCTAGACCCACTCATCCACGTCCACTCGTTATGGACGGCGGGAGTGGATGGCGTAGCATTCCCTCCGCACCCAGCCGCTGCAAGAAGCGCCGCGGCTGTTGCTAGGACTGCGCAACATTGAGCCAGTTTCCGCATTTGATATCTCCGTTCGCGGGCGACCGGGCGACGCGAGAAAAACGTTTGCCCGCTCAGAATGACTAAACCGTAACCTGAAAGTCGACAAGGGCGCGGACTTCTTGTCCGCACCCCCGCAAGGGTTTGAGGTTTATTGGATGTTGATCCATCCAACATACAGGTCTGAATTATTGCCGAGCCCGCCAGATGCGATGGCCTCGCCGGTGACCGATATGGTTGAAAGGTTGGTTCCGGATGGAACTGCAACCTGCACAGTCCCATAGTAGCTACTCGTGAAATCGGTGCCATTGAGAACAGCGCTGCTACCGTCTTGTTGCTGGTAGTTTACGGGGACGGACAGCGTCATGTTCTGTGTCGTGACGATCGAGGGGAACCCCGACCAAGTACACTGCGCATCGAGCAGTGTTCCGCGGAGGTTCTGAATGATCGTTCGCATTTCAGCTTGACCACCATTCTGAGTCTCCGGCCCGGCTGGGTTGGTAACGTAACCCCCTTTGCCGTTGACAGCGATACAGCTAACGCTGGTTGGGCTGTAGATCGGGTGCTGCGTCGGTTCTGTCATGTCATTGATCAGACTCTGGCCGTTCGGGCTTCCCCAGCCGGTGACCAGATCGTAATCGTATCCGGCATAATAGGCACCATTGCTGCCGCTCTGGATGTCGTGGAAGTCACTGTTGTAGTTGGAGCCCCCGCCAATGGTGTAGACACCCGGGTTCGTTGCGTTGACAAAACCGAGGCCTATTGTGTTCGGCCGCAGAACTCCCGCGGCAACCGCTTGTTGGTTGACCAGCGCCATAAAGCCTGCCCACCGCGGCGCCGCGAAGCTAGTGCCGCCGAGGCCGCCTCCACACGATCCGAAGCCGCAATAGTAGTTGTCGAAATTGGCTTCCGCGGCCACATCAGGCACGTTTCGCAGAGTAGTGGATGCGCCATTAACCCCGTTCAGCGCCGACTGGTAGCCTGGAATTAGGATCCCGTCTGGGCTTGGGCCGCCTCCGCTGTAGCTCCACGCACTTTCCCCAGCCCATGAGCCCCCGGCCCCGTTGGTAGTGAGAGCCGTGCCGCCGACGGCAATGACATAGGCATCTTCCTGCGGGTATTGTCCGCAGAGGCCGTAATAGCAGGCGCCAGGGGCTTCGGAATTGGAGCCAGAGGAATAGGAGCCGTAGTCTCCCGAGGCAACAAAGAGACTCTGCCCTTGTGACCCAAGCTGCTGGAACACCGGATCCAACTGGCCCGGATCGGGAGGCTCCCAGCTCCATGAGAGGCTCATTTGTGCCGCTATGTCGTCCTGCGCTATCCGGTAGAAGAGGTCGTAGTCGCCGGTCCCGCCGTAGACTGGCTCGGTTGAAAGAGGTGCTATGTACACCATCACCTGAGCCAACCCCGGTGCCATTCCAATCGCCTGCGCGATGTCCAGCACGACTTCTGTCTCGGAGCCCTGAGGGTCGCAAGACCAGTACGGGCTATACGGGCAAGTTGTAACGGGGGTCAGGCTGGCATTGTCGAGCAGAACATTATTGATGGGAATGGTGTATGGTCCACCGGCTGCGTTATATGTGAGGGTGTAGTTGTTCCCGTTCTGGGTCGCACTGGCAATTCCGGTGAGGCTTCCCTGGTTGAAGGTCTCTACGAGGTCGTTGATGTAGTAACTGTCGAACTCAACGAGCGCCAATGTTTGGCCACTACCCGTGAGTGGGCCGTTACCGTAGTAGGCTGCGCGCATGTCGCTGGGCAGAAAGTTCCCTCCGGCGGAGCCTGTGGCATTCACAATAGGGTCTCCCTGCTTGGGCATGCGGGTCTGTGGGCGCGGGACCGAGTAATTGTCGAGACCGGCAATGGCCCACAGCGGCACGCCTAGATTCACAGTAGGCTCGCGGTCCGGCGCGAAAAATGTGCGGTTCTCGGTTGGGTGCCGATAAAGGCCCATCGAGATGTTAAAGGCCTTTTCGATCTGAGCGACCGAACCGGTTACATCGATGAGCAGGCGATTCTTGTAGGTGCCGGTTACCGTCAAGCCGTTTGCCTGGGCAAAATCGATGACCGCCTGATAATCCTCCGCGGTGGCTCCGAATTGGTCGGTGAATTGTTCGGCCGTGAGGAAATTGCGGTAGTCGGGACTGGATGGGTCACGTTGCCGCTGAAGCAGCAAATTAAGCCCTCCCTGGTCCCGAATTGGCAGCATAATACCAACGCGCATTTGCGCTGTTTCAGGTAGTGTGCCTAGTTTTGTCGCTTGGCCGTTTGCTACTGCTGGACGCAGGTGGTGGGTGGGTAGGGACTGCTGTGCGAATCCGTGGTTGGCAAACAGGAGCGTAACCGTGCAAACGAGCACGACCGAATGAAACAACGAGCGAAGACAACTCTGCGTAGTCACTGTCGTTTTCCTTCCCTGAATTTGCTTTGGGTCCGGGCGGATGAGGTTGGGTCACGTGCGGGGAACTGGATAATTCTCTGCGTGCGATCCAGCTTCACGGGCGCTCCGCTTGGGCGGCTAAAGTTACGGCGCGCGGGAGACCGTGTTTCTTGGTGCGGGAGAAGTATGGACCCGTTTCGGTCGCTGTCAAGTGAAAAACTGCGCATTTTCGCCCAATATGTGCGTTTATCGACCAAGGTGCGAAAGCTCTATTTTTGTGCTCTGGCTCGAAGGGAGGTGATCTAGCAGATGAGCAAGTCAATACCCCAAGATGTCGAAGACTTCCTGTACACCCTCGGCATGTGCGACCAGATTGCCCCCGGTGCCTTTGAAGAGTACGCAAGGACGGCAGCCACTCTCCTCTGGGAGAAGTACGTCATGTTTGAAGACGCCTCGATCAACGTTGAGCACAACACTCGTCATCGCCGTGCTGCCTCGTCAAAACTGCGACAGAACTATTCTTCGCCGATTCCGTGGGTAGCCACGGCATCGTGACTAACTTCACTAAGTTCCGCTGAACCCTTGTACACAATCTGAAATCAAATCAATCCGGGCGTCCCCAGACCTCCGAGCAGCGAGCCGCAGGACGCGGCGAGCGAGTTCTGAGCACAATTATCCACGAAAGGGGATAGCCAGCATGATTCTCAGTTATCACATCACCTTCGGCGTCCCCTTCAACCTTGAGCTTGCGGAGCAGTAGGGGCCGCGGGTTGAACTTGAAGCCCTCGAATTTCTCGCCGGCGCCCCTATCGACTGGCAACTTGGCGATGATCCCATTCGTTCTGGTCTCCACGCCGGTCACCCCGCGATGCGCGGCTTCCATGACCTCCAAAGGGCCGGACTGTCTGGCGGCACACGCGGCATTCCTGCGGCCAGCCTAAACCTCGAGACGCGAGGCATCGGTGATGCAACACTCCTCGTCTGGCTCAGGCCAGGCACCTACCCCGAAACCGGGAAGTGCGGAGCTTGACCCCCAACCATTGATCTACCCCAAGCGCCAAACGTGAGAGTGAGGCGGTCTCGCCGGTGAACGAAAGGCCCGAAAGACGCGCAGGCTAACCGGCGCCCCCCACAACGAAGGGGCTTAGTAGGAGACGAACGCTGAAGAGGGAATTGAGGGGAGTCCAAAGCCGACTGCGGACTCTACACGAAAGCTGATTACACACCTCGCAAGATCGGTCGAAAGCTGCTCGTCGAATTTCCGAAAAGCCCTACCCATTCACTTCGCCACAAGAACAACCCGCCGTGGGAAGAAAGGCCTCAGCTATGAGCAGCACAACACAAGTGAACGTCCCCGATGAGCTCATCATCAACGCACTCGAGAGCGCAGATATCGGCTACTGGGCCGATGTGCCCCGCGGCGCGGACCACGAGAAGTTGCTCAACGGAGCAGCTACAGCAATAGTCCACGAGTCCGAAGGCTCACACGATGGCAAGGGCGATGGACGCCATGAACTGACGGGCGCGAAAGTGCGCGTCGGCCTTCAGGTCCTCGCCACGAAGTACCCACACCACTTTGCCGACATCGTCGGAAATAACTCAGACTGCACCACTGGTGACGTTCTGGTCCAGTGCGCCCTCTTTGGCGAGATTGTCTACGGCTAAACACAACCGGCCGGGGGAGCCGCAAATCCCCTAACGCATCACCGAGGAGCAACCCACATGGCCTTTGCCAAACATAGTTTTGCAAATACCGGCAACATCGAAATTCGACGGGGTGGCCAACGTGTTCTGGTAGGGCAGTACGCCTTCGGCGAGTTCCGGATCAAGAAAGAGCTTCAATCCGATGGCCCGGCGCGGAATCGTATTCAGGTCTGTCTGGAAATCGTCGCTCGATACACCCAGCCAGCACCCCACATTGTGTTTGTCTAGCCTCGCAACACTTCGTCATTCTCACAAGAACACTCTCGTTATTCCCAGGAGCACGCCACATGGAATACATCGGCTTCAAAAGCGAAAGCAATGCCTTCTGGCATCGCATGAACAACGGTGGCTGGATATTCATCGCGTCCGACCGGAGGGAGTATATCTGGTTCGCGCTGAAGTTCACGCCGACCCTGATTCTGAAGCATCGCGTGACTCAAGGCCTCTCGGGCATCGTGACATGCGCTCGCACTATAGATGAAGCGGTCAAGCGGATCGCAGCGTAACCCAACCGCATGGCCAGTGCGTAAATCTGGCCGAACCAGAGAGAAGGACGACGACCCCAATCCAAGGAGGCACGTCGTGGCGGATCAGGCTGGCAGACGGCACCGAGAAAGGATGGTACACGTCTCGGAAGTCAGCCGTTGAGGGGATCGACAAACTCACCGCGACACGACTGAAGAGAGAGCACCGCGCGAAGGTTTTGGCCCAATTGCGAGCCGAGGCGTACACCCCACCCACCATGACGCAGAACCAGGAGCAAGTTCGATGACCACCGAAGAGAAGTTGGCACGGCTGAAGAACCGCAGTACGCGGTACGAGATAGTGCTGACCAACGGCACAGGCACCAAGTTTCTTGTGCTGTACACAGCGCAGCACTCCTACCGCGGACTCGTCGCGGCCATACGCCAGAGGTACGACGCCATTCTCGCCAAGACCGGTGGGGAATTGCCGTACGCCGCGAAGCCAGGTCAGAAATTCGCCGGCAACGAGTGGCGCTGCTTCTTCTCCGGCCGCACCCAACGCGACGCAATCATCGCGGGTGAGTTGCCCTTTGCCGAAGTCGCAGCCTCCGCATAACCATACCTCGCAGCACAACTCACACCACCAGGAGCAGGTTTCATGGCCAAAGAAGCAACGCAGTATGTCTACATCCCGGAACTCGACAAAGAAGGGAAGCGGGCTCGTCTCACCCTGTTGACCGACAAACAATCAAGCGGCGGCATTTACTCAGCAGCCCAGATTGAGTTCGAGAGTCCGGACGGTGGGACCACATTTCTCCTCTGCGGAGACTTCCGCAAGAACGTGCTTAGAACGCCATCGCTGCGCGGCACCCAGAAGTCGATCGACACCCATCACGCCACAGCTTTCACGCCCGAGGCTATCGAAGCCCTGAAGATGGAGGCACTCGCGTTCTACGCAGCGGAAGCAAAGCGTTTCGACTAACCACTAACGCCGGCCGGGAGCGTCATCCCGGCTGCAATCTCATGGAAGGA
>PLUT01000346.1:0-145 GCA_003162875.1 Granulicella sp.
GGCAATACAAATCCTTGACCGGCAAACACAGCAGAGCGGCGGCAGCAGCCAAACCCCATACCAGGCGCATCTCCCGATTGTATGCCGCTCTCACCCCGGCCGATTCGCAATCCTCAGCCATTTATCCGACAATGAAGAGTGGCCT
>PLUT01000346.1:234-4578 GCA_003162875.1 Granulicella sp.
TCTACGCCGAGGGCCAGCGCCGCTACGTCGAATCGCTCTCAGCGTATGCACGTCAATTTCTGGAGCGGATTGAAAAGCCCGACGTCGACTACATGGACGGCCTCGCTCCCGCCATCGCCATCAAGCAGAAGAACCAGACCCGCAATCCCCGCTCTACCGTCGCCACTGCCACCGAAATCTACGACTACCTCCGCCTGCTCTACGCGCGCTGCGGCGCCGTCACCTGCCTGCACTGCGGCGGCATCGTCCGCCACGACACCGTCGACGAGATCGTCGCCGCCCTGCTCGCCCTGCCGGAAGCCACCCGCACCTACGCGCTCTTCCCCATCGTCCCCGCCGAAATCAAGTTCGAGCCCCTCCAGCCCGCCAGCACCGACACTCCACCCGAACCGCCCAAGCCCGCGAAGAAGGTCCCGAAGAAGTCCGCCGCTAAGAAATCCGTGTCATCCGTGGTCGGCCTTTCGTCTTTGACCGACGCCCTCAAAGACCGCCTAACCGAACTCCGCCGCCGCGGCTACAACCGCCTCTACCAGCCCTCAGCCGACGCCGGCGCAGCAGGCAGAATCGTCGAGTTCTCCACCCCCGAGTCCCTCCTCTCGCTCGACTTCTCCCAGCCCATCTTCGTTCTCATCGACCGCCTTGCCCTCTCGCCCGGCATCCGCTCCCGCATCGTCGATGCTATCGAGACCGGCTACCGCGAGTCCGGCGAAATCCAGTTCCACACCCTCCCCCGCCACGCCGAGCCCCTCAACAATGAAGCTGTCATCTCCACTCCCCCAAAATCTGTCATCCTGGGCGGCCAGTCCATTAATAATGAAGCTGTCATCCTGAGCAGAGGCGGCGCAGCCGCCGCAGTCGAAGGACCTGCGGTTGTTCCTAGCGCCCCCCAGCACCTCCGCTTTTCCGCCGCATTCGAGTGCTCCACCTGCCACCGCGCCTACCGCGAGCCCGAGCCGCGCCTCTTCTCCTTCAACAATCCCTACGGCGCCTGCCCGCGCTGCCAGGGCTTCGGCAACACCATCGACTTCGACCCCAACCTCATCCTCCCCGACCGCTCGCGCACCCTCCAGCAAGGCGCCGTCGCTCCCTGGACCACTCCCAAGTACCGCCCCTTCCACGGCGAAATGATCCGCTTCGCCAAGTCCGCCGCCATCCCCACCGACGTCCCGTACTACGACCTCGATTCCCCGCAGCAGGAACTCCTTTGGGAAGGTAGCGGCTCGTATCCCGGCATCCGCGGCTTCTTCAGCGCGCTCGAGCGCAAAAAGTACAAGCTCCACGTCCGCGTCTTCCTCTCTAAATACCGCGGCTACGCCCTCTGCCCCGACTGCCGCGGCCAGCGCCTCCGCGCCGAGGCCCGCGCCGTCTTAATCAACGACCGCAGTATCTGCGAGGTCTCCGCCCTCACCATCTCCGCCGCGCAAGCCTTCTTCGACAATCTGCAACTCTCGCCGTCACAAATGGAAGCCGTCGGCAAGATCCTCGAAGAGGTCCGCCAGCGCATCCATTTCCTCCACCAGGTCGGCCTCGACTACCTCACCCTCGACCGCCTCTCGTCCACGCTCTCCGGCGGCGAATCCCAGCGCATCCAACTCGCCACATCGCTCGGCTCCCGCCTGGTCGGCGCGCTCTATGTCCTCGACGAGCCCTCCATCGGCCTCCACACCCGCGACACCGCCAAGCTCATCCGCATCCTCTACGAGCTCCGCGACCTCGGCAACACCATCCTCGTCGTCGAGCACGACCCCGACGTCATCCGCGCCGCCGACCACCTGCTCGACCTCGGCCCCGGCGCCGGCGAGCTCGGCGGCCAACTCCTTGCCTCCGGCACGGTCGCGGAAGTCACCGCCAACCCGCGGTCCATAACGGGAAAATATTTGTCCGGCCGCCTCACCATCCCCATCCCGCGCCAGCGCCGCGAACCCGGCCGCGAGCGGCTCACCCTCACCGGCGCGCGCATCCACAACCTTCGCGGCGTCGATGTCGAAATCCCCCTCAACCTGCTCTGCTGCGTTACCGGCGTCAGCGGCAGCGGCAAATCCACGCTCATCCACCAGGTCCTCTACCGCGCGCTCATGCAACTCCTCAACCGCGAGCCCAACTCCTCCGAGCCCGAACCCGCCCCGTTCTACCGCACTCTCGCCGGCGTCCAGTACCTCAACGACGTCGTCCTCGTCGACCAGTCGCCGATCGGCCGCACGCCACGATCGAATCCGGTTACATATATAAAAGCCTTCGACGACATCCGCGCGCTCTTCGCCGCCCAGCCCGACGCGCGCCGCAAAGGCTTCACCGCCGGCAGCTTCTCCTTCAACGTCCCCGGCGGCCGCTGCGATGTCTGCGAAGGCGACGGCACCGTCACCGTCGAAATGCAGTTCCTCGCCGACATCGAGCTGCCCTGCGAAGAATGCAACGGCACGCGTTACAAATCCTCCACCCTCGACATCAAGTACAAGGGCCGCAACATCCACGACGTTCTCAACATGACCGTCAAGGAGGCGCTGGCGTATTTCGCGGGGCACCCGCGTATCGTCGACAAGCTCTACGTCCTCGACGAGGTCGGCCTCGGCTACGTCCGCCTCGGCCAGTCAGCCACCACGCTCTCCGGCGGCGAAGCTCAGCGCGTCAAGCTCGCCTCCCACCTCGCCACCGCCCGCTCCATCAGCAACCGCAGCGCATCTGATTCAGCCAGTCAGGCCGCCGGCCGCGCTCGCTCGCGCACCCTCTACATCCTCGACGAACCCACCACCGGCCTCCACTTCGACGACGTNNGGCTCCCTGCTCGTCATCGAGCACAATCTCGACATCATCAAGTCCGCCGACTACGTCATCGACCTCGGCCCCGAAGGCGGCAACGCCGGCGGCCAGATCGTCGCCACCGGCACCCCCGAAGAAATCGCCGCCAACCCCGCCTCCCACACCGGCCATTACCTCGCCCCCGTCTTGGGCCTCACCCCATCCAGCGCCACCCACTAACGTCACGGCAAACCGCTAACCCTCGAATCGTCATTCTGAGCGAAGCTCAGAATCTCTGTCGTTGCCTTTTTGCTTGTCATTCCCGAAGGGAATCTGCTTCTGTCTTTCGCTTGTCATTCTGAGCGCAGCGAAGAATCCCCGCATTTCCTGCGTCGCCGAAAATTAAACCTACAGAACCACGCGCAGCGACCCTATAATTCAGACGGTTCATCTGAGCAATTTAGGGAGAGCGCGTTGCCCGAGCCGAAAGAGACACAAGAAGCCGCAAAAACGAATGACGCACCCCTGGTTTTCATCAGTCACGATAGCCGCGATGCAGACCTCGCAGAAGCGTTTAGCAAGCTCCTCAAAAGCGTCAGCGCAGGCATGCTGAAGTCGTTTCGTTCCTCCGACAAGAGGGGAACAGAAGGCATCGAATTCGGCGACGAGTGGTACAAGACGCTCATGTCGAAACTGGACTCTGCCTCAGATGTCGTATGTCTCCTCACGGAGCGCAGCCTTGACCGACCATGGATACTGTACGAAGCAGGGGTGGCCAAAGGTAAACTCGGCACGCCGGTGCATGGTATTGCCTTGGGCGTTCCACTAGGCAGAGTCAGCGCTGGTCCGTTTTATCAGTTTCAGAACAGCGACGACAGCGAGGATTCTCTTGCAAAACTCGTCCTGCAGTTGTGTCGCCGAGTACCCTCCATTGATCCGGATCAGGGGGTGGTCGCCACCCAGGTCAAGACATTCAAGGCCAGCGTCGGAGACATACTAAAGACAATAGGTGGCCAGAAAAAGCCTGACAAGCCCGAGCCGGTAGATGAAGATTCAGTGGCAAAGGTCTTGGAGGAAATGAAGCTTATCGTACGGGACTTACCGCTGCGGTTGGAACAGCGAATAGCGGAAGGCTCAGAGCGGTCCAGGGCTCGAAAATTCGCAAATCGCCATTTTCATCCGATGATGATCGAGGAAATGACGCACATGATTGGAAGACGAGAAGGAGATCCGATTGGAATACTGATCATTGCGAGCTTGGTTCGGGATGAGTTCCCTTGGCTTTATGAGATTGGCTTAGAGGCTTACCACGCCGCAAAAGGCCGCAATATGGATAACGCTAGGGCTGCTCTCAAAACATTCAGAGACGCCTCAGACGCGACATTTCGAGGGCCACTCTCCGAGATGGTTCTTGGGGACAAGGAAGCGCATATGNNATGCGGGACCTTCCCAGGATGATCCATCACTATGTAGAGCACATAGAGGATGTCCTCCCACGTCCCGCTGCAAAGCAGAGCCTCCTATCAAGGGTTGGCAGGACAGAAGAGAGTAGCTAATCGTCCGTTTGTGCCCCTCACTTCGCCAATACCGGCTGCAGCCACGCCCCAT
>PLUT01000337.1 GCA_003162875.1 Granulicella sp.
ATGCGGGTGCAACGATCTTTCCCGTGATGCCATCCCTGTACAACATGCCGAAGGATACGACCGCGATGGCGCGACAGTTTGTGAATCGCGTGCTGGCACATCTCGGGCTGCCGCAGGCGGGGGCGTTTGAGTGGAAGGCGGAATAGGCCAAGTAAAGTATCTCGATGCGATGCGACCGCATCAATGGATTACCGAGGTTTGAGCGGAGAGTTGAGTAACTGGCTGTCCAATGGGAAGATAGAAGCAGGATTGGCGGTTGAATCTGGAGGAAAGTGAATGGCGATTTCGAGGTCCAGCCTCTCGATTGACGCAGCACCCCCGGGGATTCTGGCCGGGCGGGTCTCGTGGAAGAAGAAAGTCGACAACGTCTTCCTGATCGGGATTCCGATGGCGGGCTCGCTGGCGTGCCCGTTCTGGTTCTACTACCACCCGATTCACTGGGTGGAGGTTGTGACGTTTGTGCTCGGCTATTTCGTGATCGGGATGGGCACGGGGGTCGGGTTTCATCGCTATTTTTCGCACAAGAGCTTCCAGACCAAGCCGTGGGTGGCATATGCGCTGGGGGCGGCGGGCTCGATGTCGTTTCAGAGCTCGGTGCTGACCTGGGTCTCCGACCACCGCAGGCACCACGCGCACACCGACAACTGCGGCGACAACCATAGTCCCTATGTCGACGAACATTGCGGGGCCAGCACGAGTCTTAAGGGCCTGTTCCACGCGCACATTGGATGGATGTTCGACAATACGGCGACCGACCTGAAGATCTACGCACGGGACTTGGTGAAGGACCCGGTGATTCGGTTCTACGGACGGACGCACTACGTTTGGCCGGTGGTTTCCCTGGCGATTCCGTGGCTGATCGGGTATGCGTTTGGAGGCATTGCCGACGCGTGGGGCTGCGTATTTGCGGCCTGCCTGCGGACCATGCTGTTTCAGCACAGCGTGTGGGCGGTGAACTCGTTCGGCCATACCTTCGGGTACGAGAACTACAGCATGAAGAACAACAGCAAGAACAATACGCTGCTGGCCTGGCTGACCTTCGGCGATGGCTACCACAACAACCACCACCGCTATCCGCGGTCCGCGTTCCACGGGCTNNATGGGGTTGGCCAGCCACATCATCATCCCGAATGAGTATGCGGAGTTGAAGGCGAAGCTTGCGGTTTGAGCTTTCCCGGCACGTTCTACTTGAAGGGCTTGCCGAATTCTTCTGCGAAGACGGTGTGGCTCATCTCGAAGCGGCCGCCGGAGAACTTGTCGGGACCTTTGAGGTGACCGACAGCCAGCAGCGCAACCACCCAGTAGCTTAAGGGGAGGCGCAGGACTTCGTGGACCTTCTCCTGCTCGAAGCCTTCCATCGGCGCGGTGTCGTAGCCCATGACCTCGGCCATCAGCATCATGTGGGTGAAGGCGATCATGACCATCTTGTTGAGCCAGCCGTGCATCTCGACGGAGGAAAAACGGGAGAGGAAGTTGGGCACACTGCTGCGCGCCTGGTCGGCGTAGCCCTCGGACATTCCGCCGGCCAGTCCCTGCTGCAGCATCATTTCAAGGTCCTTGCGCCATCCGTCGGCATCGCCGCAGGCTACGATGACGGCTGACGCCTCCTCAACCTTGCCCTGATTGTAGGCGGCGGCACGCAGGCGCTTCTTCTGCTCCTCGCTGCGCACGACGATGAAGCGCCAGGGCTGCATGTTGTATCCGCTGGGCGCGCTCAGACCGGCTTCGAGGATCCTGCGCAGGTCTTCAATGGGGATGGCTGCGCCGTCGAAGCTGGGCGTCGCGCGCCGTTCGCGTATCGCCTGGCTCAGGGATTTTTCCGCCTTCGACGTCTTGGCCATTTTCGCTCAAGTCCTGTTTTGCTGCCGCAGCGAAGCACAAGCGTCGCGGCCAGCCCGGGGATCACTATCAACTGCAAACGATTCCAAAGATAGCACCCCGCGGCACCTCCGCATAGATGCAACGGCGGAGGCGTAGGTGGCCGTTGACGATTGGGGGCGTTGGGAATGGCGGCGGAGGTGCGGTAAAAGCCGCCGGAGCGAGCGGGAAAACAAAGCGAAGCACAGAGAGCACAGAGTAAGAGAGAGAGCACAGAGAGGGTGACTGGACTGCGGGGACTGAGGCGTGCGCCATGGGTGCTATTTGATCTCTGCCATGGGCTGTTCGGTGGAGAAGGGGATTTGCCCGACCGCCTCGGCGGATACCTGAACGCCGTGGAAAGGCTTGCGCAACTCCGGATAAGCGGCCAGCAAGGCGCGGGCGGCGGCGGCGTTGCGCTGGCGCGCGGCAGCCTGATCGGCGAGCGGCTCGACGCGCAGTTGAACCGCCAGATCGAGACTGGACGGGGCCACCGAGTCGTCCACGCCCAGCCCGATGAAGCGATACTCGGTGCCGTCGGCGGCCTTTACTACCAGCGGCGCGTCCACGCTGACGCCTTCAGAGAGTGCGGGCGGGGCGACGTCCGTGATCTCGGAGCGAAGCTTATCCAGGTGTGTGCTGAGCACAAAGTCGGTGGGCTGGAGCAGCTTGCGCGCTTCCTGGAAGAAGAGCCAGGCGTTCCAGGGCTGCTTGTCCCTGGCCATTTGCCGAGCCTGGGTCCAGTACCACAAGCCATCGTGGCCGGCAGCCGTCATCGGCTTGGGATACAAGCCGGCGAGCAGCCACGTGGGCTGAGGTTGGCCGGTCGGGGCCTGAGGCAGGGGTTCCTCGCGCATCAGGAAGGACAGCCGCCAGGGAGCGGGAACGGTTGCGCCGGGCGGAGGCGCGATGTTGACCATGGCAAATGCGTATTTGCCCGGCGGCAGAGCTGGAATATCGAACTCCGCCTCCATGGTCGAGTGGTTCAGCGAGCAGAAGAACTGCGCGTCGGGAGCGGAGCCGTCGGCGTTGCGCTTCAGGTTGGTCGCGTCGAGCAGGTAGACCTGGTCCACCACCGGGACGCCACCGGCGAGCTTTGGCGCGGTGACGCCGACCAGATACTGCAGTGCGCCAAAGTCCTTCGCCAACTCGGCCACGGACCGCGCACGCAGGGCGGCTGCGTCGTTCGACAGCACGCTGGTTGCCAGGCTGCGGGCGGCGTTGGCAATGCGGTCGCGCTCGGCCGGGGCCAGGTCGGATTGGGTGGTACATGTCTCCGCGAGGGCGGCTGTGCATGCGGGCGCCAGCAGCAGCACGGTTACGAGCAGGCAGAGCGCGGACGGTTTGGCTGAGTTCATGCGCATCATCCCGGCTATCAGTCTAGTACAGGGCATAGGATGCTGCGGCAACAGCGACCGGCGGGGGATGGGTGAGGGAGTGCGGCGGCGAATCGCGTGCGGCGGTATATTTACTGGTAACAGTTTGCGGCCGAGGGTGTCTTATACATACAGGTGAGGCCGTGGATTCGATTGTGTCAGTGCGTTGGGTTGCAGCTCTGCTCCTGGGAATGGGAGGAGCGGTGGGGTTCGGCCAATCGGCGCTGCCGCCGACCAGCCCAACAGCTGCCAGCCCGGCGGCTGCCAGTCCACCTGCCGTCAGAGCAACCGCTCCAGCGAAGGCCGCGCAACGCGCGAGCGTGGTCTTCTCGCGAGGCCAGCTTGAAGTGAACGCGAACGACTCCAGCCTGAACCAGATTCTGCGCGACATTGCGCGCGAGACCGGCATGAAGATTACCGGCGGCGTGACCGACGAGCGCGTCTTTGGCAAGTACGGGCCGGCCGGAGCTTCCGAAGTGCTGACGAATTTGCTGGATGGAACGGGCAGCAACATACTGCTGAAGGAGACCGCGGACAAGGTCCCGGCGGAGTTGATTCTGAGTCCGCGGACGGGCGGCCCAACACCGCCCAATCCGAATGCCCCGGGTTTTGACGATGACAGCTCTTCCAGCGATGCGGTAGAGCAGGCTCGCCCGGCGCCACCACCACCACAGCCGCCCGCAGTTCCGCAGACGCAGCCGGGGATGCCGCCGGTGCCGGACGTAAATGGGCAGCCGCCGACAAATCAGCCGAGGACGCCGCAGGATATCTACCAGGAGTTGCAGCAACGCATACAACAGCAGCAGCTACAGCGCCAACAGCAGCAGCAGGCAAACCCGCAATGACCCAGCGAAGTGGCCGGGAGGAAGGTTGCCGGGTTCGGGTGAATCCACAGCGACCAATCGCATAAGGGCGGGGTTTGGATCCTGTGTGTTAATAGGCAGTTACGGATGCGCCGGGTTCGCGGGTGCGGGTCTGGGCCGGGTGGCATCTAATCAAAATGAAGAGTCAAATCCTGAGTGGCTTTCGCTGCTCAATCCGAACTCCGGTTGGACTTGTTCGCTGGAGCCATAGCGAGATTGGAATGAAAAGAGCAGAGCAGACTCCCCTGGAGATGGTTGCGCCAAGCCGACCGCGGGGCCGTCTTCCGCGTGCGTCTCGCGGTCGCCGGTTCGGCATATGGGCGGTTGCGTTGCTGCTTCCGATTCTGGCGCACCGTGGAGTGGCGCGGGCATCGGTGGCGCTGCTGATGGAGGAGCCCTACGGCGATCTTGGCCAATTCGATCCGACGGGGCATGCGGCGGTGTATCTGAACCATGTGTGCGCAGCGTCGCCGATTGAGCTGCGGCCTTGCGAGCCGGGCGAGTTTGGCGTGGTGATCAGCCGATACCACAGGGTCGCGGGATACGACTGGATTGCGATTCCGCTGATTCCGTACCTGTACTCGGTGGAAGACGCGAGCGAGGTGCCGGTCTCCGTGGACAAGGCACAGGTGGCCGCGCTGCGCGACGCGTATCGCCGGAAGTGTTTGGAGACCCTGGCGCCGGATGACGAGGACGGCAGAATGCCGGTGGGCGATTGGACGCAGTTGGCGGGATCGGCGTACGACCGGACGACCCACGGCTTTCAGGTGGTGAGCACGGAGGAGCAGGACGAGCGCTTCATCGCCATCTTCAACGACCGGAGGAACAAGGGGCACTTCAACATGTTCTTCCACAACTGCGCGGATTTCTCGCGGGTGGTGCTGGACATCTATCTGCCGCACGCAATCCATCGCAGCATCGTCGCCGACCTGGGGATGACGACGCCGAAGCAGGTGGCCAAGTCGCTGGCGAAGTATGGGCACAAGCATCCCGAGCTGGAGATGTCGGCGTTCGTGATTCCGCAGGTGCCGGGGAGCGTGGCGCGGAGCCATCCGGTAGACGGCGTGGCCGAGTCTCTGATCAAGAGCAAGAAGTACCTGCTGCCGATGGCGATCCTGAGTCCGGAGGTCACCGGGGCAGTGGTGGTGGCGTACCTGGCCAAGGGCCGGATGAAGCTGCCGAAGGATGCCGCTGTCTTCAACGTGGACGATCAGGTGGTGGAACCTGCCGCGGCTGCGCCGGTCCAGCCCGCGAGTTCCGGCGACGGGGCGACGGCTCAGACCTCGGGCTCGCCTTCGCTGCAATAACGCGGCGACCGCATGGGACGTAGCTTCGGTGCCGGACCGCTCTAGCGGCGCTGGCTGCGGGCGATGGCGGCTTTGGCTTCGTTGTCGGCTTCGCGCTTGCGCTCGGTGGCGCGCTTGTCCCACTCCTGTTTGCCCTTGGCCAGCGCGAGTTCGCATTTTACGCGGCCCTTGCGAAAGTAGAGCCGGGTGGGGATAAGAGTGAAACCCTTCTGACGGGTGGCACTTTCGAGCTTTCGAACTTCGTTCTTGTGTAGCAGCAGCTTGCGTGTGCGCAGCGAATCGTGGTTCATGGCGTTGCCATGCGAGAAGGGACCGATGTGCGCGTTCAGGAGAAAACATTCTCCGTCCTTCAGCAGTCCATAGGCGTCCTTGAGGTTGGCCTTGCCCTCGCGAATGGACTTGACCTCGGTGCCGCGGAGCGCGACTCCGGCCTCGAACTTATCTGAGAGAAAGTAGTTATGGGAGGCGGCGCGGTTGAAGGCAGCGTCGCGCATGCCCGAGGCTACGGGGTCGCGGTCTTTGGGCTTGGCCGTGGGCTTGGACTGCGCGGCAACGGTCGGATTGGAGAGTGATCGGGGCATAGGGAAAGCTAACGGGCGGGGAGGGCCGCAGGATGGGTGCCTGGAGGCTGCTGGAAGGCGGAAGGTTGCTGAAGCGCCGATCTGCGGCTCTACGGCGAAGAAGCGAAGGCCCGCTCTACTTGAGACTCCATTACCACGGGGCCCAGCTGTACCACTTAAAGTTTAACATTACGCTACCCCCGGCCTCACCTGCAGGATGCGACCGCGTCTAACCATCGACCCCAAGTGAAGCGCGATGAAATCGAGCCGGGAAACGGGTCTGCAAGGCAGTTGCGATGGATGCGAATTTCGAAGGGTCGAACGTGGTTCGAATGCTATACTCGCCAAAGTTCCACGAGTCCGGCAAGTCCGCCTCGATGGCATGCGGCACCCCGCGGACGGGGGGCAGTTCTCCAGCCTCATTTTCTCAGGCCGGGGACGGCAACGACTGTAGCGGCGGCACTCCGGCTGCGGGAATCCAACTTAGACAGAACTACGGCCAAAAGGAAGCACAGAGCAACGGCATGAATAGTGGGCACGAGCGGTTGATTTTGCGGCTGACCCGATTTGAACGGTTCGAGGTTTCGGGGTTGGTGAACCGGGGAGTGCTTACGGCGCTGGCCGCACTGCTTGCCGTGCTGGCGTTTGCTCCATCGGCGCATGCGCAGAGCGCAAGCACCTGGAACAAGCGGGGCCAGGCCGCCGAACTGCGCGAAGACTACGACGCCGCGTACACGGATTACATGAAGGCAAAGCAGAAGAGCCCCAAGGACATGCGCTACCAGGCGCGCGTGGACCGCATGCGGTTTCAGGCCGCCGCACAGCATGTCGATCGCGGTCGGATATTGCGCCAGAGCGGCGACATCGCGGGGGCGCTGAACCAGTTTACCCGGGCGCTGCAGATCGATCCCGGCAACGAAGCCGCCCAGCAGGAAGTGAAGATCACCGAAGCGATGGACAAGAAGGCCACCGGAGCTGCGACCGCCACGCCGGGGGAGGCCCAGAACGCGGCCGCAATCAAGGAAGTTTCCAGCATCTCCGCGCCGATCGAGCTGAAGCCGGTGTCGGACGACCCGATCACGCTGCACATGGTTGAGGACTCGAAGAACATCTACACGGCCATCGCCAAGCTGGCCGGACTGAATGTGCTGTTCGACCCCGACTACGTGTCCAAGCGCATCCCGGTCGATTTGACTAACGTCAACCTGTCCGATGCGCTGCGCATTGTGGGCACCATCGCAGGCACCTTCTACAAAGCCATCACTCCGGACACAATTTTCGTCGCGTTGAACAATCATCAGAAGCACCAGGACCTGGACGACCTGGCGGTGCAGACCTTCTACCTGACCAACCCCAGCCAGGCCAGCGACGCCAACGAAATCTATACGGCGCTGCGCAACATGCTGCCGGCGGACGTGAAGAGCTACCTGGTTCCCTCGCAGAACGCCATCATCGTGCGTGGGACGCGGGACGACCTGGTCCTGACAGAGAAGCTGCTGAACGACCTTGACCGCACCAAGCCGGAGGTGGTGGTCGATGTGGCTATCCTGGAGGTGAACCGGGACAAGGTCCGGAACCTGGGCATAACACTGCCGCAGTCGTTCGGGATTACGCCGCAGGTTACTCCCAACTCCACCAACACCACTGCGACCACCACGACCGGCAGCACGGCGACAGCTTCCGGCTTCACCCTGAACACCCTGGCCAATATAAATGCGACCAACTTCGCGGTAACCATCGGCGGAGGCACGCTGAATGCGCTGCTGACCGACTCGGACACGCGGGTGCTGCAGGAACCGAGCATGCGGGCTACGGACGGGCAGGAGGCAACGCTGAAGATTGGCTCCAAGATCCCGGTGGCCACGGGATCGTATTCGGCCGGAACGGCCCTCGGCGTCGGCGCCGGCCTCGGCTCGCAGACCAATTTCACCTACCTGGATGTGGGCGTGAACGTCACCATGACCCCGACCATCCATCTGGATCGCGACGTTTCGCTGAAGCTGACGGTCGAAGTGCTGTCGCAGACCGGCTCGGTGACTATCTCCGGGGTTACGGAACCGATCATCGGGCAGCGCTCAGACAAGTCGACCATTCAACTGCAGGATGGTGAGCCGTGCCTGCTGGCGGGCATCCTGGAGAAGGAAGACAATATGACCAACAGCGGCACGCCCGGCCTGTCCGAGCTGCCGTTCATCAAGTATTTCTTCGGCTCAGTGAACCACGAGGTGGCGCAGGACGAGATTGTGTTTGTACTGATCCCGCACATTGTCCGCGAATCGACGTTGACTCGCCTGAACACTCGCTCGATCGATACCGGAACCTTCAACGACGTCGAGGTTCGCCGGTCCGCCGGGCAGGAGGACGACAACACTCCGCTGAGCGCCGTTCCGCTGCCGGCTCCGGCCACCAGCGCGGGCAACGCCGCCTCGGCCGTGGTCCAGCAGATGAAGCAGCAGGCGATGCCGCCTGTGCCGGGAGGGATGCCCGGGTCGCCGGCGGCTGCGAAGACCGACGCCACCACCGGGCAGCCCGTGGCTCTGACCGTGCTTCCGCCCAACTCCACGCAAACGGTAGGCAGCACCTTCACGGCGTCGGTGTACTTATCGAACGCGCATGACGTGTTCTCGGTGCCGCTGCAACTCCAGTTCGATCCCAAGGTGCTGCAACTGGTGAATGTCGACACGGGCGGTCTGCTGGCGGGCGACGGCCAGCCGGTAGCGCTTTCGCACCGCGACGACGGCAAGGGCGTGGTGAGCGTTTCGGCGTCGCGGCCTCCGGGGGTTGCCGGCGTCAACGGCGAGGGCCAGGTCTGCATCTTTACCTTCAAGGCGATCGGGGTCGGCGACTCGAATCTCGCGCTGGTGAAGGTTGGCGCCAAGAACAGCATCCAGGTGAGCCTGCCGGCTACCGGTGGGCAGGCCGTAGTCCACGTAAAGTGAGGTGGGCATTGAGGTCCACGGTTCGGTGTTCGCGGTTCGCGGTGGCCAACGGGGAATCCTCGTGCCCTGCGCCTTGCGGCCTGAACCTGAGACCTGACGCGGGACTGACACTGGTCGAACTGATTATCACGGTGGCGATTATCGGCATCCTGGCCAGCGCGGCATTGCCGATTGCGCGCTTCCAGGTGAAGCGCGAAAAGGAGCGCGAACTCCGCCGCGACCTGTGGGAGATGCGCGACGCCATCGACCGCTACAAGGATGCAGCCGACAAGGGAGGAATTCAGATCAAGGCTGACAGCCAGGGGTATCCGCCCGACCTCCAGACGATGGTGGACGGGGTCGACGTCGCGGACAAGAAGGTGCGGTTCCTGCGCGCCATACCGACCGACCCGATGACCCACTCGGCCGATTGGGGGCTGCGCTCCAACCAGGATGATGCGGACGCCGATAGCTGGGGCGGACAGAACGTCTTCGACGTGCACACCAAGAGCGATGGGACCGCGCTGGACGGGTCAAAGTACAACACATGGTGAACAGGTTCAAAGTCCGAGGTTTGAGGTTTGAGCGGTTGCGGAAGGGGATCGCGATGCCGGCCCCGTCTGCCGCGGAGTCGGGCTTCACGCTGATGGAGCTGATGATCGTGATGTTCATCATCGGCATCCTGGCGGCGATGGCCGTCCCGGCTTTCCGGGCCAACATGGTTGCGGCCAAGGAGGCTGTGCTGCGTGAGGACCTGCAGGTGATGCGGCAGGCTATCGGGTCGTACACGGTGGACAAGCAGAAGGCGCCGCAGGCGCTGGCGGACCTGGTATCGGCCGGATACCTGAAGGCGATTCCCAAGGACCCCATCACGGGCCGCACGGATACCTGGATTGAGTCCCAGTCGGACGACATGACAACGATCGACCAGACCGAAGCGGGGATCGACGACGTCCACTCCGGCGCCCAGAGTACGGCGAGCGACGGCAGTTCCTACAGCACCTGGTAGGGTGTCTTTTTGCGGTCTTTTTCCGGCCCGGACGGGCCATGAGCGGCAGGACAAGCTCACCAAAAAGGCGCATACTACGTCTAACTGTATGCGGAGCTGCGTCCGGCCCTGAGGGAACGCAGCCGCCCCGGAGATCTCCATGCGTCCACGAATCCAGTTCGGCGTTGTCGGCCTGGCTGCCGTCGCGCTGTTTGCCTTGGCGGCTGTATCCTCCGCCCAGCAGACCTCTTCCACTCCCGCGGCGACGTCGCCGGCAGCAACGGCTCCCGCAGGCACGCCGCAGGCCGGGACGCCGGGCGCGCAGACCCCTCCGGCCGCCTCCGATGGCAGCCAGACATCCGCGACAGCGGAACCCACCGCCGACAAGACCAGCACCGACAAGACGGGCCCAGCCAGCCCGCCGGCGCCCAAGCCGGACGCGAAGGCGGGCGCCAACGCCACCACTGCCGCCCAGACGGATGTTCTGCCGTCTCCGGGCGAAGACCTGAACCCGCACATCAAGAAGGGCAGCGAGGATGACGTGGATGCCATCGGAACGCGCAACATTGGCGGGCGCGGCCTGGGCAACTGGTACACGGTCAACGGCGAGATCGGCATGGGCAAGCAGTACGCCATGGAGATTGAGAAGTCCGCGCACCTGGTGACCGATCCGGTGGTGGTGGAGTATGTGAACCGCGTCGGGCAGAACATTGTGAAGAACTCAGACTGCAAGGTGCCGTTCACCATCAAGGTGATCGATTCCGACGAGATCAATGCCATGGCGCTGCCGGGCGGCTTCTTTTACGTCAACTCCGGCCTGATTATGGCGGCCGACGAGGAAGCGGAACTGGCGGGCGTGATGGCGCATGAGACGGCGCACGTCTGCGCCCACCATGCCGCGCGCGAGCTTACGCGGATGAACTACGCGGAGATCGGATCGATCCCGCTGGAGATTGTGACGTACGGTTCGTGGACGGGGTACGGCATCTACGAGGCTTCGCAACTGGCGATTCCGATGGGCTTCCTGGAGTTCTCGCGCGAGTTTGAGGCGGAGGCTGACTACCTGGGCCTTCAATACATGTACAAGGCGGGCTACGATCCGCAGGCGTTCATCCAGTTCTTCGAGAAGATTACCGCGCTGGAGAAGCACAAGCCGGGTACGCTGGCCAAGGTGTTCGCAGACCATCCGCAGACGCCGGACCGCATTGCCCACTCCGAGGAAGAAATTGCCACGATCCTGCCGGCGCGGCCCGACTACGTGGTGACCACCAGCGAATTTGACGACATCAAGGCGCGGCTGGCGCGCATCGAGAATAAGCGCAAACTGAACGACAAAGGCAACGGCAACGGACCTACGCTACGACGGGTGGGCGGCAGCAACAACGATCCCAACAACCCGGCGGATAGCGGCGACGACCGGCCGACTCTCGGACGGCGGGACTAAGCAGCTAAAATAGGACGCATGCCCACCCAGAAAACCGGATACACCGACCTCCACGCCTCCGCCGGCCTGGACGCAAAATTCCCCTCCATCGACACGTGGGCGAACCAGTTCCGCGGCTACGAGATACTGGTGGACGATCCGGAGTTTACCTCGGTGTGCCCGAAGACCGGGCTGCCCGACTTCGGCCGCATCACCATCCGCTACATGCCGCGCGCGCTGTGCATGGAGTTGAAGAGCCTGAAGCAGTACCTGTTCGCCTACCGCAACCTGGGCATCTTTCAGGAGAACATCGTCAACCAGATTCTCGACGATGTGGTGAAGGCGTGCAACCCGGTGTGCGCCAAAGTGGTGGGCGATTTCCGTCCGCGCGGCGGGATTTCGACGGTGGTGGAGGCGACGCACCCGAGACCTGAAGTGAAGTAGCTCAGGCCACCATGGTAGCGGTCAGGCGCACGCCGAGCGCACGCATGACCTTCAGTACGGTTCCCAGTTCTGGATTGCCGGAGTCGCTGAGAGCGCGATAGAGCGCCTCCCTGGTGATGCCGGTTTCGCGCGCAAGCTGCGCAATGCCGCCGCGGGCCTTGGCAACGATTCCGAGGGCCTGCGCGATCTCGCTTGGGTCATTGCTTTCGAGCGCCTCTGTGAGAAAGGCGGCTATAGTTTCTCCGTCGGTCAGGTACTCCGCGGCATCGAACGGCATAGTCTTTAGTGCCATGGCTCTATCTCTCCTTCCTGTACATCCTGGGCAAGCTTCTTCGCTCGTCGGATGTCCTGCTCTTGCGAACTCTTGTCTCCACCGCAGAGTAGAACTACAAACCGCGTTCCTCGATGGGTATAGTAGACGCGGTACCCCGGGCCGAAACTGATTCGCAGTTCGAAGACGCCGCCGCCAACGCTCTTTACGTCTCCTGGATTCCCTCGTGCCAACCGCAGGATACGGGTAACGATCTTCGCTCTTCCTGTTCGATCCCGCAGGTTGAGCAACCAGTCCTTGAACAACTTCGACTGCCATACTTCCGGCAAAGGCAAACCTCGACCTCCCAAGTGTAACCCATAAATTACAGGTCTGGGAATTGATTTTGCGAGAGAGGGCGCTATGCGTGTCCTGCTATGCTCGCCAGTG
>PLUT01000058.1 GCA_003162875.1 Granulicella sp.
TAAACAGAAAGGCCGCGCCCGCAGGCTCGGCCTTCTCCTCTGCGACAACGATACCTACTGGTGGGCCACTGGCTGGGTCGCCGGCAACACCGGCGGCATCACCGCGGCCAGAGCGGGCGGAGTCTCTTCTTCCAACTCGGGCAGCTTTTCTTCCAGCGCGATCTGCAGCACCTCGTCCATCTGCTCGACGAAGTACAGCTTCATCTCCGTCTTCAGCAGTTCCGGCATGTCGGCCATGTCCTTGCGGTTGTCCTCGGGGACAATCACCTCGAAAATGCCAGCGCGGTGGGCCGCCAACAACTTCTCCTTCAGGCCGCCGATCGCTAGCACTTTGCCGCGCAGCGTAATCTCGCCGGTCATCGCGATATCGCGCCGCACTTTGATCTTGGTCAGCGCGCTGGCCAGTGCAGTCGCAAGCGTAATGCCGGCCGACGGCCCGTCCTTCGGAATCGCTCCCTCCGGCACATGCACGTGGATGTCGACATGGCGATAGAATTCCTTGCCCAGGCCCAGGTGTTGTGCGCGCGAGCGGACATAGCTGAGCGCGGCCTGCGCCGACTCCTGCATCACTTCGCCGAGCTGTCCTGTCGTCGTCAGTTTGCCCTTGCCGTCCAGCACCTGGACTTCAGTCTGCAGCAGTGTGCCGCCAACCTCAGTCCACGCCAGGCCCGTCACCAGGCCAACCTCGCTCTTCTCATGCACCTGCGAGTCGCGGAACTTGGCCACGCCCAGCATATCGTCTACGTTCTCGCCAGTCAGCACTTCGGCGTGGTCCGGACCGCCCTGCACCACCTTGCGCGCCACCTTGCGGCACACATTGCCGATCTCGCGCTCCAGGTTGCGCACCCCGGCTTCGCGCGTGTACCCGCGAATAATGGCTTTCAGCGCGCCGTCCTCGAAGACCACCTGTTTTTCAGTGAGCCCCGTGGCCTCGCGCTGCTTGCGGACCAGGTACTGCTTTGCGATTTCCAGCTTTTCCAACTCGGTGTAGCCGTGCAGCCGCAGGATCTCCATGCGGTCCTGCAGCGGCCCGGGAATGGTGTGCAGCACATTCGCCGTGGTCACGAACAGCACGTTCGACAGGTCGTACTCCACGTCGAGATAGTGGTCCTGGAACGAACTGTTCTGTTCCGGGTCCAGCACCTCCAGCAGCGCGCTCGCAGGATCGCCGCGGAAGTCGGAAGCCATCTTGTCGATCTCGTCCAGCATGAACACGGGATTCTTGGTGCCCGCCTTTTTCATCGCCTGGATGATCTGCCCAGGCAGCGCGCCGATGTAGGTGCGGCGATGCCCGCGAATCTCCGCCTCGTCGCGTACGCCGCCTAGCGACATGCGCACAAATTTTCTGCCTGTGGCCTTCGCGATCGACATGCCAAGCGAGGTTTTGCCTACACCCGGAGGTCCGACGAAGCACAGGATCGATCCCTTGGGGTTCTTAACCAACTGCCGCACCGCAAGGAACTCAAGAATGCGCTCCTTGATCTTTTCCAGGCCATAGTGGTCGGTATTCAAAATGTGTTCGGCGTGCTCGATCGAGCGAATTTCCTTGGAGCGCTTCTTCCAGGGAACTGCCAGCAGCCAGTCCAGATAGTTGCGCGATACCGTGGATTCGGCTGACATCGGCGGCATTGCCTCGAGCTTCTTCAGCTCCTGCAAGGACTTTTCCAGAACGTCCTTGGGCATCCCCGCGGTCTCAATCTTTTTCTTCAACTCGTCGAACTCAGACTTCTCGCCGCGCCCGAGTTCCTTCTGGATCGCCTTGATCTTTTCGTTCAGGTAGTACTCTTTTTGCGCCTTCTCCATCTGGCGCTTCACGCGCGATTGGATGGTGCGGTCCATATTCAGCTTCTCGATGGCCACGTCCAGCACGTCGCCCACCCGCGCCAACCGCGTCTCCGGGTCGAACACGTCCAACAGTTGCTGCTTCTCGTCGATTCCCAATTGCAGGTTGGCCGCGATCGTGTCCGCCAGCTTGGCCGGCTCGTCCATGCGGACGCTGGCCGCCACCGTCTCGTGGTTCAGCGACTGCTGCAGCTTTACATACTGCTCAAACAGCGCGTGCACGCGGTGCATCAGCTGCTCCACCTGCGGCGTCATCTCCAACTGGGTCTTGCCCGTGCGCACCGTCGCGACGAAGAAGCCGTCGTCGTCGTTCACCTCGATCGAACGCGCCCGCTCCACGCCCTCCACCAGCACCTTGATGTTGCCGTCCGGCATGCGCACGCTCTGGACGATGTTGCCGATGGTGCCCGTCTCGTAGATGTCGTCCGCGCTCGGCTCATCCACTGAAGCGTCATGCTGGGTCGCGAGAAAAATTTTGCGGTCTCCGGTCAGCGCCTCTTCCAGCGCCCGCACGCTGGATTCGCGCCCCACCACAAACGGCGTCATCATATGGGGAAAGATGACCATGTCGCGAATCGGCATCATCGGCAGCTTGCGGATTTCGCCGGTCAAAACGATCTTTGCTTGGTTTGCCATGCTCTCCCCATTGGACTTGCCCGACGCCGCAGGCGATTCAGCCGGCGGCTAAGAGGCTTCCAGTGATTGTAATGCCATCCGGCCTCCTGGCAACCCGCACTTTGGTGTGACGCCAAAAAATAGCCTCCCCGATGCCGCGTTATCCCCAAACGAGCCCCGGTACACGATAAAATGTTCGATTTGCACAACGATCGCGATTACTACGGTAATGAAGAGGGTTAGCCGGCTTTCTCCAGCAGCATCGGCAGAGTCAGGTTGTGTTCCTTGACCATCTGCGCGGTGATCGTTAGGTCCGTGATCTTCTTGTTTCCCGGCACGTAGTACATCAGGTCGAGCATCAGCTCTTCGAGAATCATGCGCAGCCCGCGGGCTCCCACCTTGCGCTGCAGCGCCTCGCGTGCGATCTCTTTGGCCGCGTCGTCGGAAAACGTAATCTTTACGTTTTCGTAGTCGAACAGCTTTGCATACTGCTTCAGGATGGCGTTCCGGGGTTTGGTCAGGATCTCGATCAGCGCTGCCTCATCCAGTTCGTCCAGTATCCCCAGCACCGGCAACCGGCCCACAAACTCCGGGATCAACCCATACTTCAACAAGTCCTGCGGTTCTGCCTGGCGCAGCAGCTCGGTGTCGCGCAGTGCCCGGATCGGGGTCACCTCGCCTTCCTTCGCATCCGCCTCGGCAATCGCACGAAAGCCAAGAGCTTTCTTGCCTACGCGCCGTCCGATCACCTTCTCCAGGCCCACGAAGGCGCCGCCGCAGATGAACAGGATGTTGGTCGTGTCCACCGCCGTAAACTCCTGGTGCGGATGCTTGCGCCCGCCCTGTGGCGGAACATTCGCAACCGTTCCCTCCAGAATTTTCAGCAGCGCCTGCTGCACGCCCTCGCCCGAAACATCGCGTGTGATTGAGGGGTTCTCGTCCTTNNGTCGCGTCCACGATCGCAAACGGCACATCCAGCATCTTGGCCAGCGTCTGCGCCAGCAGCGTCTTGCCTGAGCCGGTCGGCCCGACCAGCAGGATGTTCGACTTGGTCAGCTCCACATCGTTGCCGCGCGTCTTGTTCATCTGGATGCGCTTGTAGTGGTTGTATACCGCCACCGCCAGCTTCTTCTTGGTCTGGTCCTGGCCGATCACGTATTCGTCCAGAAACGCCTTGACCTCCTGCGGCTTCAGGAGTTGCGCCGGCGCTACACCCGGCAGCGCCTCGCTGCGGTCATCTTCGAGAATCGAGTTGCACACCCCCACGCACTCATCGCAGATATAGGCCCGNNCAACGAAGCGATTCGTCTGAACCGCGGGACGTTTTCATGGTTTCGGGAACTCCTGGGGTCGGGCCGGTCGTGCTGGGGACACCCCTAAGTCTACACCGAACCTCCCTCCGGCCGACTACACGGAAGTCACCAGCGTGACCCTTTCTGGTCACACCCGAACCTACTTTGTTCACACCAAAACAGACAACACACCTCGGCGTCGAAGGCCGGGGTGGGTTGTGTCTGGAATCGGCGCGGCCGTANNGATGCCGTACTCCTTCGACTGCTCCGCCGTCATGATGAAGTCGCGTTCCACGTCGCGCTCGATGCGGTCCAGCGACTGCCCTGTCGATTTGCTCATCAGCTTGTTGGTGATCTCGCGGATGCGCAG
>PLUT01000276.1 GCA_003162875.1 Granulicella sp.
GCCTTTGCTGTTGCTCTTGCTCTTGCTCTTGCTCTTGCTCTTGCTCTTGCTCTTGCTCTTGCCTTTCTGACTGTCATTCTGAGCGCAGCGAAGAATCCCCGCATTCCGCCCGTGCCGCCGCAGCGTCCCGTGGGTGCCCCGTCCTAGCTCCGCTAGGGCGGGATCGTGCCGCCACCGAATCCTCGAAGACAAGTGACTGCGAACACATCGGGAATCGGCTCGCCTTATTAGAATTTGAATAAAAGGAACTACAGGAGTGCGGCCTCGTGTCTGGCCCTGTCGTTATGCGGGGAGTAATTCGGCAACTCATTGATTCCAGCTATACTTCCATTTTAAGCCTCCTGGAATCAGCGAGCTACAAAGAGACCAAGAAACTAGTCGCTGTGTTTTGTTGATCATAGGGATTTCGATAGGGGGTGGGGGGTGGGGTACAGTAAGGAAGGGGAACACGCGGTGCGCAACCTTCTCAACAGCTACTTCTGGTGGTCCTACGAGCGCGGCAGCTTTCACTTTGACGTGCTGGTGACGCTGATCCTCCTCTTCCTCTTCCTCTCGCCCCGCGTCATCGACTTCAAAGACCGCCCTGTCGAAACCGTCGCCCTCCAATCCACAGAGGTGCTGGTCAAGGAAGCCGGCGAGGTCAACGGCGACGCCCAGTTCGTCTACCAGATCCGTGCCGACATGCCGGGCGGCCCGCAGGTCACCCAGACCGAGCCGGAACGCCGCGACGCCATCCTGCGCGTGGTCGAGCCCATCTCCGGAGCCGTCACCATCCAGCACGATGAGCCCGTTCTCGATTCCCACGGCAAGGTCGTCGCGTATAACGCCTGGGTGGTGCGCTGATGCGGCTCGCCCCGCCGCCACCGCGTCTATGCCTCAGGAGCGCACCCGCCTTGTCAAAGCCGGATTGGAAACTTCGCCGCGTCGCCCAACTCGCCGTCACCGCCTCGGTCCTTGCGGCCGCATTCTCGCTCGCCGCGCAACCCAAGGCGGACCGGCTCCAGGATGTGCTCAGCCAGATGGACGCAGCCAGCGCAAGGTTTCACTCCGCCGAAGCCGACATCCGCAAGGAGCACTTTGAAAAGCTCGTCAGCGATACTTCCGCCGACACGGGGACCGTCTACTTCCTGCGCAACGGCAGTTCCATGCAACTTGGCGCAAAGTTCAATCCTCCCGACGCCAAAACACTCGAATACAAGGACGGCAAGGGCCGCCTCTACAACGCCGGCACCAACCACATCGACGAGTTCTCCGCTTCCGGTGAGAACCAGGCGAAGTTTGAGACCTTCATCACCCTGGGCTTCGGCGGCAGCGGCGCCGACCTCAGGAAGCAGTGGACCATCTCCGACCTCGGGACCGAACAGATGAAAGACGGCGGCAATCCGGTGCCGGTCGAGAAGCTCGACCTGGTCTCGAAGGACCCCTCCGCGCGCGCCAACTACTCACACGTCACCATCTGGGTCGATCCCGTGCGCGACGTCACGCTGAAACAGGAATTCTTCGCGCCCGACGGCAACACCGATACCGCAATCTACACCAACATTCGTCTCAACCCGGTCATCGACCTGAAGGCCTTTGCCATCAAGTGCCAGGGCAAGTGCAGCTAGCCCGGCTTCGCCGTCTCCGCCAATCCCACCCGCACCCGTTCCACCTTGCGCTCGGTCGACTTCAGCACCTCCAGCCGCAGCCCGCCTTCTTCAATCACTTCCCCCGCATGCGGAATGTGCCCCGCAATCTCTGATACAAGCCCTCCCAGCGTTGTCGCTTCATAGCCCTGCGGCAGGTGCAGCGTCGGCCGCGGCGCTCCGTTCCCTTCCGGCTCGTCCACGGATTCGCCGTCCGCGCCTGCTTCCGGCGGCTCGCGTGTCCCTGCTTCCAACTGGTCCGCAAACAGCTCGCGCAGCCGCGACACTTCGAAGCTTCCCGGCACCACGAATCTCCCGTCCGCCTCGCGCACCGGCTCGTTCACCTCTTCGGCCTGGTCATGTTCGTCCGCGATCGAGCCCACGATCGCCTCCAGCAGGTCCTCGATCGTCACCAGTCCGGCCACGCCGCCGTACTCGTCGATCACTATCCGCATGTGCTGCTTCTCCCGCTGCATGTCGCTCAGCAGTTCGGCCACCTTTTTCGTCTCCGGAACGAACTCGGTCGGACGCTGCAACTCCGCCACGGTTCGCCGCGCCGCATCCGCATCCAGCACCTGCAGCAGATCGCGCGCAAACACGATTCCGGTCACATGGTCCAGCGAGCCCACGAACACCGGCACCCGCGAGAACGAGTTCTCCTTCAGCACCTCCAGAAGGTCCTTGAGCGTCAGCGTCTCCGGCACGGCAAATATCTCCGGCCGCGGCGTCATCACCTCACGCACCACCTTGTCGCCAAACTCCACCGCCGACCGAACCAGTTCGCGGTCGCTCTCCTCCAGAATGCCTTCCTCCTCGCCCGCCTCCAGCAGGGCGTCCATCGCCTCCGACGGATGTTCTTCCTCTTCCGCGTCCTCCGGCTCCGCCAGCGCCACAATGGACAGCAGCAGCCCCAGCGTCAGCGTCACCGGCAGGATCAGGTAGAACAGCGCCTCCAGCAGCAGCCGTATATGCGCAATCCACAGGCCGCGCGTCCGCGCGAACAGCAGTTGCGGAATCAGCCGGTCGAAGAACAGGATCAGCAGAATCAGGAAGAAGCCCGTAACCGCGATCTCTTCAACCGTCGGCACGCGCGCCAGCGACGGTTGCGCCTTTACATGCACGTACAGGCGCAACCCGGCAATCAGCGCAATCGCCGCCAGCGTAAGCTGCCGCAGCACCGACGCTGACAGCGCAATCGACTCCCGCCCCAACCACAGTCCCGGCTCCACTGCGCGCGTCCAGGCATCGATGTTGTCCTGATACTCGCGCGCCAGAAACTTGCCCATCTCGCTGTATACGCGGTCCACATACGCGGCCAGCGCCAGGATCACCAGCAGCACCGCCAGGGTCAGGTTGTAATAGACGCCGCTCATGCCCGCACCCGCCTGCTCGCAGGCCGTTTCTTGCTCCCCTTTGCACCGTCATCCTGAGCTTTACGCTTGTCACTCTGAGCGGAGACCTTACGCTTGTCATTCTGAGCGGAGACTTTATGCTTGTCATTCTGAGCGGAGCGAAGAATCCCCGTATCTAGCCGTTGCTGTTGCTTGCCCTTGATCGCTCCACTCGACCGCGCAATCAGACTCGCCGGCAGCCCCAATTCCTGCCGCAGTTCCAGCTCGCGCGCTGCCATCTCGCCCGCGTCGCGCTCGTGGTCGAAGCCCGCCAGGTGCAGCAGCCCGTGCAGCAGCAACACCCGCACCTCGTCGCGCAGCGAATGCCCGAACCGCGCCGCCTGCCGCGCGGCCATCTCGAGCGAAATCGCCAGGTCCCCGGCCAGTTCCGGTGCCTGGGGATCGCCGAAGAACACCGTGGTCACCGCCGCCGGAAACGACAGCACGTCTGTAGCCTTGTCTTTGCCGAGAAATGTCCGATTCAGCCGCCGCAGCGTCGCATCGTCCGCCAGCAGCACGTGGACCTCGCCCTCCAGCCCCACCGCCGCCCGCGCCGCGCGCAGAAACCGGCCCAACCCAGCCGCCGACAGGCCCACACTCCGCCACGTGTTCGCCTTGCCGTCCATCCCTCGCAGAGGTTCCAGGGTAATCATGCGTACTTCGATGCTACTAGAAACAGCCTCATTCGCTGCGCCAACTGACCAATATAGAACCCGTCATCCTGAGCGGAGCCTCTCGCAGTTTGATCGCGAGAGGCGGAGTCGAAGAGCCTGTCCTGAGCCTGTCGAAGGAACCTGCCATCCCGCCGGCCGTTCCGAGACTTTTCGCGCCTTTCGGGCGACGACCTCGCCTTCCCCGGCCCAGACTATCCTAGTGCAGTGCGTCGGAAATAAGTGTACGTATGAGGCGCCGCTAGATCATGGTTTTTCGGAGTAGCAGCGGGCTTTAGCCCGCGGTAAGTGGCACATAANNCACATAACTGTTGGGGCTTTAGCCCCGGGCCTTCTCCTCCCGGCTCCGATCCAGATGCGAATACATGCCCATCTGCGTGGCGCACTACACTAGCGTTTCCCCGCCCGCACCTTGCCGAAGTGCGTAGACAACTGCACCGCCAGCAGCAGCGCGCCCAGCCCCACCGCAATCCATCCAGACCAGGCCGCGTCTCCGTGAGGCCGGAAGAAATGCAGCAGAAGCACTCCAGCCACAAGGTTCCCCAACCCCCACAACGCATTCACCAGAGGCGAGGAATCCCCAATTCCGGGCGGCTTGGAAAACGGAGTCGGAAGCGGATTTCCGGACAGCCCCTGGACAAAGTGCGGAACGCCGTTGGCGAGAAACATCCCGCCTAAGAACTCGAGCACGTAAAAATACCACGGCATCTCTTGACGCACCCTTTCGCGCCTTTACTGCACCTTCGCGTTTACTGTTCCCTGTTCCCTGTTCCCTGTGACCTGCCCCTACTGCGGCTTCGAGATCGGCTTCGGCGGCGCTTCCGCACCTTCCGCGGCCTCCAACCCTGGAGTTGCCAGTCCCGCATCGCCCAGTTCCAGCGGCAACTGCTGCTGGGCGCGGCCGTAGCTGTCGTACGCCCGCACAATCCGCTGGACAAGATGATGGCGGACCACATCGACGTCCTCGAAGTGGCAGAACCGGATCCCCTCCACGCCGTCCAGCACTTGCAGCGCCTCAAACAAACCGGACCTCTTCGGATTGGGCAGGTCGATCTGGGTCATATCGCCCGTAATCACCGCCTTCGATCCGCTGCCCATGCGGGTCACGAACATCTTCATCTGCTCATTGGTGGTGTTCTGCGCCTCGTCCATGATGATGAACGCGTCGTTCAGCGTGCGCCCGCGCATGAACGCCAGCGGCGCCACTTCGATCACGTTCCGCTCCAGCAGCTTGTCCACCTTATCCTGATCCAGCAGGTCGTACAGCGCGTCGTACAGCGGCCGCAGATACGGATCGACTTTCTCCTGCAAGCTGCCCGGCAGAAATCCCAGCCGCTCGCCCGCTTCCACCGCCGGCCGCACCAGGATGATCCGGCTCACCCGCTTGGCCATCAGCGCCGACACCGCCATCGCCACCGCCAGGTATGTCTTGCCCGTACCCGCCGGCCCGATGCCGAAGGTCATGTCGCCCTGCTCGATCGCCTCGACGTACTTCCTCTGGTTGGGCGAGCGCGGCTGCACCATCCGCTTCACCCCGGCCGACCGCTGCTTGCCTGAGTCCACCAGCGACTTCAGCGTCACCGCCGGGTCCGCAATCACCAGCCGCAGCATTCCCTTCAGTTCGCCGTTCTGCAGCACCACGCCCGACTTGCGCAGACTTTCGTAATCGAAAAAGATGCGCTCCACGCGTTCCACGCCCTCCAGCGGGCCGGTGATGTGGATTGCGTCCGACCGGAGATCGATCAGGACCTGAAGTCCGTCTTCCATGAGCCGAAGGTTCTCGTCGCGGGTCCCGTACAGGGGCTCAATGCCAGGCGTGATCTCAAGGGATTTTTTTATCAAGCGGTTGTCTGACCTCCGTCAGGACATGCAGGTTTGGATGCTCCGTAAGCAACTGGGGGATTTGAGTTTATAGCGAAGCTTCGGCCAACACTCCGCGCAGCACCGGGTAACGTCTGCGGGCTTGCAATCGGATTGGCGTGGGTTGCCAATAATTTGCCGAAGTTGCGCACAGAGTAGATCGCCCCCCGCGCACAGTCAAGTCAATTTTAGATGCACCCGGAATCCCCCGCGATACACCCCTGCCGTTGCTCTTACCGTTACCCTTTTGTTTGTCATTCCGCAGCGGAGCGGAGGAATCTGCTTCTTCTTTTGCCGTTGTCAGTTTTCGCCGTTGTCCGTTCTTGCTGTCATCCTGAGCGCGTCTTTCGAGCGCGAAGGACCCCGATGAACTCCGCCTCGCCGCAACCGCCCGAGCCTTTCGCTCACAGAACTCCAGCCCGCGCGTCTCTCTTATAGGATTCTCACTCAGAAGGAATTGCCCCCACCATGACGGCGCGTAACTCGCACCATCCGACCACCTGCCGCTTCAGCCACGCAATCGCACTCGCCGCGCTTCTCGCACTGCCCCTCGCCGCAATCCCGGCTCCCTGCCAGTCCTCACAGCAGCCCGCGCCCGCAGCGCAATCAGCACCTGCACCGCAGCCTGAGTTTGAAGCTGTCTCCATCCACATGGCCGATTCCAGTCCCCACTCCCTTGAGGACCTGCAAAAAGGCATCGGACTCACATCGCCGATCAAGTTTCCGACGAATCGTTTCTACGCGCATTTTATGCCACTCAAATCTCTCATTAGCCTTGCTTATGGCGTGGAGGATTGGGAGTATATCCAGGGCGGCCCAAGCTGGCTCAACTCGCAGAACTACGACATCGAAGCAAAGGTCGACGGGGACAGAGAACTCACCCTCGAGCAGATGCGGCCGCTGCTACAGAATCTGCTGGAACAACGCTTTCATCTCACCATCCACCGCGGACAGAAGGAGGTCACGGGCTATGCCTTGGTCGTCGCCAAGGGAGGGCCAAAGCTGCAACCGAGCAAGGGAGGAGAGCAGCAGCCCGGGTACATTCTTCCAGATGGCCTTCAAGACCAGAACGCGCCAATCCAGTCGCTAGCCTCAATGCTTACGATTCCCGCTGGAGGCCCGGTCGTCGACAAGACCGGCATCGTTGGACAATTCGATTTCAAACTGAAATACGCCACCGCCAACCACCCCGACTCCAACCTCCCCGACATCTTCACCGCCGTCGAGGAGCAGCTCGGCCTCAAGCTTGTACCCCAAAAAGTTCCCGTCGACACGTTGGTCATCGACCACGTCGACAAAATCCCCACGGAGAATTGACCGCCCTTATAGAACCTGGCGAGGAGTCACAAGATCCTACCCGGCGGCAACTTGACAATATCCAGGGAGATTGCTACATAGCGGATATGAGCGGATATGTATGCTTCGCGGCCGGGCCGAAGCCTCTTGAGAATTGACCGTTTCTTTTGGAACTGCACCACCGCCGCAATCGTAATTGATTATTGAGCGATATCCCGGCCCCGTACGCCCCACATAAATCCAGTCTCCCCCAAGGCGGTTCGAGTGACGATTCCAAACCCACAGCGAATACTCGCAGGCATTGTGTTCCTCGCCTTTCTCTCCGGCGCCGCGCTGGCCCAGGCGCCCGCCAGCCCGGCGCCCAGCAACCCGCCCGCGGCGGCCGCCTCCGCGCCCACATTCTCGCTCGCCGACGTCCACGTCAGCGCCCACTCCACCAACACCAACTACACCGGCGGCGTACTGCACGGCGACCGCTACCTGCTGCACAACGCCACCATGGTCGCCATCCTCTCGCTCGCCTACGGCATCGAGGACGACAATATCCTATCCGGGCCGCCCTGGCTCAATCTCGACCGCTTCGACATCTCCGCCCGCGCCCCCCGCACCACCTCGCCCGACGACCTCAAGCTCATGCTCCAGGCCCTGCTCGCCGACCGCTTCCACCTTGTCACCCACAAGGACACCCACCCCCTGCCCGCCTATGTGCTCACCGTCGGCAAAGGTGGCCCCAGGTTGAAGCCGGGCGACGACTCCGGCTCCTCAGGGTGCGACCAAACGCCCCACGCCCCGTCCACTCCGCCCGGCGCAGTCCCGTTGATCTACGTCACCTGCACCAACCTCACCCTCGACCAGATCGCCGAAAACCTGCACCAGATGGCCGGCGGCTACCTGGACCGTCAAGTCGTGAACTCAACCGGAATCAAAGGCTCATGGACCTTCGACATCAAGTGGACCTCGCGCGGCAACCTCCAGCGAGCCGGCGGCGATGGCATCTCCATCTTCGACGCGGTGGACAAGCAGCTCGGCCTCAAGCTGGAAGCAAAGACCGCCCCGCTGCCCGTCGTCATCGTCGATAAAGTCGACGAGACACCCACCCCCAACCCCCCCGGCCTGGAAAAAGCCCTGCCGCCCGCGCCGCCCGCCGAGTTCGACGTCGCTGTCCTCACCCCCAGCAAGCCCGACGCCCATGCGAACGCCCGTTTCACCGCCAACCAGATCACCGCAACCGGCCTCACACTGAAGATCCTCATCGCTTACGCCTGGAACCTCAATGGGAATGACGACGACCTCGTCGTCAACGCGCCCAAATGGCTCGGCCAGGACCACTGGGACCTCCTCGCCAAGGCCGGTCCCGAAGCCCAGTCCATCGGCCCCGACGGCAAACCCCAGTTCGACTTCGACCTCCTGCCCCACATGGTGCAAACGCTGCTGGCCGACCGCTTCCAGATGAAAAGCCATCTCGAAGACCGCACCATCGACGCCTTCACCCTGGTCGCCGCCAACCCCAAATTGAAGAAAGCCGCCGATCCCCTCAGCCGCACCGGATGCAAGGAAGGCCCCG
>PLUT01000246.1 GCA_003162875.1 Granulicella sp.
TCCTGCGATGCTAAGCGCAAGTTATGAATGCCCCGTCGATGCAGAGGACGTGTTCGCTTATATCGCAGCGGTCGCAGCCAATCCCGCATACACGGCTCGCTTCCAGAGCGACCTTTCCACTCCAGGTCTACGAATACCTCTCACGGCCGACGCGAAGCTATTTGCGGAAACCGCGGAAGTGGGGCGGCGAGTTCTCTGGCTCCAAACATTTGGCGGGCGTATGGCCGATTCCGTTCACGGTCGCCCGCCGGGCCCTCCTCGCGTTCCGAAGGATGGGGAGCCTTCCAATCCCAAAGAAGGGACCATCTCCAGCGCACCGGAAGACATGCCGAACACAATCGGCTACGACGCTGAAAAACACCATCTCCTGGTTGGCCATGGGTTCATCAACAACGTCTCACCCGATGTATGGAAATACGAGGTCTCTGGCAAGCAGATCCTCCTCCAGTGGTTCAGCTACCGCAAGCGTGACCGTGAGCGCCCTGTCATGGGTGACCGTCGCCCGCCCTCGCCTCTCGGCGATATTCAGCCGGGCCACTGGCTCCCGGAATACACCACGGAATTACTGAACGTGCTTCGCGTGCTGACGCTACTGGTGGAATTGGAGCCGAAGCAAGCCGACCTCCTCGACCGCATCTGCGCTGGCCCCCTAATCTCCGAAGCCGACCTGAGGGCGGCTGGCGCTCTCGATATTCCGGCTGCTGCTCCGAAATCGACGAAAGCTAAGAAGGAAAAACCTTTGAAGATTGAGTTTCCTGATTCGCAGAGTTGAGTCCGNNTTCGACCAAGAGATGCTTAGCATCTATCAACGGGCCCTTTCAGAGGCGCACTACAAGGCCTCGCGCTTCCTCACCATGCTCAGCGACCACGGAGGTCTAGAGACCGCTCGCATCTTGATCCATTCACCTACCGTGTCCGAAGGTTACGCTGCGCTTTGGGAACGCAAATGTCTCAACCTGACGGTCGAGGCCGTCATCTACGACAACCCGAAGTGGCATAGGCTGTTTACCGAAGAAGAGCTGGCGATATGCAAACGCAGGCTGGCAGACTATCGTTACTTTGACTGATGTGAGTTCAAGTTGACCAGCACGAAGAGCTCGAGACCAACTGCACTGGGAGCAAGTAGATGGCTGAAATAACGCAAAAACGAGTCGGTGAACTCGTTCAGAAGACATTCAAACTTCTGATGGAGTATCCCGAAGGGATGCAGGCGAAGGCGGTGCTGGCGGCACTCGAGCAATCAACTNNTGAATACGAGAAAAGTGATTATCCGAATCGCCCGGGCGTTCGCCGGTTTGACAAGATAGTGCGGTTCGCCACGATTGCTCCAGTCAAGGCCGGTTGGCTCGTCAAGAGCAAAGGGACCTGGACCCTCACTGAAGAAGGCAAAGCCGCCTACCACCAGTATCCGGCCNNGAGTCTTTGCAACCAGACGCGGTTGAGTCAACAGGTGAGATACATGAAAATGAGCCTGAAAGTGCGGGAACCACTCTGGAGGAGGCTGAGGAACTCGCCTGGGACGAGATTTCAAAATATCTCAAGAGCATGAACCCTTATGACTTTCAGGCCCTTGTAGCGGCGCTCTTGAAGGCAATGGGATACTACGTTTCCTGGGTTTCTCCGCCGGGACCAGATAAAGGGATAGATATCCTCGCCTATAGCGATCCGCTTGGAACCCGGAACCCGCGCATCAAGGTTCAGGTGAAGAGGCAGGAGAGCAGCATAACTGTCGATGGCCTCCGGTCATTTCTTGCTGTCCTAGGTGACCAGGATGTTGGGATCTTCGTCTCAACTGGGGGGTTCACGAGCGCGGCGGAACAGGAAGCGCGCACGCAGGAGAAACGAAAGATCACCCTGCTTGGCCTTGAGCGATTGTTCGATCTATGGGTTGAACACTACGACAAAATTGCGGAATCTGAAAAGCGGCTTCTGCCCTTGAAGCCGGTTTACTACATTGCGGCGAGCGAATAGCACGGCACATGGCGAAACCCTCCGCAGTCAAGGACGGTCACCTAACGCTTCCGCTGTTCCACGGAACATCCAGCCTGCACTATGACTCGATCAGATTGACGGGGCTCGGAGGCCGGGATGTCGTCGAGGAAATGGGTATTGGCAACGCCGCGCGGGTGTTGTTGGAGATGAGCGCTAACTTCGCCCAGGAGCAAGACTGGTTATTCGACATCGACTCGTGCCGGCGTATTGCGGCAGATCCCGCCACTGACCGACTCGGCGAAACTAAATCAGGATTCTTCTTCAGTTACCGTTATGGCGGCACCTATCTCAGTGCCAGTCGAGAAACTGCCGCAATGTATTCGTTCCTTTATGACGGAGGCGGCGAGGCTCTGACGCACATCCTCAAGCTTCATCGGCGGCTCGTGGCGGCGAGGCCCGAGGTTGTCGCTATCGGAGAGCTTGCTTCGCTCGTCGAATTTGCGAATAGACCTGCGAAGCCGCTGATCGTAGAGGCCAGAAATGTCAAGCTCGAAGCGATTCGGACTGAGCAAGGTGGCGGACTTGATTATCTGCTGGAAAGCATCGCAACTGCTCTTGAGGATCCGGAGTACTACGATGCCCTTGTCGGTCAACACAACTTCGAGTTGATGTATCAAGTGCCTTCGAACCAACTTTTCTTCCATGATGTCAGGAAGGTTCGCGAGTTCGATGATTTTGGCGGCTCTAGAGAAATCCTTCAGTTTTCTCCATATGAGCCAATCTGAACTTTACAAGTGCGAGGAACTAGCAGTCGTATATGCGTTGGCGTTTCAAACGGGATGCCGCAATTCAGAAGATTGGATCGGCACTCCCAGCTGCAACGTTTGCGCAAGCCCTTGGAAGGACGGCTTCCGACAGACGGTGCATGGTGTTTCTGCCTAGTTTGTTGAGCGACTACCTGCCGAACTTGGCGTGGCGGTGCAAGTTTCGAGCAGCGCNNACAGCACCATTAAAGTACTCAGCTTTTGCAACAATGCGATCCGGTTTAATGACTTCGCTGCAGAATAATTCTCCGCCCCGTTCGCCAGCCCTCCAGAGTTCTTCGTGCCGCGCCCAATGGCTCCCAAACCACTTTGCTTCAACTCTGACTGCATAGACTACCGGGTATCCCTCGTCGCCGAGCCGGCTGAGGATTCCTTGAGCTTCCGCTACAACTGATTGCAGCGACGCCATGACTTGTTGGTCCTGAAGATTTTTGATGGCTTGGCGCGCTGGGTCAAGAGAGCCTCGTCCTCTCCTTTGTGACTCATGTTCAGCCTTCAGCGAGTTGATGTCTTCTGCCGAATAGAAGTCAGGTACTAACGCTATCTTCCCTTCAAGGTCTTGTTTCATCTCGGCGTCTTGCTTAAGGTAAAGATCTTGCTGACTTTGAATGTGCTGTTGCAGTAATTCGGCCCTCGCAGCGCATGCCGTAGGCGTGCCACACTCACGCTCAAAAAGCGCAGCATCTTTAAGCGTGAGCCGCACAATCTCGCCGCCCCGATCAGTCGCATACTCAAGAGCCCCCACAAAATTTGAGGCGAAATAGACCTGATGGAACGACGCCAGCATTGAGTCGAGGCAAACTTTTTCGCAGGCTCGTAAAATTCGACTAATAGTATCCTTGTCGAAAGGTACTTCCATAGGCACAAACCCTGACTCCTCTATCTTCGCAGAGTATGTGCTCCAAGTTCCGTGGTAAAGAATCTGGGGGTCATGAAGAAGGTCAAGCTCAAACGGATACTTACGGCTTCGTGGTTCGCCGATACGGATGCAGATCACTCAGGAGACCTCATTGAGATGCCAACGCTGATTGTACCGACGAAACATAAGGCTGATTACGGACGTAATCATTTTGTAACGAATAGCATAAGGTTAACTACGATCTACCGTGATGTCTTGGACAGAGCCAGCAATGCAGCCTTCGGCGTGGGTTGCGCTTCCGCGCATGCTAAAGGACATTATCATGCGCATTCAGTGGTCACGATCGCCTGAAAATATTCGGCGAGCTGCTGCTTGTCCTCGGTTCGATAGTAGCGTCCGCACACGCGCCATAGAAAAGCGCCTTCATGGCTGGTTTGGCGCATCCCACTCGGGCAGGGATGTCAGAGGTATCGCCTGCGGTTCTCGGAGCGATCAGGTCTATGGTCTTTCGATCTTCAACCCGAGCAACGTGCATGCCTCTTGTAGGTCGACGTCATCGGGTCGGACTATGATCGGCGCCTCGTAGGGAATGATTTTGAACGGTTCAAAAAGAGCCCAGTTTTCGAGATCGTGCCCATAGCGAGAGCGATAATAGATGCCATCGAGCCCTGCCTCATTTACTTTCAGTGAGGCAAGCTGGGTAAGANNAGCGCAACACAATCTGAGGCCAATGTTTGACGTAGGTAGCCCACCCATCCGGCGCTATAGATATCGGCATAGGCTCCCGTGACCGTAGCCGCACCCATGACGCGCCGATCGCACCAATCGCTCGGCAGAGTACCCAACGGCACATAGTCGTCTTCTCCCGCAATTTCCTGCAGTTCTGCGATCAGGGAAAGGTCGGGTCGAAAGCGCGCAAGCGTCTCAATAAAACAGGAGACTCGCTGAGTGGCAGCATACAGAACGCGATAGTTGCCTTGCGGATCGTCGAAGCGATTGCCAAAGGTGCCGTTAGGCAGTGCGCGGGACCAGTCAGGCGG
>PLUT01000263.1 GCA_003162875.1 Granulicella sp.
ATGCGCCGTCTGATGCGCCGTCGCGGAAGCCGGATCGGACGTTGGCAGAAGTGTACCTCCTGGCGAACCGGGTGCGCGCTGCCGGCCGCGCGGAGGTTGAGGCATAAATCCCGGGGTCCCCAGCGAGCGGTCTTTGCTCGCAGGGGTGGAAATCCCCTTCGCCGGCATCGCCATTTGCAAAACGCCCATGCCCGCTATACGCAGGGGCGCGCACATTAGTTCAACGCGTAGGCCTTTCCGCGTGGTCGACCGCGATCACATCCACCGAGGTCTTTTCCCCATCCAGCTCCAGCCCAAGCTGCTGCCGCATGGCGTCGGTATCGCCCTCAAGCGTGGCTTCGAGTGTGGCTTCGCACCCATCCAGTGACTATACCCAAAGTCGCTCCTCGGCACCCAAAAGCCGCGCCTCGGGCGTCTTCCTCAGTTCTCCGTCGGCGTCTTCTCCGCGCTGTCCACGACAAGCTGCTGCACCACGGCCTTTCTCGGCTCCAGCTTGAGGCCCAGCTTCTCGACCGAGGCGTAGACGGTCGAGCCCGCGCCACCGGGATCGGAAGCTTCTGCCATCCCGCCGCCGGGACTGCCAGGGGCGCCGCCACCCATATTCGCGCCTTGCGACCGGGCCGCCATCAGGTCGGCAAGCGACAGGGTGAGCGACACTTCGTAGTGGCCGGTCAGCCCCGACTCATCGACCACTGGCTTCGAACCCGGTCCTCCAATCTGCATGATCTGCGAAAGCATATCCACAAACCCCGCCATGGAGATGCCGGTTCCATCGATCTGAATCACCTGGGTAGCGATATCGATCTTCTGCGTGTAGGTGCCGCGGGTACCCATGTTCACCACGGCAGTCATCCCTTTCTTGGGGTCTATGTCTTGCGTATAGCGCGCGGGACCATCGGGCAGGTCGATCTTCCTTTCACCGGGCTTCAGCGGAGCGCTTTCATCGATCGGTTCCGGCGCCGGCGAGTCCTTCAACTTCGGGCCTCCCTTGGCCGCAACCAGCGCCAGCACTGGCCGCTCTTTCGATTCAATGTGTGCCTGTAGCTTGAACCGCTCCTCGAGCAGGGCTTTCAGCATGGCCGCCGCCTCTTCCTTTGTCGATCCTTCGGGCATGCGCGCCACAATGTCGTAGTGCTCCGTCGCCATCCAGTCCGGACCGGTGATCTCGTACGGCTTCACCTTGTAGGCCGCGGTGATCAATTCCTTCAAAGACATGTAGTTGTACTCGGCGCGAAGACCATCCAGGTGCATGCCGAAGTTGGGCATCTTGCCCGCCTGCATGTCCGCCGCCAGCTTCTGCATGTCCAGCGGAGCCGACGGCCGCACCGACGCCACATCGAACTCCAGCTTCGCCGCGGGCGCGGGTTCTGATGACACCGTCGCGGCTGGAGACGCCGTTGCCGAAGGTTGTGGAGCGCTCGCCTGTCCCAGCGCAACCGGCGCGGTCAGAACCATCCATGCCGTTGCGCTCAGCAATACGCAAAGACTCAGTTTGCGTCCTAAAGGTTTTTCCATGACACTCCCATCCTATGCTTGCAATACGCCTCGCAATTACATAAGTTCCTCATCTAAAACCGTGCTTGCACAACGAATACACGATGAAAGTCAGAATGCCGCCAAACCAAATCGCAAACCAGATCTGAAACGCCGGGCCCACGCCGAAACACGACGCGCGGCCGAACGGCGTCTTCCAGCTTCCCGCCGGCCGCAGTTCGCTGCCCATCGCTTTCAGTCGCTGCATCCCCCGGAACATCACGATCATCCCGTATCCCCACACCGCGAACATGGAAGCCAGCACCAGCCAGCGCCACGCCTGCGGCGGATGGTGAACCGGGGACGCTGCTGCATGCAGCAGCGCTACGCCCAGCAGAACGATCACCATGAACCACTCGAAAATAATCCCGGACAGACGGATCCAGAAACGCCTCGCAAAGTCCTGAAGGTGGAAGTGCTCTTCGGTCCGCTCGGCGGGAAGCGGAAAGCTGAGCCGGACCATCGCCATCTTGCCGGGAATCATTCCCAGCGCCACCCACGTAAGCTGCAGCGGCGTCAGCCAATCGAAGTGCCGTCCAGCGTGACGCAGCAGTAGCCACCAGCTCAGCGCGACCAGCGCCACCGCCAGCGTCTCCGCCGGCCACGAGATATAGTCGCCGAAACGGCGCGATTCCAGCGCCAATGCCACCGGACGCACCGGCGGATTCACCCCCAGCTTGTGCCGCGTCCACGCCTGGAAGGAAAACATGGTCGGCACGAACAGCAGCGCAAAGCCCCCACCCCACCATGGCGTCATATCCCAACGCCGCGTCGCGACGATCGTCCCCAGCCCCACCGCGCACACACCGTAGAGCGCCGCCACCATCGCATGGTAGCCGGTCATCCAACGTCTTCCCGGCCCCTCATAGAATCCAGCCGGAACCTCGATCCCATAGAAGTAGCCCGGCCCGTTTTGCAGCGGCTGGTTCCACAGATGCTTTACCAGTGCGTACACCAGCACCGGCACGATCACGCAAATGGTGAAGACATTGACTCCAACTACACTTGCTGCACTCATCGAGTGCCCCCTTTCTGTTGTAACTGCGCAAGCTGCTCCCGGACGGTCTCTACAATCTCGTGGCCTGTCAGTCCACTCAGCACCAACTGGGTCAGCGCCGTTTGTAGTGGTTTGTAGAGTTCGGCCTGCTCCACCGGCCGCGCGTTGCGCGACGAGATCACCGCTCCCGCCCCGTGCCGCACCGTCACAAACCCCTCGTCCTGCAACTGCCGGTACGCGACCGCAACCGTATTCAGGTTCACGCCCAGGTCGCCCGCCACCTGCCGCACCGAAGGCAGCGTCATCCCCTCCCGCAACTCGCCGCGCGCGATCAAATCCTTGATCCCGTCCGTGATCTGCTGGTAAATCGGCCGCTTGTCGTCCTCATGCAGCGTAAGAAACATCGCCACTTCCTCTGTCTGCTGTATGTATACATCATACACTTTCAACAGTCAAGATGTTTCTCCTGGCGCGGAATGTGCCGGCGGCCCAGCGCGAACCGTCTCGACGCAGCGTGTCAAGCAAAATATCTGCATCCACAACAAAACCAACGGCTTATCCGTGCAGTCGAATGGGCGCAGAAGCGTATACTTAAAGAGTGGGGGGAATTGAATGAAAAGAGCGTGGGAGAGCTACGCCTTGGGGTGGGCCCTTTGGACTTGGAATGGATCGCCTCGGAGTGCCGTCAGCCGAGACCATATATGGCCGCAGAATATCCGAAGCGTATCTTGATTTGAATCTAAGCCGTGCGTATGCAATAGCTTAGACCAAAAAACCGGGGGGGAGGGGGTAGGGCGGGTGCTCCGCAGCAGCAGCCGGGTTCTCCCCGTCTGGTCCCAGGCAATCCGCTGCGGAGAAGCTTGACCGCCCGCGAGATTTACTGCGCCGCCGGAATCACCCCGCACGCAATCCGGTTGCCTGCGTTGCCGGTCGGGTCGGTCTTCATGTCGTCGGCCTTCTCGTGCACCATAATCGAGTGGCCGAACACGGAGTTCGCCGCGCCGGGCGTCAGCGAGAGATAGTCCACCTTGAAGGTGATCTCGCCCGTGTGGTTTTCGCCGATGGAGATGTTCTTCGGCATGTCTCCGTTGTGGTGGCCCATCGGGTTGCCCATGCCATGCTGCTTGCCGTCGGGGTTGAAGTGGCCGCCGGCGCCCTTGAAGTCGGGCGCGTCGCACACCGGGTTCTGGTGGATGTGCACGGCGTGCTCGCCGAAGGGAATGTTCTTCAGCTTGACCGTGATGGTCAACTGCTTGCCGTCCTGCGCCTCCTTGAAGGACGCAGTGCCGGCGTCTTCGCCGGCGGAGGTATGGATCGGCACCACCAGCGTGCCGTTCTTCGACATGCCTTCCTGAGCGTGGGCTGGGCCGGCTGAGAGCGTGAAGACTGCGGCCGACAGCGCGGCGAGTGCGATTCCCGTTCTGATCCTGAAGCCTGAGTGCATGAGGCGCATGGCGATTCCTCCTGGGAGCTGCGTCTAGGAAGCATAGCGCAGGAGCTGCAAGGCTGGCTAACGCCCCGGCGAAAACACCCGCGCCCGCTGCTGTTCGCGTTTCATCCGTCTGCGCCGGCCCAGCAGCAGGTCCTTCAGGCTCACCGTGCCGCACACGCCCTGCGTGGCGCGATCGACCACCAGCAGCGTGGTCAGGCCGGAGGTCGCCATCTTCTCCACGGCGGAGCGGGAGGTCTCGTCCGAGTAGGCAAAGACCTCGGCCAGTCCCGCCGCGGGTGCCGCATCGGTGCAGTCGTGCGGGCCAAGCTCCGCCATCACCTCCATCAGGCTNNAGCGACGTCACCGCGTACGCGGCCACCGCGCCCACGGTCACGGGCAGCATCGCAGGCAGACTGTGCGTGATCTCCAGGCAGAAGACGATTGCCGTCAGCGGCACGCCCAGCGATCCCGAGAGCATCGCGCCCATGCCGACCGCGGCCCATAGCGACTGTTGCATTGCGGTTGCGTGACAGCAGTGCGCGGCCAGCTCGCCTATCGCTCCGCCGATCATCATCAGCGGGGCCAGCACGCCGCCAGAGGTCCCCGAACCCAGCGAGGACGCCCACATCAGCGACTTCGCCACCACCAGGCCAACCAGCAGGCCCAGCGGCGCGTTGCCGCGCAGCAGTTCCGCGATGTTGTCATAGCCCACGCCGAGGCCGCGCGGAAAGAACAGTCCGCCAATGCCGATGCCAATTCCGCCGATGGCTGGCCACCACATCCAATGCACCGGCAGCCGCTCAAACATATCTTCGAAGCCGTACATCATTTTGCTGAGCCCGGCCGCGGCGACGCCGACCACAAGTCCGAGCACAAGCGCCCCAACTGCGACCGGCGCGCTCTGCTGAAAGGGCATGGCGGGCATCGCGAAGAGCGGGCCGGAGCCGAGCAGCAGAATACGCACAATCTCTGCCGTAACGCTGGCAAAGGCCACTGGGATCAAGCTGCGCGGCCGCCACTCGAAGAGCAGCAGTTCCACCGCCAGCAGAATCGCCGCCAGCGGCGCGGCAAAGGTCGCCGACATGCCGGCCGCCGCGCCCGCCACCAGCAGCGTCGTGCGCTCGGCATCGGTCAGGTGCATCCATTGCGCAACCAGCGAACCGAACGCTCCGCCGGTCATGATGATCGGGCCTTCCGCGCCGAACGGGCCGCCCGAGCCGATGGAGATGGCCGCCGAGATCGGCTTGAGCACGGCAATGCTGGGTTCGACCTTGGCGCCATTCAGCAGGATGGCCTCGATCGCCTCGGGGATGCCGTGGCCGCGGATCTTGTCGGAACCGAAGCGCGCCATCAGGCCGACGATCACGCCGCCAACGATGGGCACCAGAACCATCCAGATGCCCAGCGGGCTGCCTGCGGGCCGCACGGACGCGAGGCTCAAGCGATGGTAGTAGAAGATGTTGGTGCAGAGCGCAATCGCCTTCAGCAGGACCACCGCGAGCACCGCGCCGCATGCGCCAATAACGACCGCAACCGCGGAGAGCAGCCAGACGCCGCGGTCTACCGTAAAGTCCCGCAGCAGCGAAGAGTGCGAATTCAACTCGGCCTCCGCGTCTTGTTTCCGGCCATTGCCGGTGCGCCTCCTGAGGATGCTGAAAAAGTCGCTTCTGAGATAGGCCGGGACTTTAGTCCCGGCATAACGGGCGCAGAACCAAAGCGGGCTTTAGCCCCTGAGACATGCTTCTCGCCACTTTCCGCGTTCGACCCGCCTTTTTCCGCAGCCGCTGTCGCCGCTCCCCAGACCGCCGAAATATGCTCGCCGGGCAGCAGGGCGCGCCGCTCCGCCCGTACTTTCTTTATGCGTTCCAGCGCCCGAATCANNGTCCTCCACCCGGCGCACCAGGCCCTCAGCCTCCGAGCGGTCCGCCAGCTCCACCAGGCTGTTTTGCCGCAGACCCAGCCGATCGGCCAGGAAGTTGATGGTGGTCACGCTGCCCTCGGGCGCGCCCGCAATCTGCAGCAGAAGCTGATGCTGGCGCGGGCGCAGATGATGGTCCTGCGCCACCTGCTCGCTGAACTGGAGAAAGCTGCGCAGGTGGTAGCGAAACTCAGCCAGCGCCTCGAGCAGGGTGTCCAGGCGCTCCGGTTGCAGTTCTTTGCTAGTCATAGATACATCGTATCACGATGTATTCGGCAATTCCGTGTCAAGCCCCATAGGTTCTGCAAAACGATCGGGCGCAATTCCGTCGCATCGGCCGCTCAACCGGCGTTCGGCAGTTCGAGTTGCTGCTCTTCCGGCGCTTCCAGGTAGGGGCGGAAGCAGTTGCGGCAGCGCGCTTCGTACAGCCCGGCTGCTCCCACCACCACCAGCTCGCGGCTGGAGCCCAGCCGCTGGGTATGGATGGCCGGCGCGCCGCACACGATGCACACCGCCGACAGCTTGGTCACTTCATCGGCGATGGCCATCAGCGCCGGTATCGGGCCGAACGGGTCGCCGGTGAAGGTGGTGTCCAGGCCGGCGATCAGGATGCGCTTGCCCAGGTGCACCAGTTCCCCGGTGAGCTGCACAATCGACTGGTCGAAGAACTGCCCTTCGTCGATCCCGATCACCTCGACCTCGGGAAGCTGCCCATAGAGCTTCTCGCGCAGGCGCGCGACGTTGGCGACCGTCACCGCCTCGTGGGTCTGCTCGCTGTGCGAGGCAATCGCCGTGCGGTGGTAGCGCAGATCGATGTCGGGCTTGAAGCAGGCCACGCGCTGGCGCGCGATGCGGGCGCGCTTCAGGCGGCGTATCAGCTCCTCGCTCTTGCCGGAGAACATGGGGCCGGTAATCACTTCGATTCGCCCGGCTTCCATGTGGCCGGGTGCGGGAGAACTTGCTTTGGAAGAATTCATCGGAACAGATGCCTTTGCGGGATGCTGAAAAATGCGGACTTGCGTCTCGAAACATCCTACGCGCAACCCTGCCGTGGATTTCGCGTACCTTGTCAGCACATTGCGAGCCTGGCAACTGCAGACGCAGGTTGGCTATTTTTGACACCGCGTGCTCGAATTGATAGCGTTGAAGCTGGGCTACAGCCAGCGCGCGGAACGCGCGTTTCCGGCGGTTCCAGTCCCCATCGTTCAGCGGTTAGGACATCGCCCTTTCACGGCGGTAACACGGGTTCGAGTCCCGTTGGGGACACCAATCAATTCAGTAAATTAGCGGACACACCATATTTAGAGCTAATTCTGCTGACGCTGTGGTAACGATAGAACCCGAATTGACCTCCTTTTCGGGTTCCTTCGGCGTCTCAGCTTTTGGGCGGCAGCGTGGTCGAGCCACGGCGCACCAGGCGATGCCGAACAGATGTGCCGCTCGTCACTGAAACTCCGCGCAGACCCTCCGATGATTTGCTGCGTCCGTCCGTGGGGCGAAGATTCGTCTGGAAGATTACCGCCGTACGTTGGACAGGTTTACCTCAGCGGCGAACGCCGTATCCTGCCTCTGACTGAAATCGGGAACGGTGGCCGCTCAGCGGAGAATCCCTATGAGCGCAATGCGTAGCGCAAGTCGACGGGATTTCCTAAAGGAATGTCTCTCCGGTGCGGTCCTGGGCGCAAGCGGAACGATGGGGCTGCTCGCACCCTCAAGGCCAGCGCCGGTGATTACGAAGTCGAAGGTTGTGATTGCGCACGACGACCAACTGCGCGACGCGGGTTCTGCGGTGGATTCACTCCGAGTGCTGGATCTGCTGGATCGCGCCATGCAATCGCTCCTCGATCGCGATCAACCGATTGAGGCCTGGAAAAGGTTGGTCCTCCCCGGCGACCGGGTGGGACTCAAAGTCAATGCGCTAGGAGGTCGTGGGCTTGCCAGCAATCTTCAACTGGTCGAAGCAATCTGCGGACGTCTCCAGGAGGCCGGCGTCAAGGCCAGCGACATCGTGGTGTGGGACCGCGATACCGATGAGATGGAACGCTCTGGCTTCCATATATCCACGGGAGGTAGCGGCGTCCTATGCTTCGGCACCGATCGAGTCGACTACGAGCAGGAACTGGCCACCTTCGGCAGTATCGGCAGCCGTTTGTCGCGGATTCTCACGCAACGCTGCGATGTCCTGATCAATGTGCCGGTGCTGAAAGACCATGATGGCGCCGGCGTAACTCTGGCGCTGAAGAACATGTACGGCGTCATTCATAACCCAAACAAGTACCACCCGGACGGCTGCAATCCGTACATCGCAGACTTGAACATGCTGCCGGAGATCCGAAGCAGGATGAAACTGACCATCTGCGACGCAACGACGGCGCAGTACGAGGGCGGACCTGCGTACAAGCCGGAATACAGTTGGAAGCCCAATGCCTTGATCGTTTCCCAGGACCCCGTGGCGCTTGACTATACCGGCTGGCAGATGATCGAGCGGAAGCGCGCCGAAAGAGGGCTGAAGACGCTGGAAGGCGATGGCAGAAAGCCACACTACATTGCGACCGCCGCTGACGGAGAGCACCGACTGGGCACGAACGATCCCGCCAGGATCGCAGTTGTTGAGGTGTAAGCGTACGCGTGATTGGGGGCCCATATGTTGCACAAGCTCGACGCACAAGGCAACGTGAACGTACCGGCCGGAGATGTAGCTGAACGTAAGAGACTCGACATTCGTGACGAGCGGGGCCTGTTCTCGCGTGCGCTCGATCGCCGTTCCTTCTTGCGCCGCGCTTTGGCCTCAGGAGCGGCTCTAGGTGTCTGCGAGTTGTCTCCACACCTTGTCGCCATGCCCTCGTGGAGCGGCTCAGAGAAACAGGACGATACGCAATTCACCGTCGAAGCCAAGTTCTATCAGAAACTCCAGAACCAGAAGATCAAGTGCAAGCTGTGTCCGCGCGAATGCACAGTGGGAGACCGGGAGCGCGGCTATTGCGGTGTGCGGGAGAATCGCGGAGGGACCTATTACTCGCTGGTGCATTCGCGGGTCTGCGCCGCACACGTGGACCCGGTCGAGAAGAAACCTCTGTTCCACTATCTCCCGGGGACGCTTGCTTTCTCGTTGGCAACGGCTGGTTGCAACGTCAACTGCAAGTTCTGCCAGAACTGGGACATCTCCCAGATGCGCCCGGAGGAGGTCCCTGCCGAATACATGCCTCCGCAAAGGGTTGCGGCTCTGGCGAAGCAGTATCAATGTCCTACGATTGCCTACACCTACAGCGAGCCGGTGATCTTCAGCGAGTTCCTGATGGATGCCGCGGATGCCGGACACGAAGCCGGCATTCGCAGCGTGGTTGTTTCGAATGGCTACATGCAGGAAGACGCGCTGAAGACGGCGTACGGAAAAATGGACGCAGTCAAGATCGATCTGAAGGCGTTCACTGAGTCGTATTACAGCAAAGTTGTTACCGGTCAATTGAAACCGGTGCTCGACTCGCTGGTCACTCTGCGAAAGATGGATAAGTGGACCGAGATCGTTTACCTGGTGGTGCCCACTCTTAACGACGACGATGTGGAGTTTCGCGGCCTGGCGCGCTGGATCAAGACGAACCTGGGCGTGGATGTGCCGCTGCATTTCACGCAGTTTCATCCGGAATACCTGCTAAAGAATCTCCCCATCACGCCGGTGCCGACTCTGGAACGGGCCAAGGCGATTGCCGATGCCGAGGGGCTTCACTACGTGTACATCGGGAACGTGCCGGGGCATCCTGCGCAGAATACCTACTGCCCAGGTTGCCGCCAAATGCTAGTCGAGCGCGTGGGTTTCACAGCGAGCAACATACTGATCCGCAAGGATAGCTGCCCATTCTGCCATCACCCCATTCCGGGCGTCTGGCACACGTGAGGGCTTAGAGGAGGTTTGCAAATGAGTATCACGGGGAAATCGCGAATATGTTGGATGACAGCACCGCTCGTCGCGCTATTGTCAATGGCGCCGCTGCAGTGCGTCCGTGGCGCGGGCTCGCCCAAGGTGAGACAGGCCGGCGTCGCCGGCAGTTTCTACCCGGCCGATCCCAAGGCCCTTTCCGCGATGATCGACGACATGCTGGCGCACGCGACTCCGCCGCCGATCAATGCCCAAATCCTCGCCGTGGTTGCGCCGCACGCCGGTTATCAATACTCCGGCCCCGTGGCTGCATACACGTATGCGGAGTTGAAAGGTCGCAAGTATTCGCGCGTCGTCATTATCGCGCCGTCACATTATGAAGCTTTTGACTTCAGCTCTGTTTATGACGGGGACGCGTACGCAACACCGCTGGGGACAGTTCAGGTTGACAAGACCTTCGCACGGCAGTTGGTCAAGATGAGCCCGACCATGCGACTCTCCAGCCAGGGACATGATCCCACGCCGGCAGGAGCTGAACACGCGGTTGAGGTGCAGCTGCCCTGGCTGCAACGAGTGCTGGGTAAATTCGAAGTCGTGCCTATCGTGATGGGGGACCAGAGCTACGAGAGCAGCCGCGCTCTGGGTGTGGCCCTGGCAAAGCTGATCCAGGGTGGTGACACGCTGATCGTGGCCAGCTCCGACTTGTCGCACTATCACCCGTATGACGAGGCAGTGAAGATTGACCACAAGACCCTGAGCGCACTTGCGGAGTGGGACTACTTCAGCATGTCGCGGAACTTCCAGACACGGACGTGGGAAGCCTGCGGCGGTGCGCCGATTGCAGCTGCAATGATTGCTGCCGAGCGGATGGGAGCTACCCAGGCTAAGGTGCTAAAGTATGCCAACTCGGGCGACACTTCTGGCGATAAGTCGCGGGTGGTTGGATACAGTGCGGACGTGTTCGTGAAGACCCAATACGGAAAGAACGCGGAACCACCATTTGCATTGAGCGAGAGCGAGAAGAGCGAACTGCTCAGCGTCGCCCGCAAGTCGGTTGAGGAAGCGGTAGGGGAGAAGAAGGAGTTTGAGCCGGGCCCAACCGGCAGCGAGGCGCTGAATCAGGATCGTGGCGCCTTCGTGACCTTGCTTGAATCGGGAGACTTGCGAGGATGTATCGGCTACACCTCCGCTACCAAGCCTCTTTATTTAACTGTGCGGGATACGGCCACGTTTGCCGCCCTGCGCGATCCTCGATTTCGGCCGGTATCGGCCCCAGAGTTGCCGCGCCTTCAGTACGAGATCTCGGTGCTGTCACCCCTCCGGCGGGTCGTGGACGTGCAACAGATCAAGGTTGGACAGGATGGGTTGCTGATGAAGAATGGCGAACACGAAGGCCTCCTGCTTCCGCAGGTGCCGGTGGAACAAAAGTGGGACAGGCAGAAATTTCTGGAAGAGACCTGCGGCAAAGCCGGGATGCGCGCGACTTGCTGGCAGGACGCCGATACCGACATCTTCGCGTTTACGGCGGTGGTATTCGGCGAGCACAAACCCTAGATGCCTATGCCCGAAAAGCGGTCGCCTCAAGCTGCGCTCGTCCAGCAAGCAGTGCGGGCGGCAGATTTATTGCCGCACAGAGCCACGCAGTGCTCCAGAACCCAAATACCGGAATGAGATAACTGCTCAGGAACAATGCGCCCAAGCAGCCACCCAGCAAGTCGATAGCATAGAGCGTACCTCGTTTGGACCCGCCGTTGCTGTCAGAAAGATAAACCTCGGTTGCGGTTGGGAATTGATACCCTCCCAGTATTCCCGAGAGCGCAGCCAATGCTGGAAAAATGAGTTGCGCCGCCAGCCAAGTCGCTGGCGCACCCGAGATCTTTCCGAGCAGGCCAACCACAAACATCAGCACAGGCGCAGAGAGCGCCAGCAGGAATTGGGTGGCTGCCATGCTGCGGTACGGTGGGTGATCCCTGACCAGTCTGCGGCGGATGCTCAGCCAACTTCCGAAGGCAACGCCTGCCATGCACAGGCCAATGAGGATCGCGAGTTGCGAGTAAACGTAACCATAGATGGACTGGAATGCCAGCAGCAGCAGAATCTGCAAGCCCATTAGTGTGAAGCCGGTTGACGCTGTGCAGCACAGTGCAGCAGAGCGCTGACGTTGTTCGCGAGGACCCACAAACGCAAGCAGAATCGCCACAATTGACAAGGCGACCAGCACTGCAGTGAGGACGCTGGTAAAGCTGACGTGTGCTGCTGTCCGGAACCAGAGGGAATAGCCTTCCTTGAATTGCGCACTCCACAACACGGTGTCGAAGTAGTAGGCGATGGGTTCGAAATCACGATTGACTGGTGTCGAAGTTAGCGGTTGCAGTTGCTCGCCGACCTGCGCCATGCGATCAGGCATCATGCGGAATGGGACGAGGTATTCCCGGACATACTGGGTTTTCAGATTCCGCTCCCGCAGCCTGGCAATTAATGTTTGGGGATTGTCCGTTAGAACACCCGGCTGAGTGGCGGCGAATAAGTGGATGGTTTCGCCTGGGATGGCGACAACATAGGGGAACACTTCCCCCAGGGTCCGCCGAATGCAGCGTAGAAACTCAGCCAAATCCGGGCCGATGGTTTCCTCAGACGACTGCAGTTGCAAGGCGAGCAAACCGCCCAGCGCAAGATGGTCCCGAGCGGAACGAAAAAACTCGGCCGTGTAAAACCGGTTCAACTGTGCGGTCTGCGGGTCGGGAACATTGACCAGAATCACATCGAATCTGTCGCTGGTTGTCCTCAGGTAGTAGCGGCCGTCCGAGTAGTGAGTGTGTACGCGAGGATCGGAGACGGTGGGAGCCAGCTGTGCGCGAAACAACTGGCGCGCGATGTCGATGAGCGCGGGATCCAGTTCAACGTAGTCGATCCGTTCGATGGTTGGATGCTTCAGCGCTTCGACAATGCTGCCGTTCACTCCGCCGCCGATCAGCAGAATGTGCCGCGGCGCCGGGCTCTCGAGCAATGCATAGTGAACAGCCTCTTCCGCGGCGTTCTCATCCGGCGCGTTGGCAAGGATCACGCCGTTCTGATAGATGCTCCGAATGCCGCCATTCTCAGTTACGGTCAGATTGCCGTAAGCAGAGTTACGCGATTCCACCAAGTGGAACCCCTTCCACAGACGCGCTTGCGTGGACCTGTCCAGCGACGGCGCAACCAACCAAAGCAGAGGGATTGCCACGAGCGCCGCTGCCACAGCCATCGCTCCAAGCTGCCAGCGGCTCATCCGCAACAATATGACCGCTGCCATACCCAGGTTCAAAATCGACACGATGGTCGCAATCTGGAAGGAATCAAGATGGCGCAGTAGCACCATGCTGACGACGATTCCCCCGAAGCCGGAGCCGACGGCCTCGAGCAAGTATGCCAAACTGGTCGCAACGCGAGCGGATACGGCGCACTCAGCTTCGCACATCCGGATCGCAACCACGAAGAGCCCACCGGAAAGCAAGCAGAATATGCTCAGACAGGCCACGGAAGTGAGGATCATCGGCACCGGTCCAACCAACTCGCCCGGCACCGTCTGCAAAATGATCCTGGAGGCGCGAATTGCCCATATTGTCGGCAGCAGGCTGACGGCGACGAGGCACTCGAGTGCCGCGGTTGCTCGGCGAGCATTGTTCTTGGTCAGTGCAAAGCCGCTGCTCAGGCTGCAGCCGGCTGCGGTCCAGAAGAGCCAGATGGCTAACATGATGCCCAGCGAAATCTCGTTGCCGCTGAAGACAACGATGAGTTCTCGCATGAGAACGATCTGCCCGATGACGGCGCTGAATCCCACAAGAGTCAGGGCCGCTGTTACTCTAGACCTCGCTTGCCTTCCCCGCGGCATTGTGATGGGCTGCATCGGCGTTGCCATCAGGAATTAGAATCCACTCACCCTTGAAAAGGAAGAGGGAAGTGCAAAGGGACGAGCCCACAAGAGAATAGTCTCGCGGGGACAACCGCGAGTGGTGAGAAGCATGAGTCTCAAATCTGGTCGGAGCCGCGACATCGTCACGGCTCCGGCCCTTCTTCGCCCGCCCATTTCTTCGAGGACGCCAACTCCTCAAGGTGCGTGTTTTCGGGACGCCGCTTACGGCTTTTCCGGGGCGTCGCCGGTCAGGTGGTCCACCAGCCGGGTGGCAAATGCAAGCGCGGTGAAGGTCGTGTTGGCGTTACTGGTGGTGGGAAACACGCTCGCCCCGGCGACGTAGAGGTTCTCCGTTCCGAAGACACGCAGGTTCCTGTCCACCACTCCATCCCGCGCCGACGCGGCCATGATGGCGCCGCCGGCCTGGTGGTAGGTGTCTCCCAGCCTGGTCAGGAAGTTCGGATCGAGCGCCATCAGGTCCGCATCGATCTTCAATTCGCCGATCCCCGCGGACGCGAGCGCGTCGCGCAGCTGCATTGCGAATGCGCGCAGCGATGCGAGTTCATTCCCGTTTACCTGCCAGTTCAGCATCGCGCGCGGCAGCCCGCAGGAATCCACCGCGCCGCGGTCGACCGTGATGCGGCTCTCCGCGGAGGGTGCGTGCTCCGCCTGCACGTGCATCTGGATCTTCGCGGAACTGGGAACGAACACGCGGTGGTCCCACGCGTACTTCCACATCAGCGGCCCCAGATACCGCGCCATCGCGAAGCTGTTGCGGAGCATATCTTTAATCCCGGTGAGCTTGCGCTGGTAAAGCGCAGCCCGCAGGAATTGCTTCAGGTAGACCATGTGCTCGGACACGGCGCTCTCAAAGGCGAAGAACACCTGGGTGTTGTAGAGCTGCTGCTGCGTCTGGACTTCCTGGATTTTGTTGCGCAGGCGGATCTTGGGTTGAAACTTATGCCCCGCATAGACAACGTTCGCAAACATCCGGAAGAATCCGCGCTTGTCCGTGGGTTGAAACGAGGCGATCGTGCCGCCCAGATGGTCCTGAAAACAGCGTCCAACGTTGTCATTGCCGCTCCATGGCGCCTGCCAGCCAGGATCCTGCGCGGTGTGCAGCAGCAGCCGGGCGTTTTCAATGGTTCCGGCGGCCAGGACTACAGCGCCGCATTCGATCCAGTGCGACTGCCCTTTACCGTCAACCGCGCGGACCGCCTCCACCGAGCCCCCGGTTCCGCGGAAACCGGCTGCCACGTGACCGGTGAGCACGGACAGGCGCGCGTCGCTTTGCATCTGTTTCGCAAACAGCTCGGCGAAGTTCGGGATTCCCATCCAACGGGTGAGGAACACCTCGAACTCCGGGCCAAGGTTTGGAGCCGCGCAGCCGATGCCCTGCCAGATATCGTCGTCGTCGAGCAGTTGCGGAGGCATGCCCAGGTTCAGGTAGGTCGGCCTGTAGTACGGCGCAATCTCGGCGTAGGCGACGGGCCACTGCGAGCCCGGAAGCCAATCGCGCCCGGCGAAGTCAATCGGCTGAAACTCAACCAGTTGTCCGCCCCAGAGGTTAGTGGTGCCGCCCAGGCCGCGGCTGCGTCCCAGCCGGATGCCGCTGTGTGCGCGCCCCACGTTGGCATAGGATTCCGGGGCAAAGCTGCCCAGATGCGAGTCGCCCGCCTCAATCACCACCACGTCGCGTCCGCGGGCTGCCAGTTGACTGGCGGCATACAGTCCGATTGCGCCAGCGCCGACCACAACGACCCGTGAGGCTGATCTGCTCTGCGGTATTCGTTCGGCATCTGCGTAGTACATTCCCTTGGGTTCCGTCCTGGCGAAAAACTTGTCCGGCCAACCCCAATGCTATCCCGGATGCCCGCAACCGCCCCAGGAAAGCCCGGCGGGCCTACAATGGCGGAGATTCCAACGAGGATGCATCGGTGAAGCGCGCACTGGTTCTGCTGCTGGTTGTTCTCGCCGCGGTTTGCGCGTTTGCGTGGCAGCGCCGGACCCGGCAGCGGCTGCTGGTGTCGGCGCGGGAGCTGACCCTGCCCGCGGATGGAGCGCTGCACCGGGCCATTGCGGTGCGCCTGTCGCGGGGTGGCCGGATTGACGCCGGCGCGATTGCGACGGCAGGCCTTTCGGCCAGCGTTCTGCCCGAAGGCGATGCCCAAATCGCTGCGGCCGTGGAGGTTCGCTCGCCGGTAAACCCGGGAACGCAGCGGCTGGTGCTGCGCTATCGCGCCCACAGCGTTTCCGTGACCGTGCATTTCGCGGCCGACAGCAGCGATCGCTTCGGCGACGGCACGCCCGACTTCCTCCGCCTGCACACGGCGGCCGACCGCGCAGCCTTCCGCGCCTGGTTTACCGCGCTGGCCGATACCGCCGCCGCGCTGCCGCCCGAGCGCCTGCCGCGGGAGATTGACGACTGCGCGGCCCTGCTGCGCTGGTGTTACCGCGGCGCGCTGCACGCCCACGACGAGGCCTGGCAGGCCACCATGCCGATGGACGCGCCACCGCCGCTGGCCTCCGTCGCGCAGTATGCGTACCCGCTGACGCCGCTGGGCGCCAACCTGTTCCGCGTGCGTCCCGGCGCATACGTCGCGGGCGATGCCGCCAATGGCAGCTTTGCCCAGTTTGCCGACGCCCGGACGCTATGGCAGCGCAATACGTTCTTTGTCACCCGGGATGTGCGCGCGGCGCGGCCCGGCGACCTGCTCTTCTACCGGCAGTTGGAGCAGGATTCGCCGTATCACTCGATGATCCTGACCGGCCCGGCGCACAATTGGGCGGTCTACGACACCGGCCCCATCGGCAGCGGGCGCACTGCTACCCCCGGCGAAGTCCGCCGCGTGGCGCTGGAGGACCTGATGCATCACCCGGATGCGCGCTGGCGGCCGGTCCCCGGGAACAGCAATTTCCTGGGGGTGTATCGTTGGAATGTTCTTCGCGAGGACGTTCGATGAGGCTGCGCGTCGTCTCATTTCTGGCTGTGCTTGTGTGCGCGGTTCCGGCTGCCTCGCAGAGCGGATCGGTTTCGTTCAACCTGAGCACCAGCAAGACCTTCGCTCCCGGCGAGCAGCCGACGATCCATCTTTATACCCACAACGTGGACGCGCTGGAGTTCCGCGTCTACCGCGTCAACGATCCTGTGAAGTTCATGGAGAATCTGCGCGAACTGCACTCGTTCGGGCCCGAGGCGGGACTGCTGAAGCACGAGCAGATTGACGAGCGCACCTGGCTGGAGAAGTTCCACGACTGGAAGCACGACCTGTGGGAGAGCATACGCACATTCTTCCGCAACCAGTTTTCCTACGATGCACGGAACTCCATGCGGGCGAAGCAGAGCTCGCTGCAACGCCGCAGCCGCATTGTCAGCGAGGCGGAGTTTGCGCAGATTCCCATTCTGAACCAGTCGCAGCTGGTGGCGCGCTGGCGGCAGCTGGTGCCAGCCACTTACATCTCCGATGCGAACGACCTCGCCGTGCCCAAACTCAACTCCGGGCTCTACCTGCTCGAAGCCACCGACGGCCGCTACAAGGCCTACACGCTGTTGATGGTGACGGAGATGGCGCTGGTTACGCGCACCACCTCCGGCAACGTGGTGGCTTATGTGGTCGACCGCGTCACCGGCGAGCCGATCGCGGGCGCCAAGGTGGATGCGGGTTTCGGCCAGCAGCAGGCAGCCACGGCGACCACCGGCGCGGATGGAACCGCGCAACTCGCCGTGGCCAGCGACAAGTCGCAGCGCGACAACTTCTGGGTGGTTGCCGGCAAGGGCGCCGAGTTTGCCGCGTCCACGCCGGAGACCTGGGCGCTGACCTACTCCGCCAGCGGCAAATACGCGGGCTACGTCTACACCGAGCGACCGGTCTACCGGCCAACCCACACCGTGCATTGGAAAGCGATTCTGCGCGAGCGCGACGGCAACTCGCTGGCGCTGCCCCGGCCGGGCACGGTTCGCGTCACCATCTCCGATGAGAACGACAAGGCGGTCTTCGATAAGCAAATGCCGATCTCGGCGACCGGCGACGTGACCGGCGACTTTGATCTGGCCAAGGACGCAACCCTGGGCTACTACTCCATCAGCGTCGGCGGTTCGTCCGGCGGCGAAGGCGAGGACAACGCCATCTCCGGCGGCTTCCACGTGGAGGACTATCGCAAGCCCGAGTACAGCGTGCTGGTGACGGCGAACCAGAAGCGCGTGCTCGAAGGCGCGACCATGCCGGTCACCATCAACTCGCGTTACTTCTTCGGCGAGCCGGTGGCGAATGCGACGGTGAAGTATCGCGTCTACAACGAGCGCCACTACTGGTGGGGCGAAGAGGAGGACGACTCCTCTGATCAGGCTGACAACTCCGATGCCGATTCCGGCGACAACTCCGGCTACGCCGGCGACGAGGAGGCGGAGAAGACGGGCAAGCTGGACGCAAACGGCCTGCTGACGATCCAGGTGCCCACGCACGTGGACGATGGGCAGTCGCATGGGGACTTCGATTACACGGTGGAGGCGGGTGTCACCGACGCGGCCAATCGCGAGATCACCGGCCGCGGCAAGTTCCTGGCCACCTACGGCACCTTCCGCGTCAACCTGGAGCCGGTGAGCTACGCGATGCACGCGGGCGACACGGCGCGGTTCCACGTGACCGCGGTGGATTATGACGACAAGCCGGTGAGCACACATGTTCACGTGCAGCTGGTCTTCCGCCACTACGAAAACGGCAGCACGCAGACGACGCTCGGGCAGGCCACGGACGTGACCACCGACGCGAGCGGCCACGCCACCGGCGAGCTGGCGGTCGGCAATCCGCCATACAGCAGCGCCGAGCTGCAGGCCACGGCGGCCGCTGTCCAGCCCGACACGCGCAACCCGGCAACCGACACTTATCTGTGGATCATGGGAGCGGGCCAGGCCGGCTGGGACAACGGCGCGGAGACCACCCAGATCGTCGCCGACAGGAAGACCTACGCGCCCGGCGATACGGCGCACCTCAGCATCGTGTCGGAGACCGGCGGCTTCTACGCGCTGGTGATTGCGCAGGGATTCACGGTGCAGAAGAGCGAGGTGATGCACTCGGACGGCAAGACGCTCTCATTCGACCTGCCCATCACCGCCGACTCGCAGCCGAACGTTACGGTGGAGGCGCTGTTCATCAAGGACAATACGCTCTACCAGGCGACCAAGGAGCTGAAGGTCCCACCGGTGCAGCAGCAACTGCAGGTGGAGATTACACCCGCCAAGGACGTCTTCCAGCCACAGCAAACGGCGACCTACGACGTGGCGACGCGCGATTTTGCCGGCAAGCCGGTGAGCGCCAACCTAAGCTTCGGCGTGGTGGATGAGGCAATCTATTCGCTCCGTCCGGATTCGAGCGGCGACATGGTGCGCGCCCTCTACCCCGAGCGCTACCTGGAGTCGCAAGTGGACTTCTCGCTGGAGTACTACTTCAGCGGCGAGGCCGGCAACAAGTCCCCGATGCTGGCGCTGCGCAATGCGCGCTACCGTCCGCAACTGGCGCAGGTGAAGCCGGGCGACGAAGCCAAGCCGCGCGTGCGCAAGGCCTTCCCCGACACGGCATTCTGGGCTCCCAGCGTGCATACCGACGCCGGCGGACATGCGCACATCTCGCTCACCTTCCCCGACTCGCTGACCACCTGGCGAGCCACCGTGCGCGCCATTACGCCGCAGTCGCAGGCGGGTTCGGCCATCAGCCGCGTGCTGGTGCGCAAGAACGTGCTGGTGCGCATGGGCACGCCGCGCTTCCTGATCCAGGGCGACGAGATTACGCTGCCGGTGATTGCGCACAACTACCTGGACACCGCGAAGCAGGCGACCATTTCGCTGAAGGTGCAGGGGCTGGACACGGTGAGCGGCTCGCAGCAGAGTGTCACCATCCCCAGCAAAGGCGAGGCGACGGTGATGTGGCGGCTGCGCGCAGCGCAGGTAGGCACGGCCGATCTCACCGCTTCCGCGATCACCGATGTCGAATCCGATGCGCTGGAGCTCACCTTCCCGGTTGAGCCGGCAGGTGTTGCCAGGACGCTGGCACAGAGCGGCGTGCTCACGCAGGCCGCCACGCAGGCTGCGGCGACGGTCGCCTTTCCGGTGGATACGGACGCGGCGGCGCACTCGTTGCACCTGGAGGTGAGCCCGTCGATCGCCGGCTCGCTCTTCTCTGCGCTGGATTACCTGACCAGCTATCCCTACGGCTGCACCGAGCAGACCATGTCCAGCTACCTGCCGAACGTGATCGTCGCCGAGACGCTGAACCGGCTGAACGTGAGCGGCCGCGTGGACGATGCGGATCTGCGCGCCAAGATGCAGGCCGGGCTGGCGCGCCTGCAGGATTACCAGCACGACGACGGCGGCTGGGGTTGGTGGAAGGAAGATGAGAGCCGTGTCTACATGACTGCATATGTGGTCAGCGGCATCGGCATGGGCGCACAGTTCGCGCCGCTCAGCGGAGAGCAGCAGGGGATGCTGAACCGCGGCAAGGCATACCTGCATACTCAACTGGATCAGCATCCAAACATGCGCCCTGAACTGCGTGCAGCCGTGGTCTACGCGTTGGCGGAAGCCGGCGACTCGAACCTGGGCAGCGCGCTGGATGCGCAGTATTCGCGGCGCAAGGACCTGCAGCCCGAGGCGCTGGCGATGACCGGCCTCGCGATGCTGCAGGTGCACGACGCGCGCGCCGCGGACGTTGCGACGCTGCTCGCGTCCGAGGCGGTGCATCAGGGCGAGCTGGTTTCGTGGAAGGGCTCGTACGTTCCGCTGCTGGACGCGGACTACGACGACGACGCCGAGGCAACCGCCTACGCCATGCGCCTGCTGGCGAAGATCGATCCCAACAATCCGCTGCTGAGCGGTGCAGCGCAGTGGCTGATGCTGCAGCGCAACGGCGGCGAGTGGTGGGACTCCACCGAGCAGACGGCGATGGTGCTCTTCGGGTTGGTCGATTATCTGGCTGCTTCCCACGAATTGGAGTCCGACTTCACGGTGGACGTGGTGGTGAACGGCCATTCCGCGGGCACGCGGCACTTTACGCCGGCCGATGCGATGAGCGGCGCTTCGTTCGCCCTCGACATCGACGCCGCGCACCTTATAGCCGGAACCAACAGCGTGCAGGTGGTTCGGCGCAGCGGCAACGGCCGGGTTTATTGGTCCGCCCGCGGCACCTACTACTCGACTGCGAAGAAGGATTTCCAGGCCGGAACGCTCAAGCTGAACCTGACGCGCGATTACTACAAGCTGCAGCCGGCGCAGAAGGATGGCAAGATTGTCTACACGCTGCAGCCGCTCAGCGGGAGCGCGCAGATTGGCGATGTGCTGGCCGTGCACGAGGCGATCAACGGTTCGCCGATGCGCTACCTGCTGCTGGAAGACCCGATCCCGGCAGGCACGGAGTTCATCACCAGCGAGGATAGCTACCCCATCGACCAGCGGCCCGGCGGCTGGTACGACTGGTTCACGCGGCGCGAGTTCCACGATGACCACGCCGCATTCTTCGCCAGCGACTTCAGCGGGCGGCAGGAGATCTTCTACCTGATCCGAGTGGTCAATCCGGGCACATTCCAGATCAGCCCGGCGCGCGTCGAGCCGATGTATCAACCGGGTGTGCAGGCAACCAGCGATGCGCTGCGGCTGCAGGTGCCGGCGCCGGCCACGCAAGGAGGGCCGCAATGACGAGGCTTTCTACACTCCGCAGCGCTCTCGCGCGAATGAGCGTCCGGCTGGTGTTGCAACAGATCGGCCTGGCGCTGCTGGTTTTTCTCCTGTACGCGCTGTGGCTGCGTGTGCCGGATGCCAGCGCGCTCGATGTCATCGGCTCGGCGCTGCTCGCGCTGCTGGCGGTCGCGGTTGCGGGCGCGGGGGAATCCGCGCTGCTGCTGCGCCTTGCCGGCCGCGCGCGAACGCCGGAACGGCTGCTGCGCGGCGCGCTGTTGCTGCTGGCGGGCGCGGTGCTATGGTTTGGCTGGACCGCTCTGCTCAACCACCTGCGCGGCAGTTACGATTCCAACGACGTTCTCTGGGCGGGTTACCTGAACTCGCGTTTCCCGCACCAGTTGCGCAATTCATTCTCGTACGTGCACATCCTGTCCTGGCTCAGGTGGATGTGGGCCGTGCTCGGATGGATCGGCGCCGGCCTGGTTGCGATCGCCGTCTTTGCCGGGACTGCGAGCGTGCGGCCGCTGCGCGCGGCAGGGTGCGCGCTGCGATCGATCACCTACTGGGCCGCGCTGGTGGCCGGCACAATGGCAGCGACTGCAATCACCGGGGCGCTGGTGAATTGGACACCGGGCCACGGCTTGCGCGTCGAGATGCTGAGCCTGGTGCTTCGTCTCGCCGCTGCCGCCTTGATCGATGCGGCGGTGGTGTGCCTGCTGCTGGCGATCCTGGCTGCCTGCATGTACCAGAGTGACGAGGCTGGCGCGCCTTATTCGACGCCTGCCGGCACGCCGGACTTGAGCCAGCCGCGCACCGTGGACAACCCATAGCGCGCGACTAAAGCCTGCACGCGAGCGGCGGCGGCGCGGTGAGCGCGTTCGCTCGTCTGCAACGTGTTCGCATGGGTCAGTGCGTTGTCTACCTGGTTAGCTGACATCGTGTTGCTGAATCCGCCCGATTCGCCCGCAAGCACCTCCACCAGGCCCTCGCGCAGCCACAGCGGAGCGCGATCGCTCGCCTCCGCCTCCACCAGGACGTGCAGCATCTCGTGCAACAGCGTGCCGGACGCATCGCGCGAATGCGCGAGCACGACCGCATTCGGCTGCATCACGATGGTGCTGCCTTGCGTGCCGGCAAGGTCCCATCCGGGCTGCCCGGTCAACTGGCGAAACACCTCAGTGGTCGGAGAGAAGACGATCTCCGGTGCGACCCCGTGCTGCGGCGGAAAGAGCCTCTGCGCCTCACTCCAGGTTTGCTCCAGCGCCGCTTTTCGCCCGCTGGAAAACGGATGCGTGGCGCGCAGCGTCAGCGGGCCTGCGTGGATCTCTTGCCAGCTGCCGTCGCCGGACGCGATGCGCACGGCAGTCCCAGGAAAATAGAAGGCAAGAATCTCGCGCGCGTCCTTGCCCTCGGAGGCCATCTCGGCTGCGCCTGCCTGACACAGGCCTACGCCGTGACCGCGACCGCGGCCGTCGAAGACGAGCGCGCTGTTGCGAATGTCCAACTCGTACGCATCGCTGCGCACGAGGTCCCAGCCGAGCGCGCGGCCAATCCCGAAGCGCAACGCGCCGGCGGAGACGACCGCCGTTGTGCCGGTCGCGCCGGTGAAGGCGACGCGAAGCACACGATGCGACGGGCTTCGGTCCGCGACCCGCGCGGCCACGATATTTGCGGGCAGGCGCCAACCCTCGGCCTGTGCGATGGCAACCAACCTGGCCAGCGGCACCTCCGCATGCCAGGCCGGGGAGTCGCGGCGGAGGCAGTACGGATCGGCGTGGCTGCGCAGGTAAGGCAGGCCGCGAAGTTTCGGCCAAACCGCGGCGGCGTCCTCGGTAATGCCGCCGCAGTTCTGGCTAAAAAAGACCTCTGCGCGGCCAGTGCCGAACCACAGCGTCTCGCCCGCGGTGGCGCGCGTCGCATCGTCGATGGCGAGCGGGGGAGCTTCCAGACGCATCGCTTGGCACTCAGTGCTGTCGCAGAGTTCGGCGGGGAGGCGCCCCGGCGCGGCGGTGTAATGGCTGCCGTTCAGCGCATACGTCCGAGCGAGAATGGCCAGCGCGCGCAGCGATTGCGCGGGTTCGCCGGTCGCGGCTTCGGCTTGCAACACGGCGGCGACGTAGCGCTCGCTGGGCAGCGTCAGCACAACATCGATCTCGTGGCCGGGTCCGGTGGCGCGCAGCCGCCAAAGGCCGCTGGCGGTGCGGGTCTCGCCGGACGCATCATCCGTGATGCGCAGCGTTCCGCCGGCGAAGATCTCCGCCGGGCCCGCGATGTGCAGCGCTGTTGTCAGCGGTTTCCGGGCACATTGCGCGCAGTGAGAAATCCAGGCGTTGCCGCCGATTGGCGTTACCGTGATGGCGCGGAGGTCGCGCGTGGAGAACAGGGCAACGGAGACGTCGCGTCCCCCTCCGTCGGCCGGCGGCACTGCGCATGCCGGCAAAGTTGCGGCCAGCATCACCAGCCACTGCGCAAGACCCGCGGGGCGTCTCACTGTGCCTGCCCTGGGGAGGCAACGGCCTGGAAGAACCGTTGCGCAAGGCGCGCCGCGCCGCCTCCGTCGCCACGCGGCAAGTAGATGACGACGACGAAGCGGCCCGGGATGGCGCCGGCAAACCAGCCATGCGTCCACGCTTCGCCGGGATTGCTCGCGGTCCCGGTTTTGCCCAGGATAGTTACCCCTGGAACCGCCGCGGGATTGGCCATGCCATAGTCGACGGACTCCTTGAGTCCTCTGGCCACGGGGCCGGCCGGTGGCAGATGGCCGAGCAGGTCGCGATAGGCGCGGGAGAGTTCAAGCGGCGAAGCCGTTACGCCGCGGAGGCCAAGAACCGCAAGTTGGCGCTGCTCGACGTCGGCGGAGTTCAGCGAAGCATGCGGCAGATGCGTCGTTTGCAGCGCCGCCTCCAGTTGCGGCCCGGAAAAGCGCCGCGCCAGTTCCGCAAACCACGTGTTGCACGATTCGGCCAGCGCGCTCTCCGCGGTGAAGACGGGCTGGTTCGCCGGGTGGGTGCAGGGGAAAGCGTGGCCGGCGATGTGCAGATTGCGGCGGCAGTAGACCTCAGTCCCGGGAGACACGATGCCGTGCTCGAGCGCCGCCTCCAGCAACAATGGCTTCAGGGTCGATCCGGGAGCGCCGCGCCGCGGCGCGCCCGCGGAGGCGAGCACCGCGCCGGTCTTGAGGTCCAGCACAACGGCTGAGGCCTGCGTCCCGCGAAGCGCCAGCGCCAGCGCGCCGGCAACCGGCAGGTCCGCAGGAGGCTCGGCAGCAGACAGGGCGTACGCCTGGACGAATCCTGCGGACAGCAGCACGATGGCGAGGCGAGTCCGGTTGGGTCTGCCGATCGAACCGATCTTCAGGGGGCACCCCCTCCCCGTCCCTTGCGTGCTGAAGCGGGGCGCTGCACAACCTATTCTCTCTCGTAAAACACGACGCGAACGGTCGCGCCGTCGCCATCGACAAACGAGACCTCGTGCTTGGTCATGGTGACCTGCGGATCGTAAACCTGATTGCCGCTGACAAACATCGGGATGGTGGAAGCGTGGTTCGCCTCGGTGAGGCATACCATCCAGCGCAGGCATTGCAACTCGGTCGGCGTCCCTGGCATCTTGCTCCAGTTCTGCACCAGGGTGCGGTATGCGCCGGGCTCGTCGTCCTTCTCCAGCAGCACATCGAACGAGTAGTTGACAAAGACCTGAACCCCCGTCTGCCTGACCTGGTTCCTGTAGACGGAAGCCATGGGAATGCGCAAATAGATCCGCTGGCGATAGACGATGACCAGCGCTACCAGGGCAACGATCACCAGCAGCTTGATTCGATATCTCGTCTTCATCGGAGCCTCAGTGAACCCCCTGGAATGACCAGCTTAATCCTTTGCCTTCTCTTCGTGGTACTCCTGCTCGGTATTGATCTCCCACAGCGCGCTTTTGTCCACCTTGCCGGTCAGGATGCCGTCGACTGCATGCATGGCCGTCAACATGCTGTGGTCCTGGTTGTTGTACTTGTGCATTCCGTTGCGTCCCACCAGAAAGAGATTTTCTATGCGGTTGGTGAAGTCCTTGACCTCGTCGAAGCGCGAGTAGGTACCGAAGTACGCAGGGTAGGTTTTGGGCACGCGCACGACATGAGCATCGCTGACGTCGGCCGCGTCAAGAATGCCGATCTTTGCGACCTCGGCGATGGCGAACTGTTTCAGTTTGTCGTCGGGCATCTTCCACAGGTCGTCGGTGTCATAGCAGAAGTATTCGAGGCCGATCCATACTTTGGTGGAATCGCTGACCAGGTAGGGGCTCCAGTTATTGAAGATCTGTAACCGTCCCAGGAGCACATCCGGCTCCTGGATGTAGATCCAGGTGTCCTTCAGCAAGCCGCCGTCGGGCTCCGTCACTTTCAGGCGGTCGGCGAGCAGGCCCACGGTAATGAAATCGCGGTACTGCAAGCCGTCGGACACCTCCAGCACATTCGCCGGGACCGGCGTCCGCATGGCGCGCAGCAGTTCGCGCATGGGCATGGTGGAGAAGAAGTAGTCGCCGGCAAAGGTGCGCCGCTCGCCGGCGGGCGAGACGGCCTCGATGGAGACGACGCGCAGTTCGGGGCCTTCGGCAAAGTTCAGTTGGTCCACTCTCCAGCCCATGTGGATTTCGCCGCCCCATTGGCGGATGAGGTCGGCGACATGCTCCCAGAGCTGGCCGGGGCCGAACTTAGGGTACATAAAGCGCTCGATGAGCGAGGTTTCCGTGCCCTTTTGCGAGAGCTCGCCGGACTGCTTTCTGCTGAAGGCTTTCTTGAGGAAGTGCTTGACCGCGATCGTCAGGGAGAGCCCCTTGATGCGCTGCGCTCCCCACTCGGCGGAGATTTCGTGGCAGGGCGTGCCCCACACCTTCTCGGTGTAGCTCTTGAAGAAGGTGAGGTAGAGCTCGCGGCCGAAGCGGTTGATGAGGAAGTCCTCGAGGCTCTTTTCCGGCTTGATCTGGTGCACACGCGAAATCATGTAACTGGCGCCCACGCGCGCCATGCGGGTTACGCCCAGGTTCTTCAGCGTGTTGGCGGTAAGCGTAATGGGATAGTCGAAGAACTTGCGCAGGTAGTAGATGCGGCTGCGCCGGGGGCGGATGAGCATGACCAAGTCAGGGTTCGCCGGCTCGGGGACGGCGACGGTTTCGGCGACGTCCTCCGGCGAGTCCTGCCGGGGCTCGGTGTCTTCGCTGTCGGCATCGCCGAGCAGCGGGCCCAGGCCGCGTAGGGGCGGCTCCTCCGTCAGGTGGGCGGGCACGGAGACGACGCGCTTCTTGCCCTGGTAGCTGATCTCGACGGGCGCGGCAGCGGCGGCGTCGGAACTGGGTGCGGAGGCGTCCGGCGGCATCAGGTCCATCCACCACTGCATCACCCGGTCGGATTTGGAGAAAAAGCGGTGGCCGCCGATGTCCATCCGGTTGCCCTTGTAGCGAATCGTGCGCGAGATGCCGCCGATCTCGTTGCTCGCCTCGAGAATCACGGGAACAATGTCCGAACGCCTGAGGAACTCCAATCCCGCCGTCAACCCGGCCGGCCCCGCCCCGATGATGATTGCCTTTCTTGCCATTCGGATCCGCGTCTCCCTTGCGCTCCAGCCTCCTCTCCAGCGAGACTGCTCCACCGCGTCGACTTCTGTTCCCTCGCAAACCCTGGAAACGTAGTCCGGCCCGTGATATCACCATTCGACCACAGAATCAGGGATCGAACTTCAGGCTGGATTTGGAGTGTATCAAGGGTGGATAACAGGCGGTGCGAACAGGGCATCGCTGGAGACCGCGGCAGGCTCGGCGGAAGCCGGGGAAGCGGAGACAGAAGCATTCCGGCCAGTGTGGCGAGCCGGGAACGTCAGCCGGGAACGTCCGTTGTTGACAGGGGTTGGACGCGGGATGCAAACTAATCACCTTCAGGGAGGTGTGCTATGCGCCCGCCCGTTCCAGTCCACACGATTCACTTCAGAAATTGCCTCGCCTGCGCGGCCGCGCTCGGCCTGTGCCTGTGCACGCCGCGGCTGGCGGCGCAGGACGGGGTCTCCACCTCGGCCTCGGCGATTTCGACCCGGGACGAGATGCATCAATCCGATCAATGGAAGGAGATTGAGCGGCACCTGCCGAACCCGGTCACAGCCACGGCGCAGACCCTGGAGCAACAGGGTGACATCCTGCGGGCAAGACGCTTTCCTGAGGATGCGATGGACTATTACCGCTATGCGCTGGCGCGCGGCGGAAACGTGCCGTCGATTATGAATAAGCTGGGCTTGACCGAACTGGAGATGCGGAACATTGAGCTGGCGCGTTCCTACTTCCAGCGCGTGGTGAAGCTGGACCGCAAAGACGCGGAGGCGTGGAACAATCTTGGCGCCGTGGAGTTCGTGGATGGGCAGCCGGTGGTCGCCATCTCGCATTACAAGCGGGCGATCAAGCTGGAGAAGCGCGAGGCGGTCTACCACTCCAACCTGGCAACCGCATACATCGGCGTCAAGGACTATAGCGGGGCGCGGCGCGAGATTGCGGCAGCGCTGCAGATCGACCCGCGGATCTTCGACCGGGATGTAGGCTTCGGGGGCATCGCGGCGCACGTGTTGTCCTCCCAGGACCGGGCACGGTTCAGCTTTGAGATGGCCAGGATGTATGCGCGCAGCGGCATGGAGGACCAGATGCTGCACTCACTGGCAGTGGCCAGCGAGGCGGGCATGGATGTGCAGCGCGAGATGCGCAAGGACCCGGCGCTGGCCAAGTTCGAGCTGGACCCNNACTGCGAGTGCGTCCAGCGACGCGGACGCTGCGGCGGCGGGAACCAAGCCGCTGTAGCCGGAGTGCGGCGCCGCAGCGACGGCGAGCTGCTCCATCCGCGGCTGGCGGCGCCGGCGCCAAGGGTGAAAGAATCGGGAATGGCGAATCTTACCCTGGTCTATGGAATGCGGCTGCTTCCGGCCGATGAGGTGGAGTCGGTGGGCGATGCTCCGGTGAATTTGAAGAATGGCAACCAGGCGCATGTGACAATGCATGTGCTGGAGGGCAGTCGCGAGTTGATCGAGGCACAGCTGCGGTTGAGCATCGAGGCGTTCTTCGACTTCTATCCGGAGATCTGATCGCCCTGAGAATTCCCGATTCGGCACATCGGGCGTTGCCTGGTGCCGTTTTCTCGGCGGGATTCTCTCGTCTTCTGCGTACACTCACGTCGGAATCATTGGATACGCGCTCCGCAGCGTTCATCGCGGCGGGCGTCCGAGGCCGCGACGGAGATGCCACAGAAGCAATCAGAAACTCGCCTGACGCTGACTCTCGACGGGACCACTGGAAGCCGCCGGAGGCGCGGCCTGCGACCGGTGGTGCGAACGGCGATCGCCTGCGGCCTGGCGTTGCTGGCGACGGCCGAATGCGGCTATGGACAGTCGCCGCAAACTACCGGAGCGACTTGCGACGCACTGCATGCGATGTCGCGGCTTGCAGCAGTGATCTTCGCCGGGCAGGTAATCGGTGTGCGCCGGCATGATGCAGTCGATGGCGCGACCGGCACGGTGGAGATTGAATTCGCGGTGGAGGATTCGGTCCGCGGAGTGAGCGGAGGCACCTACACGCTGCGCGAGTGGGCTGGGCTGTGGCCGGCCGGCGACCAGCCGTTCCGCGTCGGCCAGCGCTTCCTGATGCTGCTCCATGCGCCGGGCGTGGCCGGATTGAGCTCCCCGGTCGGCGGAACCGACGGCGCCATCCCGATTCGCGGCAGCAGCCCGGCGCCGCCGGCCAATGCAACCGACGGCCGCGTCGTCGACCTGCGCTGGATCGAGACCAGGGTGGTCCGGCCGATTGTCTACCGCGTGACCGAGCGCCCGACCGCGCTGCCCACTTCCGCGCGTCCGCAGATGAATGCGGTGGCTGGGCTTGCGCAAGCAGAAGCCGGTCCATCGGTCGCTGCGCCGGGTTCGCAAGTTACGGCGGATGTCCCTTCTGCTTCGCAGAGCGCTGCCTACGCGACCGTGCTGGCCTTGTTCCGGAACTGGGTGAAGGAGGACGATGCCGCGCGCTGAGACGACGAACCTCCGGCGCAATCGGCGCGGCAGAGGCGCGTGGTTGCCGACCGCGCTTGGCTTCTTCCTGTGCATCGGCGTGGCCTGGGCCAGCGGGCCGCGCTGGGTGACCGGACCTCCCTACTTCACCGGCCCTAGCGGGAACGCGGTGGTGTGGTTTACCACTCAGCCGCTCTACTTCACCGATCCGGCCGATCTGAGCGCGTCGGTGAACCACGCGGCGGCAGACGCGCTGGTGGCTGCGGCTGCGGCGGTGTGGAATGTCCCCACCGCAGCCATGGCGATGGCCTATGGCGGCGCGTTGCAGGAGCATGTGAGCGGAGCCAACGCCTACCTGGGCAGCAACGGACCGGTGTTCCCGCAGGACGTGCAGAGCGGCAACTACGCGGCCGTGCAGATCGCGGTGCTCTACGACAGCGATGGCTCGATCACCGATATGCTGCTGGGCGGCGGTGCCAGCGACCCGCTGGAATGCCGCCAGAATGGGGTGACGGAGAGCGTCGACCTGATCGCACCCGCGGGCTCCATCCAGCACGCGATCCTGGTGCTGAACGGGCGTTGCACCGGGCCCGCGCAGCAGCAGCAGTTGCAACTCCAGTACCAGTTGGAGCGGGCATTCGGGCGGGTGCTCGGCGTGGGCTGGTCGCAGACCAACGACAATGTATTCACGCAGTCTCCGCCGCCGCTGTACGAACAGGCGCTGCATTGGCCGATCATGCATCCCATCGACATCGTGTGCGGCGCATACACCTACCAGTGCCTGTTGCAGCCATTTACGCTGCGCGACGACGATGTGGCGGCCATTACCACGCTCTACCCAATGCGCGTACAGGACCAGTTTCCCTCCACGCCGCCCGCGCCCGGCAAGGTTTGGAGTTACCTGCAGGCCGGTGTCGTGAACGGGACGGTAAGCTTTCCCACGGGAGAGGGGATGCAGGGCGTGAATGTGGTGCTGCAGCGGCAACTGCTCTCGAGCCCCATACCCGAGGGGTTCTACGACGTCTCCTCCGTCAGCGGCTTCCTGTACCAGCAGAATGCGGGGAACCCGGTTACGGGTGCGGCCTCCGGGATGCAGGCCAGCATGGGTTCAACCAGCGGCCAGTTGCAGGGCTTCTACAATCTGGGATGGATTCCGGAGATCGATCAGACGGGTGCGAGCGGCCCGATGTTTGCCGAGGTCACCACCGAGCCCATCAATCCGCTATATACCGGCGCGTATTCGGTGGGGCCTTACGTTGCAGGCAGTGTGTCGCCTTCCGGGGCGGCCGAGAGCGAGCCCCCCAGCAACTGGCTGCCGCCTTACCAGTACGGGTGGGACATCGTACAGGCCAACTTTGCGCCGGGCGACGCGGCCGGCAACTGCAATACCGGCGGCGATGGCGTGGAGTCGGCGCCGCAACCGGTGACGGCCGGCGGATGGTGGACCGGGGTGCTGTGCGCGCACGGGCACTCGGCCTGGTCCAGCTTTACGGCGCAGGCCGGCCGGACAGCGACGCTGGAAGTGACCGCCCTGGACGAGAGTGGCGAGGCGACGACCGCGAAGGCGATGCCGCTGATCGGCGTGTGGGCCGCGACGGACGCGACCGGAACGCCGCCCACGGCTGCTGCCACGCCGTCGGCGTTCAACACGGTCACGCTGGGAATGACCGCAGCGCACGTGGCCACCGCCCAGGCCGGGGGCCTGCGGTTCGTCATCGCGGATGCGCGCGGCGATGGCCGGCCCGACTTTCAGTACCAGGCGCGCGTGCTCTACGCAGACACGATTCAGCCGGCGATCACCAGCCTGAGCGGCGGCCAGGTCACGATCCTCGGGATGGGCTTTCGCGCCGGCAACCAGGTGCTGGTCAACGGTGTGCCCGCGGCAGTGTCCAGTTGGACGGCGACGGTGATCGTCGCGGTCGCCCCGCCGGAGAGTGCGTTCGCAACCAATCCGAACCGACCGGTGGACGTCGCGGTCGTCGACCTTTCCACGGGAGGGACGACCGTGATGACGGCCGCGCTGACCTATAGCAACATCGCGCCGGACCAGATGGTGCTGGTGTCGGCGCCGTCGGGGACGGTCGCGGTGATGACAGCAGCGGCCACGCCGTTTGCGGTACGGATGGTTTTGGGCGATGGAGTGACGCCGGTGGCCGGATTGCCGGTGACCTTTTCCGTCGCTTCAGGCAGCGCACAATTGGGCGCATGCGCAGCGCCAAGCTGCGTGGTGCTTACGGACGCAACCGGCTTGGCTTCGACCACCATCACGCCCACGGCTTTCGGCAGCGTGACGGTGCAGGCGGCAGCGGCGGGCGCGGCGCAATCGGCAAGCTTCAACGCAGTCGCGCGCAGCATAGCTGCGGTGCAGCCGGCGGAGTACGTGGCAGCGGGAACAACCGTCGTCTGGGCTCCGCAGATGACCGTGGTGGAAGACGGAGCGCCGGCGGCGGGGGTGGTGGTGACCTGGACGGGCGCCGGCGGCCTGGCGGTGTCGCCGGCGACCAGTGTGGCCGGTGCTGCGGGCGTGGTCCAGGGGTCGGCGGTAGCAGGGCCGCTGGCCGCGGGCGTGCAGGCAACCGGGCAGGCGTGCGCGTGGACGACGGTATGCGCAAGCTTTTGGGCGGTGGGCGTGGATCCGTCAGCGTTGCGGCTGACGGTGGTCGGCGGGGCCGGCCAGGCAATCGCGGTGTCGGGAACCTTCGCGCCGGTGGTCTTGCTGGTGACGGATGGGCAGGGCGATCCGGTGGCCGGCGCGGCAGTCGCCGTGCACCAGACGGTGGATGCGGCTGAGGGCGCGTGCCCCTCGCGCGGGCCATGTCCGGCGGCGCCAGTGCTGGGCGCATCCGCCACCACTGAGATATCCGACGCGAATGGACAGGTTAGCGTCACACCGATGCAGGTCGAGGGCGTGGCCGAGGTGACCAACGTGGCCGTGGCCGCAGGCACCCAGGGCTTCGTTTCGTTATCGCTCGCACAGGGGCAGTGAGCGCGGCAGCGCGGTCCGCTCCTGGCCAATAGCCGGCGGCCAGAAGCCGGCCGATGGAGGGCGCCAGCCCGAATCTTCCCGGAACGTTATATCTTGGATGAGGAAGCGTTGCGACGGAAACCCCGCCTTGGAGCGCCCGGATATTGCATTGCGAGAATGCGCTAAGCACTTGTGGTCGCCGCGCGCGGCGCGAGCCGCACCCGGCTTCCGCCCCAGCGAGCGAGCTGGGTGCCCGATTTCCGCCCCGGCGAACAAGCTCGCCGGGGACCAGAACTGGAGACGAATGCCAAGGATGAAGATGAAGATTGCAGTGCTGCTGGCGGCGTGTCTGCTGCCCGCAGCCACACGAAGCGCCCAGTCGCAGACCAGGCTTGGGCCGGCCGCGCCGGTGACCTACGACAACAAATACGAGGTCTACGGCGGCCTGAACTACATGAACTTCAAGGCCGGCGAGGATCTGCCCACGCGCATGAACCTGGGCGGCGGTGAGTTCGAGGGCACCTGGTGGGTGACGCCGAAATGGGGCGTGGCGGCGGAGTACCGCGGCGAGGCGGGCACCACGCAGGTGTTTTCGCTCGCCAAGGTCTACGGCATTCACCGGCCGCTGGCGTACATGAACATGGGTCTGGGCGGCGTGCAGTATCGCTGGCTGAAGAACCAGCACGCGGCGCTGAACGTGCATGCCTACGGCGGCATCGCCTATGGCGTCTTCGACGCGGGAACCGCGGGCTCCGGTGCGGGCGATGTGGGGCGGACACCAGCCGAGAACGCGTGCCTCGCAGCCGGAGGTACCGTCCCGGCCGGCGTGGGTCTGTATTGCAATCACGCGGCGCCGATCTTCGCGCTGGGCGGTAGCCTCGATTTCAACCGGTCTAAGAACTGGGCGATCCGGCTTTCGCCGGACCTGATCCTGGAGCACTTTGGCAACGAGGAGCGGCAGTTCTTTTCCATCTCCGGCGGAATCCTTTACCGGTTCCCCCTGAAGACGAGGAAGAAGTAGGCGGTTATGGAAGCGATGCGAGAGGTNNGCCTGCGGACGCGCCATGGCGGAACACGGGACGGTCGTCGCGTACGAAGCAGGGGTGGTCCGGGTAGAGGTCGCCGACGCGATGTGGTTGCAGCAGATGATCTCGCTGCGCGGCGTGCTGGAGCGCGAACTCGCGCGCATCGCAGGCTTGCCGGTGAGCACCATCAAGTTTGAGTTGGAAAAGAGACCTAACACCTATCCACACCGAGGGCACCGATTTAAGGACACAAACAGGAGTACTTGAATCGGTGGCATCGGTGTACATCGGCGTTAGGCCTTTGTTGAGTGAGGTCATAATGGCGGAAGTCGGAAGCGTAAACGAGCAGGATGTGCTGCGGGTTGCGGAGCTTGCGAACCTGGATCTGACCGCCGAGGAGGTGCCGCGCATGCAGCGCGATCTGAATGCCATCCTCGGCCACATTGCCCAGTTGAACGAACTGGACACCGCGGGCGTTCCGGCGATGGCGCAAGTGGGCGAGATGCTGGGCGCGGAGGTGGAACGGACGGGTGCCACCCTGCGCGAGGATGCTGTGCGGCCGTCGCTGGACCGCAAGTCGGTGATGGCGGCGGCGCCGGAGAGCGATGGGCGTTTCTTCAAGGTGCCGAAGGTGATTGAAAGATAGGCACTTCGTGCGGTTCTCGACGCGCTCGCGCGCGTGAATGACAAGTTGCGGAGGGTGTCGGTGCAAGAGTCGAAGGATGAAAGGCGTTGGGCGGCATGACGATTGACGGTGTGCGGGCGGCGATTGCGGGCAAGGC
>PLUT01000323.1 GCA_003162875.1 Granulicella sp.
GCGCCTCAGCGGCTACCGGCGAGATGCCGGGGCTGGTGGCCACGCTGGCTGAGCCTTCCGGTTGAGTGGCCTTGGTCCCCTTCCGGTCGGCGTCCGTCTGCGCGTTGACGTTCAGCGGCTGCGTGCCCTTGGAGTTGTCGCGGTAGATGGCAACCGACTTGATGCCCAGGCGCCACGCTTCCAGGTAGGCCTCCGCGATGTCGTCGACGGNNTCATCTTGACGTGGCCCATGTATTGGATGCTGCGCGTGCCCTTCGCCGGCTTGAACGAGCAGTCGAACACGGCGAGATGCTCGGCCCGGATGCCGGGTGCGCCTTCGATGGTTCCGGTCGCATCGATGTAGCTGACGATGGCGTTCACTTCGGCCTCGTTGTAGCCCAGCTTGATCAGCGCGGACGGCACGGTTGAGTTGACGATCTTGATCATGCCGCCGCCGACCAGCTTCTTGTACTTCACCAGCGCCAGGTCGGGTTCGACGCCGGTGGTGTCGCAGTCCATCATGAAGCCGATGGTCCCGGTGGGCGCCAGCACGGTGACCTGCGAGTTGCGGTAGCCGTGGCGTTCGCCGTGCGCCAATGCTCCATCCCAGGCGTGGCGGCTGGCGGCGATCAGCTGGTCGAGCTGGGGCACGTGGAACGGCTCAGACGTGGTGCGCGGGCTGGCCGGAGAGGGCTTGCCGATGTTATTGACCTCCGCGCGATGCATGCGAATCACGTCCAGGAACGGCTCGCGGTTGACGTAAAAACCAGGGCACGCGCCGCCGCCGATCTCGGTCTGCTGCGTAATCGAAGTTGCCGCGCCCAGCGGGGCGCAGTTCTCCGCGATGCGTGCGGACTGCCAGTAAGCGTCGCCGCACAGGATGGAGGTGAGGGTCGCTGCGAAGTCGCGGCCGGCGTCGGAGTCGTAGGGCAGGCCGAAGGCCATCAGCAGCGCGCCCAGGTTGGCGTACCCCAGGCCCAGCGGGCGATAGTCGTGCGAGTTGCGCGCGATCATCTCCGTGGGATAGCCCGCTGCGTCGACGATAATCTCCATCGCGGTGGTGACGATGGCGATGGCGTAGCGGTACGCTGCGATGTCGAACTGGCCGCCGGGCGTGAGGAACTTCAGCAGGTTGAAGCTGGCCAGGTTGCAGGCGGAGTCGTCCAGGAACATGTACTCACTGCACGGATTGGAGGCGTTGATGCGCGCCGTGTTCTTGCTGGTGTGCCAGCGGTTGATGGTGGTGTCGTACTGCATGCCGGGGTCGCCGCACTGCCAGGTGGCTTCGGCGATCTTGGTCATCAGGTCGCGGGCGCGGTATTCCTTCACCGGCTCGCGGCCCTTCACGGTTCGGGTCGAGAACGTGCCGTCGGACTCGACCGCCTGCATGAATTCGTCGGTAACGCGCACGGAGTTGTTGGCGTTCTGGAAGAAGATGGAGCTGTAGGCCTCGGAGTCGGGGCCGGAGCCGTCGTATCCGGCCTGCACCAGGTGCCACGCCTTTTTCTCTTCCTTTACCTTGCACTCGATAAAGTCCTCAATGTCGGGGTGGTCGATGTTGAGGATCACCATCTTTGCCGCCCGCCGGGTCTTGCCGCCGGACTTGATGACGCCGGCGAAGGCGTCGAAGCCGCGCATGAAGCTGAGCGGGCCGCTCGCTGTGCCGCCACCGCTCAAGGTCTCCATAGATCCGCGGATCGAGCTGAGGTTGGAGCCCGCGCCCGAGCCCCACTTGAAGAGCATGCCCTCGGTCTTGGCCAGGGTCAGGATGGAGTCCAGCGAGTCGTCCACCGAGTTGATGAAGCAAGCGGAGCACTGCGGCTTCGAGTAGCCGGCGGTGCTGTACTCGACCTCCCGGGTGGCCGGGTTCCAGTGCCAGTTCTGAGCGTCGGAGTTCGGCTCCAGGCGGTCGCAGCCGACGTTGAACCAGACCGGCGAATTGAACGCGACCTTCTGGTTCAGCAGCAGGTGCGCCAGCTCGGCGAAGAACGTTGCCGCGTCGGCGGGCGTGGCAAAATAGCCGCCGGCTATGCCCCAGTCGCGGATGGACTCGGCTACGCGGGTGATCAGCGCGCGGACTCCGGACTCGCGCTCGGGAGTGCCCACCTGGCCGTGCAGGTACTTGGAGGCGACGATGTTGGTCGCGGTCAACGACCAATCGGCCGGGACTTCCACATTCTTTTGTTCGAAGATTGTCCGGCCCTTGTAATCCTGAATGATGGCGTCGCGCAGCTCCCAGGTGATCTCGTCAAACGGGGAGATTCCGGGGCGGGTGGAGTGGCGCGAGAAGGAGAGCCCGGTCGCGCGGGCCGGGGCGGCACGAAAAGGGGCGGCTGCGCCGGCGTTGCTTGCGGTTTGCGTCCCGGAGAGATTGCTCGCGGGGGTCGGGTTCGAAGTCTGCATCGGGTTCATTGGGGGGAGACTCTCCTTCATCGATCTTATCTGTCGGTCCTATTGGTCTATCTTGTGCTGCCGGCTAGCTCGAGACTTGCAATCGTGCGCGGTATCTCGCTTTCGTCTGCCGCTTCAAATTGCTGCTTCGGAGACGGCTGGTTTGGGCCAATGCCGATCTGGCCTTCCTGTCTCTTTCGATTCGTAATGCGGTGTTGAGGGTCCCGCCGGAGCCTTTGCCGCGACTGCGGGGAGCGCGGCGGCCCTACCGGAGTTACGCTGGCCCGATTTCGATCCTTTTGCCCGGCACTTTCGTTTCGACGCTTGTGTGACGCAGTCGTGAAAGTACCGCCCTCTGTGGGGTGTGTCAAGTATAAAGCACAAGATATTGTGTTGGCGTCGCAAATACTCCTGTTTCAGCAGCGTTACAAAAGGGTCTAAAGAAAAACGCCCGGTAATGCTTGTGGAATTCTCGCCGAAGCCGCGCCTGAAGCGGGTCTGCCTGCCCCGGCCGAGGGCCGGCCCAGCCCCTCCCTCTATAGTCCAGATGCGCGCGGGGATGCCTCGGTTCCTCTTTTGGGGCCACGATTGAGGGTAGGCCCCCGATCAACCGCCCGGCAAGGCGCAGCAGTGGTGCATCCCCTGTGCATCGCCGTGGGAAAGTGGAAAACCCGGGCCCGCTACAGCACCAACATGCAGTCGCCATAGGAGTAGAAGCGGTAACGTTCGCGAACGGCATGGGCGTAGGCGTCCAGGATGGCCTGCCGGCCCGCTGCGGGGCTTGCGGGCGGAGCTGCGAAGGCCGCGACCAGCATAAGTAGCGTGGATTCAGAGAGATGGAAGTTGGTCAAGAGCCCCGAGACGACACGGAAGCGGTGCCCGGGAGCAATAAAGATCGCGGTCGAGCCGGAATGGGGCCGAATCGCGCCTTCTCCTGACGCCGCAATATGTTCCAGCGTGCGCGTGGTGGTAGTCCCGACGGCTATGATCCGGCGGCCTTCAGTCAGCGCCCGGTTCAGCGCGCTCGCCGTTGCCTCGGGCAGGGTGTACCGCTCGGCGTGGAGGCGGATGTCTTCCAGGCGCTCGACCCGCACCGGCTGAAACGTCCCCAGGCCGACGTGCAGCGTAAGCGACTCGATCTCGACCCCACGGGCCGCGAGCGCCGCCAGCACTTGCGGCGTTAAGTGGAGTCCGGCGGTGGGGGCAGCGGCTGAGCCGGGCTGGCGGGAGTACACGGTCTGGTAGCGCTCCCGGTCCTCCGCCGTGTCCTGCTGCGCCCGCCGATCGCGGAGGATGTACGGCGGCAGCGGCATATGGCCGATGCGGTCGAGAGTGCCGTAGAAATCTTCGACCGCCCCAAAGCGCAGCGTCCGTTCGCCAAATTCCCCCGCTTCCACCACCTCCGCCACCAGCGCCGGTTGGCCATCCTGACCCGCCTCGAAAAACAACAGCGTCTCGCCCACCCGAACCTTCTTGGCTGGCCTCACCAGTGCGCGCCACAAAGGCGGGTGCCCCACATCTCGGCGTCCCCGGCGAGCCTGCTCGCTGGGGTGAGCATCTCGTGTTTGAGATGTGGGATCCGAGTCGGATCGGCTGCCGATCTCTTCCGTCAGCAGCACCTCGATCGGCCCCGCCGGCCGTGGCGAATTCGCCTGTGTCCCCATCCCCGCCCGCGTCGCGAAGAGCCGCGCCGGCAGCACGCGCGAGTCGTTGAGGATGAGCAGGTCTCCCGGTTGCAGCAGTTGCGGCAGATTCTCGAAGCGCTCGTCGGCCAGCCGGCCGCTGGCGCGGTCGAGTGCCAGCATGCGGCTCGCCCCACGCACAGCGGGCGGGTGCTGCGCAATCAATTCCGCAGGCAGATCGAAGTGGAAGTCGGAGACAAGCACTGAGGCTTAGTGTACGAGCGCACAAGAAGGCCGGGGTTTGGGAACAAGACGACGCGGTCGGGAGGTTCCCGTTACCGGGCCCTGTATTTGAATTGCCTTGCCATCTGCACGGCGCGATCCAGGTTAGCCTGCACCGTGGTTCGGCTCACCTGGCCGGCAGGAACGTGCTTGGGCCAGGTAAGCACGACGCGGGAAAACGGCTTAGGGATAAGGAAGCGGTCCCAGGAGTGAAGCTGCCAGGCGTGGTCGGGCAGCGCATAGAAGCAGCCAACCCAGGTGCCGGTGGGCTGGACTGCGTCCGGTCCCAGGCGGGGTAGGCCGCCGACCGAGTTGGCCAGGTGCGCGACGCCCGGCTTGGCGTGGAAAGCCGGCCCGCGGGGGCCGTCGGCGGTAAAAGCGCAGCGGTGTCCTTCCAGGTAGGCAAGCTGCATGCCGCGCAGGCCGGCCGCTCCTCCCTGCGAACTGGAGCCGCGAATGGCTCGGAAGCCGAGCCGTTCCACCGTCCGCGCAATCAGTTCGCCATCGAAGCTGTAGCTGACGAGGATGGCGATATCCAGCTTGCGAAAGCGGTGCGCGCACGCCAGCAGCGAGCGGTGCCAGAAGGCGAACACCGTGGGGCCGGGGATCTCGTAGCCCGGGGTGACGCCCGGCTCGGCCAGATCGACGTAGCGCAGGGTGAACCCGAGCAGGCGAATCAAGAGCGCTGCGAGCGGGGGGATGAAAGCCAGGGCTAAGCGCTGGCGGAAGCTTAGCTTCTGCTTGTCAGGTTCTGGCACCGGAACAGTGTAGTGCCTGGCGGGCTTCTGGGGATGGACGGTGTCAGGTTTCTTTGTAGGCCGGTGTCCATGCGGTGTCAAGGGAATTCTGACACTGTGGTGCCCGGTGGTGTCGGCTGGGCACGGTTGGCACTGCCCTGCCGGATCGGTTCCGNNTTCCGTGGGTTGAAAATGCGGGGGTTACACTCGCGGGCTGCGGGATCTCGGAGGTGGGTTTTTGTGGGCCGCTTTTCCGGGCCGCGCGAGCGGCCCTGCCTTGCGGCCAGCCCGGACGCCCGCACGGGCCAACCGCTACATCATCGCCAGCCACCGGGCACACGCTCCTCGCCATTCGAGAATGCCGGGCCAGGCTAAAGGC
>PLUT01000090.1:0-40218 GCA_003162875.1 Granulicella sp.
GGCACGGTGACGGCGGGGAATGCATCGCAGACGTCGGACGGGGCCGCGGCTGCGGTGGTGATTTCGGCGGAGCGGGCGGCGCAGTTGGGCGTGCCGGTGATGGGGCGGCTGATTGCGTTCGCGACGGCTGGCTGCGACCCGGAGGAGATGGGCATCGGGCCGGTGTTTGCCATTCCGAAGGCGCTGAAGATGGCGGGCCTGACGCTCGACGACATTGGCTTGATTGAGCTGAACGAGGCCTTTGCGGTGCAGGCGCTGGCGGTGATGAAGGTGCTGGGGATCGATCCGGCGAAGGTGAACGTGAATGGCGGTGCGATTGCGCTGGGGCATCCGCTGGGGTGTACCGGCGCGAAGCTGACGGCAACGCTGCTGCACGAGATGCCGAGGCGTAAGGTGAAGTACGGGATGGTAACCATGTGCGTCGGCGGCGGTATGGGCGCGGCCGGAATCTTCGAGGCGGTCGGGTGAATCGCAACTTTGTTCGACTAGGATCGACACCATGGCCACAGTGACTGAATCACTTGCTTCCACCAAGAAGCGCATGCCCGGCGGAGCATTTCTTATCAACGATGCGGCGCCGGGCGACTGCTTTTTTCCCGAGGACTTCACGGAGGAGCATACGCAAATTCTGCAGACGGCGGCGGATTTTGCGACGAATGAGGTGGTGCCGGCCAGCGAGGCGATTGAGGCGAAGGACTTCGCGGTGACGCGGCGGCTGATGAAGCAAGCGGGCGAGTTGGGCCTGCTGTCCGTGGATATTCCCGAGGAGTATGGCGGGATGGAGATGGACAAGGTGAGCTCGGCCATTGTGGCGGAGAACATGGGCCGGCAGGGAAGTTTCTCGGTGGCGTTCTCGGCCCATGCGGGCATTGGTACGCTGCCGATCGTCTGGTACGGGACGCCGGAGCAGAAACAGAAGTACCTGCCCAGGCTGGGGTCGGGCGAGTGGATCGGCGCGTACGCGCTGTCGGAGTCTACGTCGGGCTCCGACGCGCTGAACGCGCGCACGCGGGCGGTGCTCTCCGCGGATGGCACAACCTATACGCTGAACGGCGAGAAGATGTGGATCACCAACGGCGGCATCGCGGACCTCTACACGGTCTTCGCCAAGTGCGCGGCCGGCGCAGGCAAGGACGGGGGCGCGAGCCAGGAGAAGCTGACGGCGTTTCTGATTGAGCGCGGGACTCCCGGATCTGCCGTTGGCCACGAGGAACATAAGCTGGGGATTCGCGGGACGTCCACCTGCCCGCTGATTCTTACCGACTGCAAGATTCCCGCGGCGAACCTGCTGGGCGAGGTTGGCAAGGGCCACCACATCGCGTTCAACGTGCTGAACATCGGCCGCTACAAGCTGGGCGCGACGGTGCTGGGCGCGGCAAAATCGGCACTGGGCGAGGGGATTCGCTACGCCAAGGAACGCAAGGCGTTCGGCAAGGCGATCTGCGAGTTTGGGCTGATCCAGGAGAAGATCGCCGAGTGCGCGGCGGGAATATTTGCGGGCGAGGCGCTGTGCTACCGGACGGTCGGCATGATCGATGCGGCGCTGGCGGGCGTGGCCAAGAGCGATGCCAACGAGATCCAGAAGCGCATTGAGGAGTATGCGGTGGAGTGCTCCATCGTGAAGGTGTGGACGTCGGAGATGCTGGACGTGTTAGTCGATCACATGGTGCAGATCTTCGCCGGCTACGGCTACGTGGAGGAGTACCCGGCGGAGCGCCACTATCGCGATTCGCGCATCAACCGCATCTTCGAGGGAACGAACGAGATCAACAGGCTGATCATCAGCGGGTGGATTATGAAGGCCGCCGTGCAAGGCAAACTGGCGCTGCTGCCGGCAATCAAGACGCTGATGGACGAGGTGATGGCCGGTCCGGTGGCGAAAGAAGAGCGCGAATCCGCGCTCGCCGCGGAATTCGATCTGCTGGCCGGCGCCAAGAAGCTGACGCTGTTCGCCGCCGGCGCAGCCACGCAGAAATTCGCCGCAAAGCTGGCGGACGAGCAGGAGGTGATGGCCGCGCTGGCCGACATGATCCTTGAAGTCTTCGCGATGGAGAGCGCGGTGCTGCGCGCGGAGAAGATTGCGCAGAGGCCCGGCGCCGCCCCGGCCTCGGTGGCAATTGCGGCCGTGCTGGCGCGGCTTTACGCAGCCAGGGCGATGGATACGGTGGAACTGGCTGCGCGCAAGGTGGTCGCGGCGGTGGCGGAGGGCGACACGCTGCGGGCGCACATGGCGATCCTGCGGCGGCTGGCGAAGCACGACCCCCTGGACACGGTTTCGCTGGGGCGGGGGGCGGCCCAGCACATGGTGAAGGCTGGAAAGTACTCTATGTAGCATTACCGCAACCTTTTCCACTCTGAATGGTCTAAGCTTGTAAGCCGAGCAGGGAGATTTGTCGTCTAGTCGTTGAGATACTTTCTCCCGCTTCGGCCGCGCCATTTTTTTGAGCCGCGTACGCTTGGTAGAACTCAGTTGAAATAGAAGGACTTACCCATGCTTGGCACATCCCTCCCCCGGCTCTTACTCACCTCTGCCATCTGCATAGCCGGATTCGCCGGCATCGGCGCCCCGGTTGCTTCGGCTGCAGTCCAGGACCGCATCGGCACGGTATTCACCAGCAAACCGGCGGCGGTTCCGAATTCTGTCAATCCCCGGGTGAAGCTGGCAACCGATCTGGGCCCGGCGGCGCCGGACACGAAGCTGGTGGGGATGTCGCTGCGCTTCAGCATGACGGCCGACCAGGGGGCGGCGCTGGACCAGTTGCTGGCCGACCAGCAGAACCCGTCTTCGCCGCGCTATCGCCAGTGGCTGACGCCCACCCAGTTCGCCGCGCAGTTCGGACTCAGCAGCGGCGACATCGCCAAGGTGACCGCATGGCTCGCGGGCGAGGGATTCACCGTCACCGGAGTGGCCAACGGCGGCACCTTCGTCACCTTCGACGGCACCGTGGCGCAGGCGGAGGCCGGGTTCGGCACCAGCATCCACAACCTCTCGGTGAATGGCGAGGCCCACTTCGCGAACACCACAAACATCTCCGTGCCCAGTGCGTTCGCGGGCGTGATCAGCGATGTCACGGGCCTGCACAACTTCCGGCCGAAGCCGCGCGTGCATACGAGTGTTGCCAGCCCGCGCTTCACCTCTTCACTCTCGGAGGAGCATTTCCTTGCACCCGGCGACATTTACGCCATCTACCAGGTGAGTCCAGCACTGCTCAGCGCCGGCGGTGCGGGTATTGGAACCGGGGCGAATTGTCACAGCGTGCCGGCTGGAACTACGTGCGGCGACATCGCCGTGACCGGCCAGGTGGACGTCAACCTGGCCGACATTGCTGCCTTCCGCAGCGCCTCCGGCCTGAGCACCACCAACCTTCCTACCGTCGTGGTCGAAGGCACTGGCCCTAGCGCTACCCGCAACTGCTCCCCCGAGACCTCATCCAATTGCCCGTCGCCGAACCAGGACGATCTCGCCGAGTCTTCGATCGACCTGGAGTGGTCGGGAGCGATGGCGCCGTCGGCCACAATTCTGTTTGTCAACAGCGTTGACGTGCTGTTCGACTCGATGACCTACGCCGTCGACTCCGACCTGGCTCCGATCGTTACCACCAGCTATGGGAGCTGCGAAGCCAACTGGGGTTCGGCCGATATGAACACGCTGAACCAGCTCTTCAAACAGGCTAACGCGCAGGGGCAGACGGTTCTTGCAGCATCCGCCGATACTGGCGTTGCGGACTGCGACGCCGGCCCCCTGGCGGAGGAGGGCGTGGCGGTGGATTTTCCCGGTAGTTCACCCTACGTCACCAGCATGGGCGGCACGCAATTCAACGACGGGACCGCGCTCGGAGTAACCCAGTACTGGAACGCCAACAGCAGCAGCACCACAGCCAACGCGGGTTCCGCAACCGGCTATATCCCTGAGCAGCCATGGAACGATTTTCCCAGCATCCTTGGCTTCAACGGCGGAGGCGGCGGATTCAGCAACTTTTTCCCGAAACCAGCCTGGCAGCAGCAGTTCACTCTCAGTGGAGTTCAGTACAATTCGACCGTTCCCACCGACGGCGCGCGCGATGTGCCTGACCTGTCGCTGGACGCGTCCGACAGCCACGACACCTTCCTGTACTGCGTCGACGTCTCCGCTGCAAACGGCGCTGAGTCCTGCACCAGTGGATTCAGAAATGCCTCCACCAACCTGGCGTCAGCGGGGGGGACTTCGTTTGACTCGCAGATATTCGGCGGGATGTTGGCACTGGTCGAACAGAAGAACGGCTTGCACGGCGTGGGGAATGCCAACCCCACGATCTATGCGCTGGCTAACGACGCCGCCTATTACTCGCGGGGACAAACGATCACCACTCTTCCCACCGTCGTATTCAACGACGTGACCACCGGCAACAATCAATTGCCGTGTGTCGCGAACAGCCCGAACTGCCTGGTTGGAGGGGTAATCGGCTACAGCGCCGGCAGCGGCTACGATCTCGCCAGCGGCTGGGGAAGCCCGAACGTCGCCAACCTGGCGAGCGCCTGGACCACGGTGACACCACTGAGCAGCGGATCTCCGGGACCGAATATCTCGTCGACCAACCTTGTCGCTTCTACCACCATCGCCACGGCGAGCCCGACGAACAGCCCGACCGTAACACTGACCGCTACCGTGACGGGCTTCACCGTGACGACTGCCAATCCGCTGGTGACTGTGCCTGGTCCCACGCCTACAGGCAAGGTCCAGTTCCTGGTGAATAACGCGCCTGTGGGCACCGCGGTAACTCTGAACTCCGGCGTTGCCACGTACACCTTCAACACCAGCTGCTCCACGCTCGGCCAGCAGAACATCACCACGTCCTACTCGGGCGACGTAACCTACGCCGGGTCCGTGGGGCCGGCGCTGACGACCGGCGGGGCCAACTCGACAAACAACGGCTCCAGCCAAACTTCGCCGCTGATTGTTACAGTGGCCGCCGGCACATGCCCCAGCTTCACTCTTTCACCTAGCGTCTCCGTCCCGGTCGCAGCGGGAGGAACGATTCCGCCTGAGACCATCACCCTGACTGCGGTCAACACGTTTGCCGGAACGGTGAATTTCGCGGCCTATAACACCAGCAGCACCAGCGGCTACGTTCCCACGCTGACCCTCAGCAATTCATCCGTGAACGTCGCGGTCAACGGGACGGCGTCCACCCAGCTTACCCTCTCCGGAATCCAGGCCGACCTGCGGATGCCCAACGCGCCCGGTGCCGTCGATTCGGGCACGATGCTGGCGCGGCAGAACTCCGGAAGAGTGCCGTGGAAGCTCGCGGGGTCGGGGGTGACAATCGCTTCCCTGCTGCTGCTGACGTTGCCGCGCAGGCGGCGCCTGGGCAGCTTGCTGCTGGTGGCATTGTCGGTAGCGCTTGTCGGCGGCGCCAGCGGGTGCGGCTCCAGCCAGGCAGCACCACCCACGACGACCACCAATTCCAACCCATATGCGGGAGTTTACGTGGTGACGGTGGTGGGGACGTACACGGTTTCGTCCAGTCAGGTGATTCAGCAGTCCAGCACAATCACCTACAGCATCAACTGACGCTTCCATTCGCCCGGCACCGGCCGCTTCGCTCCAGCGGGAGCGGTCCGTTGTTTGGGCGAACTGGATTATTGTGGGTCGACGCTCTCGGTCGCCGCAATCGCCATCAGGTGGTCCTGCGAGCTGAACGCAGGGCCGTCTTTGGGTGCGCGCACATAGACGCCGTCGGGCTGGAGCAGGCGCGCCTTGACGTTGTCCTTGAGATACGCCCCCAGAATCTCCTCGCGCAGGCGCGCCGCGAGCGCCGGATCGTCGACCGGAAAGACCACTTCGCAGCGCTCGACCAGGTTGCGCTGCATCCAGTCCGCGCTGCCGCAGAAGACCTCGGGCCGGCCGCCGTTGGCGAAGCTGAAAATGCGGCTGTGTTCCAGGAACCGGCCAACGATGGAACGCACCCGGATGCGCTCGCTCATGCCCTTGACGCCGGGCCGCAGCGCGCACATGCCGCGAATGATCAGGTCGATCTCCACCCCTGCATTGGACGCCGCGTATAGGGCCTCAATGGTCGGCCGGTCGAGCAGGGCATTCATCTTGACTACGATCGCCGCCGGCCTGCCCGCCCGGGCGTGTTCCGCCTCGCGGGCAATCAGTTTCAGGATGGTGGACGCGAGGGTGAGCGGCGCCACCAGCAGCGGGGAATAATCCTCGGATTCGGACTTGGCCGTCAGGTAGCGGAACACCGTCTGCACCGCCAAAGTAATCTCCGGGCGCGCGGTCAGCAGGCTGACGTCGGTATAGAAGCGCGCGGTCACCGAATTGTAATTGCCCGTGCCCAGGTGCGCGTATCGGCGCACCACTCCGTCCGCATCGCGGCGCACCATCAGGGCAAGTTTGCAGTGTGTCTTCAGGCCCAGAATGCCGTGGAAGACACCCACGCCTGCATCCTCCATATCGCGCGCCCAGCGGATGTTGGAGGCCTCGTCGAAGCGGGCCATCAACTCCACTACCACGGTGACTTCCTTTGACTGCGCAGCCTCAGTAAGCGCCGTGAACAGCGGCGAATCCTCGCTGGTGCGATACAACGTCTGCTCCATCGAGATCACCGCCGGGTCCTTGACCGCCGACTCGACGAACTCCTCGACGGTCGCGTAGGAATCGAAGGGGTGATGCAACAGGATGTCCTTGCTGCGCAACTCGTCGAACAGATTTGCCGACTTGGGCGACAGGCGATAGCGCCGTCCCTGGAAGCCCGGAAACTTGAGGTCGGGCCGCTCCACGTGGCTGTAAAGATTCATCATGCGCGCCAGGTTCACCGGCCCCTTGGTGCGAAAGACCTGCTCCGGGCCGAGTTCGAAGTTGGTACGCAGCCGTTCAATGATCTCCTCGGGCGCGCTGCGCTCGACCTCCATGCGCACGGCGTCACCCTTGCGCCGGTTGTGCAGCTCGGACCGCACACTCTCCAGTACGCTGCGCGACTCCTCCTCCTGCAGATACAGGTTGCTGTTGCGCGTCACCCGGAACGGGGCCCGGGCGAGCACCTCGTACCCACGGAACATGCGCCCCACCTGCGCCTCGATCAGCTTGTGCAGCATGATGAATTCCAGGCGTCCCTCGGCGCTGGGAAGCGGGACCAGGCGGGGCAGAGCGCGTGGAACGGTGACCACACCCAGCGCGGCCGCTCCCTTGGGCGACGACCCGCTGCTGCGCTTCGAGCGAAGCAGCAGCGCGATGCAGAGCGCCTTGTTCAGCACCCGGGGGAAGGGATGTGAGGGGTCGATGGTCACCGGCGTCAGCAGCGGATCGACTTCGTTGTCGTAAAAGTTCAATGCGTAGGCACGTGCGCGGTCGTCCAGTTCGCGCCACCCCAGCAGATGGATGTTTGCCGCACGCAACGCCGGCAGCAGGCTGTGGTTCCAGCAGTCGTACTGCGCGTCGACGAAGCTGTGCAGAATCACGTTCAGCCGGTCCAGCCGCTCCTGCGGCGTACGGCCCACCTCATCCACGCGCTGCGGCTCTCCATACGCATCCTCGATGTGCTGCAGCAGGCTGGCCACGCGGATCTCGATGAACTCGTCCAGGTTGCTCGCGGTGATGGCCAGAAACTTCACTCGCTCCAGCAAGGGATTGGTGGGGTCCTCTGCCTCTTCGAGTACCCTCTGGTTGAAAAGCATCCACGACTCGTCACGCCCAAAAAAGAGGTCCTCGCTCGGCGCCCCGCTCTTTTTCGCCGCCTTCTTCGCGGGCTTCCTGGCCGATGCAGGCTTGCGGCCACGGGCTGGGCGCGCAGCAGGTGACTTCGTTTCAGTTGGATTCATCTCGCTCATACGGCAAATATGAGACTATCGCACCAACGCAACGCGCAGAAAGCACGGGTTGGTGAATTCGCGCGGCAAGATTTAGAATTAGCGTCTAAGGGCGAGCCTGGCGAATGTTCTTGAGGTCGGGTAGCTTACATATAGCTTGCATAGTGTGGCGGCGAGCGGCGTCTGGCCGGCCGCTGCTGCTGGGAGCCTGCAGGGCCGCGAAAGCCTATGAAGATCAGTCAACTTGGAATCTCGGACATGTGGCTCACCCCGATCGGTTTCGGATCGTGGGCCTTGGGCGGCGGCGACTGGGCGATGTCCTGGGGGGCGCAGGACGATAATGCCTCCATCGCGGCGATTCACAAGGCCATCGACCTGGGGATCAACTGGATAGACACCGCCCCCGTTTATGGCCTTGGCCACTCCGAAGAGGTGGTCGGCAAGGCGGTGAAAGAGTCCCACGTCAAGCCCTTTATCTTCACCAAGTGCGGCATGGTGTGGAACCAGAAGCGCGAGATCAAACGCACCCTGCTGGAGATCCGCCGCGAGGTGGAAGAGAGCCTGCGCCGCCTCCAGGTGGAAGCGATCGACCTCTACCAGATCCACTGGCCCGTGGAGGACCAGGACATCGAAGAGGGCTGGTCGACCATGGTGGGGCTGCAACATGAGGGCAAGGTCCGTCACATCGGCGTCTCGAACTTCTCCGTGGCCCAGATGAAGCGCTGCATGGAGATCGCCCCGATCGCTTCGCTCCAGCCGCCCTACTCGATGGTCAACCGTTCGGTCGAGGCGGAGATTCTGCCGTTCTGCCTCGAGAGCAAGATTGGCGTCATCAACTACGCGCCCATGCACTCCGGCCTGCTAACCGGTGCGATGAGCAAAGAGCGGGTCGCCAACCTGCCGCTAGACGACTTCCGCCGCAACGCCAAGAACTACCAGGAGCCGCTGCTCAGCCGCAATCTCGCCATCGCCGATTTTTTGAAACAGATCGGCGCACGGCACGGCGTCTCGGCCGGCGTCATTGCCATTGCATGGACGCTCGCCAACCCGGCCATCACCGGGGCGATTGTGGGCGGGCGCGGCCCCGAGCAGGTTGAGGGAGTCTGGCCGGCCGCCAAACTCCGCCTCTCGCACGACGAGTGCCAGGAAATCAATGGCTTCCTGGACGCTCATCCCATCCCATAACGTCGACCCCCCGGACCTGACCCGTTCGACCTGGAAACTGAGCTGTCTTCTCTGCGCCGGCGCGGCCAGCCGGGAGAAGCGCCTGCTGGTTACCTTTTCCCGCCTAAGTTGTGCAGAATGCAACTAATGTGCCATAGATCAGCCCAGGAATAGGTGGCACAATCTGGGTGTAGCATAACTTTGGTAACCACATAGCTCGAGTTTATAGGGCGCTGGGGTTCCCAAAGGAGGCAGCTTGGCGGCATGGCTGAGACCTGGCGGAAGGGATGCCGTCCGGACCGCGGTTCGGTTTCCGCTGGAGCTTGCGGTCCACCTGAAGACAGAGGAAGGGATGATCGAAGCCGCTACCAGGGACATCTCCTCGAACGGTCTGCTGTTCGTTGCCGCCCGCCTGCCGCGGATCGGCAGCAGCATAGAGTTCACCATGGATATGCCGTCGGAAGTGATGGGCCTGGACCACGACGTTTCCATCCACTGCAAAGGACGAGTGGTTCGCCACCAGCAGTTGCACCATGAATTGATGGCGGCCGCAGTAATCGACGAGTACTTTCTGAAAGCATGACGATGACATTAACGGTCAATTCGGAAAAGCACGCCAACGACGCCTTTGAGCAGGCCGGCGGCGGCGCGGGAATTCGCGTTATCCTTGCCGACTCCCAGGCAATCTACCGCGTCGGCATGAAGAAAGTCTTCGCGCTCGAAGACGATATCCGGGTGGTCGCGCAGGCCGAGACCCTGGCCAATCTGCACACCGCCCTGCAACGTTACCCGACCGACGTCGTGGTTCTCGAAGGCCAGCTCATCGCGGGCACCATCGACGCCATCCCGGACCTGGTCCGGCGCGCCCCCGACGCCAAGCTGATCGTTCAGGTGACGGAGGCCGACGAGGCCAACATCGTGGAACTGTACCGCCGCGGCGTGCGCGGCGTGGTGCCCCGCTCCATCTCCCCGGACCTGTTGATCAAATGCGTTCGCAAGATTGCCGACGGCGAAACCTGGATCGATAACCAGTCCATCAGTTGGGTGATCGAGGCCTATCGCTCCCAGGCCAGTTCGCTCACCAACCCGCGGGTGCAGCCCAAGCTCTCCAAGAAGGAACTGGCGATCATCAGCTGCATTACCCGGGGCATGCGCAATAAAGAGATCGCCTACCAGATCGGCACCACCGAGCAGGTGATCAAGAACTACCTGCGCAAGGTGTACGACAAGCTGGGTGTCTCCGACCGCCTCGAGCTCGCTCTCTATTGCCTGCACCACCAGTTGCTGAAGACCTACCTGCAGGAGCCCGAGGCGATGCCCCTGCCGCCGGCAGCCGACGTGACGCCGCTGCGCGCCAAGATGTAGCTGGACCCTCCCCGCGCACTCCCGGAAAGATCGTCGCCCAAACCATCCGCGTGACGGGATGGTAGCATTCGGCGATGCCTTTTCTCGGTAAGTTCCGCGCCCTGACCCGGGTCCAACGCAATACCTTTTCCGCCTGCTTCCTCGGCTGGACCCTGGACGCCTTCGACTTCTTCCTGCTCACCTTCTGCCTTACCGCCATCGCCGTGACCTTCCACACAGGCCGCAAGCAGGCGGAAGAAGCCATCTTCTGGACCCTCGCGATGCGGCCCGTCGGCGCATTTCTTTTCGGCTCCATGGCGGAAAAGTATGGCCGCCGCCCCACGCTCATCGTCAATGTCATCGCCTTCTCAGCGTTCGAGCTAGCCTCCGCGCTTGCCCCGACCTTGTCGAGCTTCCTGGTCTGCCGTGCGCTGTTTGGCGTCGCCATGGGCGGCGTCTGGGGCGTCGGCGCGGCGCTGGCCTTGGAAACCCTGCCTACGGAAGGCCGCGGATTCTTCTCCGGCCTGCTGCAGGAAGGCTACGTCTGCGGCAATCTGCTGGCTGCGCTGCTGTTTGCATCGCTCTTTCCCCACCTCCATGGCAGCGGCGTCCTCACCAACTGGCGCATCCTGTTCATGATCGGTTCCCTGCCTGCATTCCTCGGCTTTTATCTCAACTACAAGGTCGAGGAATCGCCCGCCTGGCTCGCTGAACGCGAAGCAGGCCTGACCCAGAAGAAGCCCAGGCTCACGCTGTCCATCCTCATCAGCTATCTGCCCATCTTTCTCTTCGTCGTCCTGCTGATGACCGCGTTCACGTCCTTCAGCCACGGCACCCAGGACCTGTACCCCACCTTCCTGCAGCACGACATGCGCCGAAGCGCAGCGCACACCGGCCTTATCGTCGCCGTCGCCAACATCGGCGCTCTGCTGGGCGGTATTTGCTGCGGCAGCATCTCGGAGAGGTTTGGCCGCCGCAGGACCATCGTTTTCGCGGCGCTGCTGGCCATTCCGATGGTCCCGCTCTGGGCGTGGTCCCACACCGCGACCATGCTTGCCGTGGGAGGCTTTCTGATGCAGTTCATGGTCCAGGGCGCCTGGGGAATCATCCCCGCGCACCTGAACGAACTGGCGCCCGCGCCGGTCCGCGCCATTCTGCCCGGATTTGCCTACCAGCTTGGCAATCTGCTGTCGTCACGCAACCAGATCTTCCAGCAGGTCTACGCCGACCGCCACAACGCCGGCTCGCTGAACGTCGCGCTCTCCGCAACCGTGGTGGTGGTCGCGATCACCGTCGCCACCGTCGCCGGCTTCGGGCCTGAAGCCAAGGGCGCCGATTTGATCGACGCAGAATAGCGAAGGGCGGAGAGTTTCCTCTCCGCCCTCGGCATTCCTGTTGCGGGTTACTGTGCCTTAGAACTCCAGGCGCAGCGACACCTGCAGCACGCGGGCTCCGTTATTTCCATCGGTATCCACGGTGTTGCTGATGTTGCCAAACGTGGTGCTGGTGACATCCTGCTGATCGTAACCGTTGAATGAGTTTTCCAGCGGCAAGCCGAAGTTTGGATGGTTGAACGCGTTGAACGCGTCCGCCCGGAACTTCAGATTGACCCGCTCAGCATAGATCGGGAAGTTTTTGGCCAACCCGAGATCCTGGTTGAAGAAATGCGGACCACGCAAGCCGTTACGAGCTCCAATCTGGAATCCGATCGGCCCCTCGTATGCTGCAGCAGCCGCGGGCGCTGAAAATGGCTGGACTGTCGTGGGCGCTACCGCGTTGTTGAAGACATTGACCCCTCCGCCGAGGACCTTGGTCGGACCGGTAGCCACCGCAGATTTTTTGCCGATAAGAATGCCCGGGGCATCGTTGGAGTAGCTGGCAACGAAGGCATTCGAGTCTGTTCCCCAAGCATTCCCGGTGTGCCATTCCGTCACGCCGCTGATGTCCCATCCCCCGAGGATCTCTTCCCCCCACAGCGGTATATCGCTCAGGAACATCCGGTTCCTGCCGAAGGGGAGCTGATAGGTTTCGTCCGCCGTGATGTAATGCCTCACGTCGAAGTCGGAGTTGGCGCGGCATTCACGCGGGCGGATAACGTCGCAGATCAACCCGGTGCCGCCGACACCGGTATCGCCCGCGCTATTCGCAAAGAACGAAATGTTATCGATGGAGTGAGACAGAGTGTAGTTCAGATCGAACTGCAAGCCATGGGACAGGTTCTTCTGTAGTGACATCAGGAAGCCGTTGTAGGTGGAGAACCCTCCGTTGCTGTAGAACGTGTTTTCGGAGAACTGCGCTGCGTCGCCCACGTTCTGAGGGGCAAAATTAGAGAGGAATTGGCTAAAGTCGCCAAAATCACCGTTGTGGACCTCGCCGGAAACCTGCGAGGCCAGAAAGTCGGTATTGTTTGCATAGTGATGCACCACACCGTTGGCATCTTTATACGTCTGGGAGGCCCCAAATCCGGGAGCCACGACGTTTTCGAAGAATGCCTCCGGGGGCAGGCTCAATGGGTTTACGCCCGCCCTTATTTGGGTGGTCATTGCGGCAAAGGCGGCGGACAGGTACTGGCCGGAGACAGGATCTGCGAAGTCAAGAACCTGTTCCGCGTCGGCCTGCGCCAGCAGACGGCGTCCCAGGCGGCCTACATAGCTGGCCTTGAGAACCAGGTCTCCCGGGAACTGGTGCTGCACGCCGAAGTTGTAGCCGATGGAATACGGTGTCTTGAGGCCAGGGTCGATGGTTGCGTTGAAGGCCAACCCATTCTGAAGGCCGCACGGAGATCCAAAAGCATATTGTGAGCAAAAACCAGGATCGGTAAACGGCTGGTACGGGGGCCGTGGCGATGCCGGCGGCGTTAGGGAAACATTGGAGGGCCTCCCCGACCAATCCGTGCCGGTCGGGATGGTGTTATTCGCGCTGAGTCGCGGGTCATTCTTGATGGAATCGTACGCATCGCCCGGGATGCCCTCAGAGGTCGACTTGGTCTGTTGGAAGAGGTACGAATCCGCGTCCTGGATCTGCTCCACTGCATTGATGACGGTGCGGTCGTAGACGATGCTTGCGCCGCCGTTGATCACGGTCTTCTTGTCGAAGCCAGGGTTCCAGGAGAACCCGAAGCTGGGCGCGAAGTTCTTGTACTCCTGCGGGTAGAGCGGCGGACCGTTTGCAGCCTTTCCACCAAGATAATAGGTGATCAAAGGCACGGCGAGCGGCCCAGTCTGGGAGAGAGAACTTTGCGCGACCCGGGCGTCCATGTATTGATTGAGCGTGAAAGGCTCAACCGTTTCAAATCCGCGCGTCTCATAGGGCACGGAGAACAGTTGATAGTTCAATCCAAAGTTCAAGGTAAGGTCGGGCAGCGCCTTCCACGAGTCTTGTACATACAGCTGGGTTTGATAAGACTGGTAGATACGCTGGTCGTTGGAAAGCTGGGGCAGCGCGGTGCCCTGCGCATCGTAGTTGAAATCGCTCTGGACATTTGCAACGCGGCCCAGCATGAAGGCGAAGGCCTGGTCGTAAGTAGCGGCCGCGGTGGCTCCTACTCCCGACGCGGCACTTGTATTGATATCACTGGGGCGCAGGCTGGGAACCAGATTCACGGTTTGCCCCCCCAGGCCGATCTCGGTCGCGTTGTAGTCTATAGCGCTGTTGTACTTGGCCAGGATATCCTTGAAGGTCCCGCCAAACTGGACCGTGTGATTGCCTCTGGTGATGGTGAAATCGTCTCCCACAACAGGAACCGGTATGCGGCGGCTCTGAAAGGAAGGGTTAAGGTAGAGGGTCGATGCGAGTGAGGCCTGGGTGCCATCCCCAAACAGGAACCAGGTCGACCCAGTCGGGTTGTAGTTGTTCGGGAAGGAGTATTTCTCCACCGTCTCGCCGAGGTAGACCTTATTAGTCTTATTGGCGCCGATCACCCAATCGTGACCAAGGACAAAGGCGTAGGTGCGATCGACAAACGGGTCGGTAGGCGGATCACCGGCAAACTCGTTCAGGTTCTCGGTCGAGTTCTGCCGCGCAATGGTGAACCTTGCAAACGCTTTCATCGATGAGTTGATGTTGTAATCCACCCGGCCGACATAATTCGTTTCAGAATTGTTATTGGGGGCGTTGAAGTCGAAGCCTCCCGAGTTGACGCCATCCCCGCCGGCCGCGTTGGAGTGGGGGAAGCGCGCATTCGTGTAGCTAAGCCAGTTGGGGTCTTCGCCGATCCCGGCAGGATCGAGCGCTATTACCTGCGCGGGACTCAATCCTGTAAGGGTGCCGGCGCTGTTGATGTAGTTGACGGTGCCGGCCCGCAGCGTATCGAGCGGAACGGTCCTGAAAGCAAGCTGCGAACTAATAATTTTAGAGTTGTTGTAGTCGAAGAAGAAGAACAGCTTGTTCTTCATGACCGGGCCGCCGATGTTGCCGCCAAATTGATTCTGGATCAGATGGTTGCGGGGAATCACAGGCGATGCATTGTTGCTGAACCAGCTGTTGGCTACCAGCAGTGGGTCGCGATGGTACTCGTTGATATTGCCGTGAAATTGGTTGGTGCCGCTCTTGGTTACCAGCGCAAACTGCCCGCCGCTGCCGGAGCCGGTCGCTGCCCCATAACCGCCAACGGTGGCATGAAACTCCTGTACGGAGTCAACCGGCGCGTGGCCTACGATGGTGCCGCTAAATCCTTCGGTGATTCCAGAGTTGCTTTGTGACGCGCCGCCAGTCGCTAGATCGACGACGTCCAGACCGTCGAGCGTAATCGCATTCTGGTCGACGCGTGCGCCCGTCGTTGATCCCTGATCGTTTACGCCCGGCTGCATGGTGAATAGCGCGGTGGGATCGTTGCGTTGCTGTACCGGGAGGTTGTTGAGCTTGTCTACATCGAACGTGTTGCCAATGTTGGCATCGGTCGTATCGATGGTGACTTCCGAGTTGGAAGCCGTCACTTCGACCTGTACCTCGGTGCTGGCAACCGTGAGCTTGACATCCTGGGTGCGGACGGTCGACACGGTGAGGTAAATGTCCTTGACGTCAACCGTGGCGAAACCGGCGTGCGCGAACGTCGCTTCGTAGCCCGGGCCCGGAGGAATGTTGGTGAAGCGGTACGAGCCGCCGGAGTTGGTCATCTGGCTAAACTTCAGCGCCCTGCCCGGGTTGGTCAGGGTGACGGTTGTACCCGGCACCACTGCACCGCTCGGGTCCGTTACATCGCCCGCCATGCCCGACACATCCTCCTGGGCCCGCAAAACCGCCGGTGCGCAGAACAGGGATACAACCAGAAATGTCGCAAACATAGACGAGAGCAGATTCAAGGTACGCTTCATAGTTCGATTCCTCGCAAAACTACCGTGACAATTTGGGATACCTGACTAGGTCAAAACACAACTAGACACATTCTTCCGTTCGCGGTAGGTGCACGTCTGATACCAAAGTCGTACGCGCCCCAAAACCGGAGACGCCATTGGAAATGGAATCTGTAACCCCCGATGGAAGGCAGATTTACAGACAACACGACCTATAGGAATAAGCCATTTTCCCAGCGAGAACCGGGCGAGGTCTGTGTCCGCTGTCACATTCGGATGTGAAGCGACGGTTTCAAGGATATGAATATTTGTATATTTATCCGCCGGTCTGCAAGGGCGTCCGGCCATCGCACTTGGGCGCCGGCCAGCTAGGGCGAAGCCCTAGGTTGGCGCAGGAATGGGACCTAAGGGCTGAAGGCCCGGCCTATAGAATTCCTCCGCCCTCGCCCATTCTGCCGTATCGTTAACACGCGGCCACCAACCGCCCCGGAGCCCGCTCGTGTTTCGTACCCCGATCCTCGCCGTCGCCGCACTCGCCCTGCTTCTGCCTCTCCCGGCTCAATCGCCTTCCACTCCGCTGGTAGTCAAGCTCACCATCCACGACACCATCCAGCCCATCACCGCCGAGTACCTCAAGCGCGGCCTGGACGACGCCGCCAGCCGCAATGCGGCAGCCGTGCTCATCTCCATGGGCACGCCCGGCGGCCTGCTCGATTCCACCCGCGAGATGGTCGCTGCCATCGAGGCCTCGCCCGTGCCCGTCATCATTTTCATCGAGCCTTCGGGCAGTCGCGCCGGATCGGCCGGCTTCTTCCTGCTTGAGGCAGCCGATGTCGCCGCCATGGCGCCTGGGACCAACGCCGGCGCGGCCCACCCCATCCTTGAAGGCACCACCATGGACCCGGTGCTCAAAGAGAAGATCGAGAACGACGCCGCCGCCTTCCTGCGCTCCTATGTCCAGGTCCGCGGACGCGACGCCAAGGACGCCGAAGACGCCGTCCGCAACTCGAAGTCCTTCAGCGAATCCGAGGCGCTGAAGCTGAACCTGATCGACGCGGTCGCGCCCAACGACGACGCGCTGCTGGCCCAGCTCAACGGCAAGACCATCAAGCGCTTCAACGGCGCCAGCGTCACGCTGAACTTCGCCCACGCGACCATCGACCCGCTGCCGCCATCGACGCGCGAGCGCCTGCTCACCCGCCTCACCAGTCCCGACCTCGATGTCTTACTGCTGATCTGCGGCGGGCTGCTCATCTACTTGGAATTCCATGTGCCCGGAACCATCGTGCCCGGCGCGCTGGGTACGCTCATGGTGCTGCTCGCCATCTTCGGCCTCAACCTGCTGCCCGTCCAGCACACCGCGGTGCTGCTCTTGTTCGCCGCGCTCGCGCTCATGGTGCTGGAGGCTAAGTTCGCCAGCCACGGCGTGCTCGGGGTCGCCGGAATCCTCTGCCTCGTCTTCGGGCTGGCCACGCTGGTCAACGGCCCGTCGCCGGAGATGCGTGTCCACTTCGGCGTGGCTGCCGGTGCGGGCGTCGGCTTCGGTGTCGTCACCTTCGGGCTGGCGTGGCTGGCCTTCAAGGCGCGTCAGGCCAAACGCCTCACCGGCCCGCAAGCAATGCTGGGCCAGTCCGCCGTTACCATGACGCCGGTCCTGCCCACCGGCGAACTTCCCATCGGCCAGGTCGAGGTCCGCGGCGAAATCTGGAAGGCCGCGCTCCCACCCAACGCCCCACCCATCCCCGCCGGCACCGCCGTCACCGTCCGCGCCGTCGACGGCCTCACCCTCACCGTCGCGCCGTAAGAATAAATCTGACTACGGGGCGAATCGGTCGTACACTGTCTGCGAGGAAATTGACCGTAAGGAGCACGTGATGAAGAACCGCATTGTCACAGCCTTGCTCGGCGCTTTGCTGCTGGCTTGCCCTTCGCTGGCACAGACAAAAGGGACGACCGCCGGGCCCGCAGCGGCCCCATCCCCAACAACGGAAAAGAACGGCCCTCTGGTTTCCACTTTGACGCTGGAAGAATTTCAACGTCGGGTTCAGGCTCTCGGCTTCCAATGTGAGCGTGGCAGCACAGACGGAAAGCCGGACGACTATTTCACCTTCAGGGCCGAAGGCTGAAAAGTCGCAGGCAGGGTGGCCACCCCGGAGTTAGCTGAGCTTTTTGTCTACTACACCGATGGCGCTTCGCTGGCTACCGTGAATGAATGGAACAAGACGCAGTTTGCTTCCACCGCCTTCGTAGACGGCGATGGGAATGCGGTGCTGGAAAACCTGTTGGTACTAACGGGAGGGGTGTCGGAGGAAAACGTCGATACCTTCATAACGAATTTCAGGGACTCCGCCGCCGATTACGCACGATTCATACTTGATCATGCGAAAGGGAAGACCGAAAAGCCTGCTCAGTGAACGCAGCTCGTGAGGGGGAAACGCACCCACAAGAATAGCTGGGTGCCCCACATCTCGCTTCTGAGATGTGGGCCTTGAGCCACATCTATTCCGCGTGCGTCAGATACTCCTTCAACGCCAACTGCACCACCGCATTCAGCTTCAGGTCGTGCTCCTCGGCATACAGCGCCGCCCGTTGGTGCAGGTCCTGCGGTATCCGCACATTGAAGCTCCCCTTGAAAGGCATATCCGGTGTATTGCCCTCGGCCTCGCAAAAGGCCAGGTATTCGTCAACCGCCGCCTTGAAGTTCTTTTCCAGGGATCGCACATCCGTGCCGCCGTAGCTGATCATGTCGCGAACGCCCAGCACACGACCGTGAAGCATCTTGTCCTCGGCGCTGTATAGAACCGGGCCGACGTAGCCCTTGTATTGCAGTGCCTGAACCATCACTCGCTCCATTGTCACCACATCATAACCGCCGGCTGCCCCATTCATCACAGCCCCACCGTCACGAGTGGGGTTGCTGCCCCTCCCATTTGAAGAAACCGTACCCACTTCTCCACAAGCCCGCCTTGACAGCCCGCATATAATTAAAGGAAGGAGCAAGGACAGAATCCACAGCCTCAGGATTGTGTGTCTCTCTCTCCACTCGGGTGGGAAAAGGGTCGAATGTAAACTAAGTCATATCAATCGTTTCCAATTAACTCATTTGTTTCCAAGATCTTGCACGGCCTCAGCATTCTTGGGGCACAAACCCAAATGATAAGAGCAGTTTAGGGTAAGTCGTTTATTTACAAGATCATAGTCTCTAAGTCCTTTAGCTTCTAGATCATGCAGGATTCGATAGGGGGGAGGGGGTACGATGACGACCGGCAGCCAGCTACTCGACGATCCGAGCCACCACGTCGTAGTCGTGCGACTCGGTAATCTCCGCCCGATAGAACGTGCCCGGAACCAGCGTCTCGTGCGGCCCAAAGTCGTTGATCAGCACCTTGCCGTCGATCTCAGGAGCGTGCAGCGCGGTCCGTCCCTGCCANNGCGCTGATCTTCTGCTGCAAGCGCATCAGCCGCCGCCGCCGCGCCTCAATCGTCCGCTTCGGGACCTTCAAGGCTCGATCCAGTTCGAACGCCGCCGCGCCCTCTTCGTCCGAATAGGAGAAGACGCCAAGCCAGTCGATCTTCGCCGCCGCAACGAAATCGCAGAGTTGCTTGAAGTCCTCCTCCGTCTCACCCGGGAAGCCGACGATGAAGCTGGTGCGCAGCACGATTCCCGGCACCGTAGCCCGCGCCTTTTCAATCAGCCGCAGAAAAACCTCCGGCGTCCCGCCGCGCTTCATCCGCTTCAGCACGCTCGGGCTAGCGTGCTGCAGCGGCACGTCGAGATACTTCGCGACGTTGTCGTGCCGCGCCATCGTCTCCAGCAGCCGCGTCGTGATCTTGTTCGGATACGCATACAGAAACCGCAGCCACTTCAGCCCGGGCAGCACCGCCAGCGATTCCAGCAGCGTGCTCAGGCCATCCTTCAGCCCGAGGTCCTCGCCGTAACAGGTCGTGTCCTGTCCGATCAGCGTAATCTCGCGGACGCCCTGCGCGATCAGCTTCTCCGCTTCNNATGATGCAGAAGCTGCACGGATGGTCGCAGCCCTCGGCAATCTTGATGTACGCCGATGCCCCCGGCGTAGTCAGAATCCGCGGCGTCTCGTCCGAATACAGGTACTCAGGCAGCGCCGCCATCGCGCCCTCCCAGTGCTCGCGGGAGAAGCGGCCCTGGCGCTCGCGCAACTCGCCCTCGGCCCGCCACTGCCCGTGGTGCGAAGAGCTTCGCGCGGCCGTCTCGGATTCTGGGCTATGCGCAATCGCAAGCTGCGCTCCAACCTCCGTCGGATGCGAATGCTGGTGCACTGCGCTCGGCGCCTTGCTCACCAGAATATTGAATGGAGAGCCCGGCGATGCGCGCTCCACCTCCGCAACCGGCGCGCTCAACCCCGCCGCTTCGAGGATCGCCTCCAGCTGGCCGGTGCCGACCACCGCGTCGACCTCGGGAATGTTCTTGCGGATCTCGTCGCGGTAGCGCTCCACCAGACATCCCGCGACAATCAGCCGCCGCGCCTTGCCGCCGTTCGCAACCTTGTGCTGCACCATCTCCAGGATGGTGTTCACCGATTCCTGCTTGGCCGAGTCGATGAAGCTGCAAGTATTGACGACCAATATCTCGGCGTCTTCAGCCCGCGGCGTCAGCTCGCCGCCTGCGCGGTCGAGCAGCCCCATCATCACTTCGGAGTCAACCAGGTTCTTCGGGCAGCCCAGCGACACAAAGCCGATCCTCGGCCGCGCGCCGGGCGAAGGCGCACGCGCCCCTGCAGGCTGCGCAGGCACCATCGGAGTTTCGCTGGTTGCATCAAGGACAGCGGAAGCCATACTCCCATTTTACGGGAGTTTCACTGTGCCTGCGGGCTCGCCGGCGGCGTCCGCTACCCTCTTTGCCTCGCCTTGAATCTTGCCAGCAGACCGTCGAAGGCCAGCTTTGCGTGGCCCGCCATCGCTGCAATCTTCTGCGCCGGCACACGCAGGCCGGTGGCGACGGCCTCCACCACTTCGGTGGTTGTAGTCAGCGCCGCGGTGACCATGCCGTCCACCCTGGCCACCTGGCGCTGGGTGCGCAGATTGGCATCGCTGACGGTGGTTTCGATCTGCTGCACCGCCGACCGTGCGATCTTGCTGGTTTCCGCCAGGTTCTCCGAGATCAGTTTCACCTGGGGTGTCACATCGTGCAGCAGCGCCTGGCCGGATTTGCCGATCTCCGTGGCCACCTCGATCAAGGGAAGCACCTTGTCCTTGATCTCGTCCGCGGACTGGCGCGCAGCCTTAATAGCCTTGGCCGATGCCACCGAGATCACCAGCAGCGCGATCGCCATAATCAACAAGGCCACTGCGACCACGCCGATAAAGATCATGATCAGACGATTGGTGCCGGCTAAATCTATCTCCTCCAGCCACAAAGCGAAACACATCGTTGCCATTGCTGACCTTCTTGCTTTCTTTCATGGGTTCGTAAACGCTCGCCGGCCTGACCCAGTTGCGGTGGCGCCCGGTTCGCGGCTCACTTCTGGGCGTTCGCCGAGGCGACGCCGTACCAGCGGACGCCGCCTCTTTAGGCCCAGCTCCACTTCAGGCTAGACGGGCGTCTCTACCGTGGTGTTCACGTAGGCTTCCTTGGCTGCATCCGCCGCGGCGCTTACCTTGGCCTGCTGCTCGGTGGCGATACTCTTGCCCTTTTCGACGTATTGGGTCCACTGGGTGCGACCCTTTTCGTAGTATTCGCGGCCCTTGTCGATGGACGCCGTGGCCTGCCGCTTGCCTTCTTCGACCAGTTCAGCGGCCTTCTGCTTGCCCTGTTCGACGTACTGCTTGCCCTGCTCCACGTACTCGTTCGCCTTTTGTCTGCCTTGCTCGACGAGTTCCGCAGCCTTTTCCTTTGCTTCGCGTGCACCGTTTGCAATGTCCTCGCGCGTCTCTTTGCCCGCCTTCGGCGCATACAGCACCCCCAGCAGGGCGCCGATCCCCAGTCCGGCCAGGAACCATCCCAGCCCGCTCGCTCCGCCTTCATTGTCTGCCATTGTCTTCTCCTGTCTTAACCTCTTGGTTTGGCGAAAGCTCTCGCTCTCTCGCAAATACGAATTCTTATGGAATGTACCACCATCGCCGCCGTCTGTCCCGTTCGCGCGGAGCCGGCAGCGGGATGGCTCGCCTCTAACCTACCCTCTGGGTCAGATGCCGCGCCGGTGGTTCAGGTTGCGCTTAGCCGGCGGTCCGCGGCCAGCCTTCCCTCGGGAAGCTTACGATAGCACCTTCCGACCATTTTTGACGGGAATACGTCAAATAGGCAGGATGAAAACGATGCGTCCCGGCGCGGATGGACGGGAATTGGCGAGCCGCAAGAAGATGGGTTCCAAGTGACCGATGCACCCTCCAGGCGCATCTATCCTCCGAGGTTTGATCGAGTACTATGGTTGCATTGAAAGCAACCGCACGAAAGGAACGTCATGGTCGCTATTAATGGTGCGCGAACGATCGTCCTCGGATTGTCCTTCGCAATGATGGTTACGGGTTGCAAGAGAACTCCTGCCACGGACGACGCCAGCCTGAACACGCAGGTGCATGCCCGCCTGTTTGCCGACCAGAACCTCAATGGCCAGTCCATCCAGACCTCCGTCGCCAACGGAATCGTCACCCTGAACGGTACCGTCACCAGCGACTCCGCGCGCACCATCGCAAGCGGCGACGTCGCCCAGGTCGCCGGCATCAAGACCGTGGTCGACAACCTGGTGGTGCAGCCGCCACAGCCCGGCGTCACCACGGCCATTGCGCAGCCCCCGGCGATTCGACCGGACAAGGCGAAGAAGCCGTCGGCCGCGACGCCGCAGCCCGCGCCCGTCGTGCGCAACCTTCCCGCTCCGCCCCCCGCGCCGCAGCCTCCAGCCCCGGTAGCGCAGGTGCAGCCTCCGCCGCCACCCCCGCCGCCTGCGCCGGTACGGCATGACATCACTCTGCCCGCGGGCACTTCGATTCCGGTGCGCATTACGCAGACGCTGGACAGCAAGACCACGCAGAGCGGCGACAGATTTACCGGGGCAATCGCCTCCGACATCATCGTCGACGGCATGGTTGTTCTTCCCCAGGGCGCCCCGGTGACCGGCCACGTGGACGCGGCGCAGGACGCGGCCCACTTCAAGGGCAACTCGCTGCTGACGATCTCGCTCAGTTCCATCAGCCGCAAAGGCGAACGCATCGACTGCGCCACCGAGCCCTACACCAAGCAAGGCGAGGGCCGCGGCAAGAACACCGCCGAGAAGGTGGGCGGCGGGGCTGCTGTCGGCGCCATCCTCGGAGGCATCCTGGGAGGCGGCAGAGGAGCGGCCGTCGGCGCAGCGGCCGGCGGCGGAGTGGGAGCGGGCGCGAACACCGTTACCCGCGGCCAGCAGGTTCAGATCGAATCGGAGACAGTCGTCCGCTTCAAGCTGTCGGACGCCATCATCGTACACGTCACTACGGGTGGGGGCGCGTCAGATGCCTCCGGCCCGCCGCTCGAACGGCACGACAACCAGTAAGACCGGCAAGCGGATCCGCACGGAACATCGCCCGGCAATCGCCGCGGTGAGTTTGAAGCACGAATCGCAACTCGCTCAGACTCTTGCTATCCCGGGTTGAGCAGGCTACGGGCCAGCGCGCTAGACCCGGGGCATTCTTGCTCCGGGCGCGTCACCCCATTCCGGCGCAACGGCGAAAGAGCGGCGTCCCGCATCTAACCCGCAAGTCCTAACCGTCTCGAGGTCGCGATTGCCCAAGGCAAAGACCACTCCCACAGGATTCCTCGCGTTTACCCTGCACGCCCATCTGCCCTACGTGGTGAATCACGGCACCTGGCCGCACGGCATGGAGTGGCTGCACGAGGCCGCCGCGGAGACTTACCTGCCGCTGTTGCGCGTGCTCGGCAACCTGGAGCGCGACGGCGTTCCCGCCAACTTCAACATTAACCTCTCCCCTATCCTGCTGGAGCAACTGGCGCACCCGTTCTTTATCGCCGAGTTCCCCAGGTACCTGGGCCGCAAGATCGCAGCCGCGCGCGAGGACGAGGCTTTCTTCATCCAGTCCGGCGATCTCCACCTGACCGAGACGGCGCGCTTCTGGGGACGCTTCTTCTCTGCCGCGCTGGATGATTTCAACGCGCTCGACGGCAATATCATCCGGGGTTTTCGCCACTTCAACGACGCCGGACGGATTGAGATCCTCACCTGCGGCGCGACCCACGGATACTTTCCCCTGCTGGGCACCGACGAGAGTGTTCGCGCCCAGGTCCGCACCGCCGTCGCGACCCACGTTCGTCACCTTGGCAGTCACCCCCGGGGCATCTGGGCCCCGGAGTGCGGCTACCGGCCCGCAGGCTTTTGGAACTACCCGGTTTTGGATGGCAGCGCGGAGCAAGAGCGCCCGGGATTCGACCGCATCGGCATTGAGCAGGCGCTCTCCGAATCCAATCTCGACTACTTCTTCGTCGATACCCACCTGGTCGAGGCAAGCCGGCGAATTCCCTCCCCTTACGGCCCGCCGGAGAGCCGCCTGCCGCGCAATCCTGAGCTGGTGCGGGCGACCCAGGCTCCGCAGCGCAGCCTCTACCAGCCCTACTACGTCGACGGACCCTACGACAAGCGCTTCGCCGTTACCGTCTTCGCTCGCGATCCCGGGACCGGATTGCAGGTGTGGTCGGGCGACACCGGCTATCCCGGCGATGCCAACTACCTCGACTTCCACAAGAGGCGCTTCCCCGGCGGTCACCGCTACTGGCAGGTTACCGGTCCCGCGGTCGACATCGGCGACAAGCAGGTCTATTGGCCGCAGCAGGCGGCCGAGCGGGTGAAGGAGCACGCNNAACTCTTCGGCCACTGGTGGTTCGAAGGGCCGATGTGGCTGGAGGCCGTCTGCCGTACGCTGCACGAGCATGAGACCGGCATCGCCACCATTACCTGCAGTCAGTATCTCGATCGCTATCCGCGGGCGAGCTACATTGCCATGCCCGAAGGCTCCTGGGGCGCGGAGGGCAATCACCAGGTGTGGATGAACCCGGAGACTTCCTGGACTTACGCCCACATCTACCCTGCCGAGCTCTACGCCCGCGAGATGTGCACCGCGGGCGAGTGGCGCAAGTCCGAGCCGGGCAAGCGCATCGCGCAGCAGCTCTGCCGCGAACTGCTGCTGCTGGAATCCTCCGACTGGCAATTCCTCATTACCACCGGCGCTGCGCGGGACTATGCGGAGATGCGCTTCCTGACCCACAACGATCAGTTCCTGGAGCTCAAGACCATGTGGGAGGCGTTCGCGCGGGACGGATCGCTGGATGAACCCATGCTGTCGCGCCTCGGCGAAATCGAGCAGCGCGACCGCATCTTCCCTGACATCGACCCCTCATTCTGGGCCGCCGACGCGCACGCCACCCGACATGCCGACGCTATCGCGAAAAAGAAACCCGTCAATGCCGACCCGTCCGGGTCTACCGCTGGTTCGGGGACGGCGCTCTCCCACGATCGTTGACCCGCGCACCCAAATCTGACCCATTCGTGCCGATTCCATTTGCCGCAAGGAGCGATCTGCGCGTTACAATTCCAGCCAGCCGGAACTTCGAGTTTGTCGCGAAAAGAAGAGATTGCTTATGGCATCGCCCCGTGGATTCATGTTTCCGACGGTGTTTCTGGCCCTCTTCCTGCTTGTATCCTGCCGGCCTGCCGGAGCCTACTCCGTCCTTACCCATGAAGAATTGATCGACCTGACCTGGAACGATTCCATCCGGCCACTGCTGCTCAAGCGCTTTCCCAACCTGACGCCGGCCCAGTTGAAAGAGGCCCACGCCTACGCCTATGGCGGATGCGTGATCCAGGACCTTGGCTACTATCCCTTCGAGAAGCCGCTCTTCTCCAATTTTCTCCACTACGTGCGCACCGCCGACTTCGTCCGCGCGCTCTTCCGCGAGTCCAAGGACGCCGACGATGTCGCCTTCGCCATCGGAGCTCTTTCCCATTACCTGGGCGACACCATCGGCCACGCCGACGCCGTCAACATCGCGGTCGGCAATGAGTTCCCCAGTCTCTCCGCCAAATACGGCCCCAACGTCAATTATGCGGAGGGCGAGCATCAGCACGTCCGCGTTGAGTTCGCGTTCGATGTCAACAACATCGTCAAACATCGACTCGCACCCGAGAAATACCTCAACCACATCGGCTTCGCTGTGCCCATGCCCGTGCTCGCCCGCGCCTTTTACGATACCTACGGCCTGGATCTGGCCAAGGTTCTGCACAGCCCGCGCCCCCAGGTGCGCGGATATCGGTGGGCTGTCCGCACGCTGCTGCCAAACGTAGCCTACGCCGAGGCGATTCTCTACCGCAAGAAGATGCCGCCCGATGTGCCCAGTCCGGCGCTCGACGGGCTAAACCAGCAGATCGGCGAAGTTGCCGCCCGCGACAACTGGAAGGGCTACCGCTCCCACGCCGGCTTTGGCACCTATGTCCTGGCCGGTTTCATCTTCGTTCTGCCCAAGGTTGGCCCGCTCTCCGGGCTCGCGCTGCGGGCTCCCACTCCCGCGTCGGAGCAGGACTATATCAACGCCCTGGCAGCCACCACCAGCGAACTGCGGCACCGGCTGGATCAGGCCACACGCTCGGGCACCCTGCCCAACAAGGACCTCGACACCGGCGACATCGTGTACCCCGGTACCTACTCCCTGGAGGATTACGCCTACGTCGACCTGCTGCACCAGATGACGCTCGATCCGGGCAGCCCCGTCCCCTTCGGCATCAAGCGCGATCTGCTGGCATATTTCGCCGACACGTCCAAGGTGAAATACGTCCAGAACAATCGGAAGCTGCTCGCCCAGGTCCAGGCCGACCTGCCCATCCTGAAGAACATCTCTACCAAGGCAGAGTACCCGGAGACCGCCCTGCTGCCCGAACCCGATGCCGACAAGCCCAACCCCACGGTGCCAACTGCACCCAGGACGCGCTCCCTCTCGGATTCCACCGGCTCGCCTTCGGCAACCGCGGCGGACGCAGCCACGCCCGCGACCCAGCCCTGATGCCGCATTCGCGGTCTCGTTTAGTTCGACGAAGGAGCCGGCCGGAACGATGGAGCCGCCGGGATCTGGTTGCGCGCGTGAGTGCGGGGTACCGTGCTGACCGTGAGGCCGTTGTCGATGCCGACCATCGCGCGCGGATTCTGCTTGCCCCCGGTGGCCTGCGGAACGGCCTGCCTGACGTAGTTGAAGAGCTCTCCGGCAGTGACAACGCCATCGTGGTTGGCGTCGGCTTTGCCTTGCAGGCCCTGCAGCAGGAAGTACGTGAAGACGCCGTGGCCGTCGCCCCACTTGGCGTCCTCGAAGGAAGACTCGCTGATGTCGCTGGCGGTGATGACGGCGCGCTGGCCTTTGGAGGCGTAGTGCTGCAGGTATTGGTTGACGAGGTTGTTGGCGCGTTTTGAGCCGGCACCCGCACGGGCTCCGGTGAAGCCGTAGCTGTGGCAGGTGTCGGCGAAGGTGATGACGCGCTTGGCTTTGAGGATGCGTTCAAAGACGTCCTGAAGCTCGAACATGGGGAAGGCGGTTGCGCCCATATCGTCGGGCTTTGCATCGGCGGTGAGGAAGTAGATATTGCGCGGGTCGTTTGGGTCGGGAGCACCGTGCCCGGCAATGTAGATAATGACGGTGTCCTGCTCCTGTGGCTTGGTGAGGAAGTTGAACAGGGCGTGGCGGACGGATTCGGTGGTTGCGTCCTGGTCGAGGAGGAGCAGCGAGTCCTCGTCGGTCACGCCGCCGCCCGCCGGGGATTTGAGAAAGTCCAGCACGGACCTGGCATCACGGTCGGCGTACTGAAGATCGTTGATCTGCTCTGTGCCACCTTTGGCGTAGTGCGAGATTCCAATCACCACCGCAAATAGCCGGCCTGCGCGCTTCTCAACGGTCTTGGCTGGAGGGAGGGTCTCGAATCCGCGGCCGCCGGGCGTGGAGGACGAGGGATTCTGAAAGTCCAGCAGGAAGTTATAGTACTNNGGCCACCGGGACTGGATGAATTCGAAAAGTCCAGCAGGAAGTTGTAATACCTGGCCCTGCCGAACTCGTCCTGGTATTCGAGTTCGACCGAATTACGCCCCGGCAGCATGGGAAACCCGCCCGCGTCGGTCAGGTTGACGTTCAGGGTGAACCCATCCATGCCGTTGGTGCTCTTCATCGCCACGTCGGCGGATTCGGTATTCACCTTGGTGTGGATGGTCCCGTAATTGACCCTCGATCCGCCGGCGGGAATGTGCAGCACTAGCTGCTGGATAGAGCCTGGGGGCTGGGCCAGTGCGATGGAACTATCGATCGCCACGCGCTGGCCGGCCTGGGGCAGCTCCAGCCACGGCTCATTGGGCAGAACGGGATCGCTGGCCGCCCCTCCCAGCAGAAGCAAGGATGCGCCAACCGTCGTCGCCAGCAAGCTGCGGATCATCATCTCTCCCCTCCATCCCGCTGGAATGGTTACCAAGTAACCAAGTAGTAAATTTTCTTTGACAGGGCCTTTTCCAAGGCCTTATGCTTATGTACTTCTCGGGCCAGTTTCTTCGAATTCAGCTTTCAGGAGTCTGTCAATGCGGACCTCTACAAAGTTTTCCTTCGCCTTGTGTGTCGTGGCACTTGCCGGCAACCTTGCGTTCGCTCAGAAGGCTGCTCCTACCCCTCCGAAGACTACTAGCAACCCGGAGAAGGCGCCGGACTTCTCCGACGCCGACAAGAAGAAAATGGCCGATATCGAGCAGCGGCCCGAAATCAAGGATGCCATCCAGGCGGCCTGGGACGACAAGCGCCGGCAGGACATCGATTACATCTACAACATCAATTCGTCGGCTCACTTCTCCGACATGTCGGGTCCGGAGTATGCCACCTTCCGCGATCACTACGGCCAACTCTACAACAACCCGATGTTGCAACGCTATATCAACGCGATCGGACAGCGCCTGGTCCCCAAGGATTCGCCGAACATCTACTCCTTTAAGCTGCTGCTGGATCCGATCCCGAAGGCGGAAGCGCTGTCGACCGGGACCATCCTGATCAGTACGGGCATGGTGTCGATGCTGGACAACGAAGCCCAGCTTGCGTACGTACTGGGACACGAAATCGCCCATGTGGAAAGGAACCATGCGTATGCCATCGTGCGCATGAGCGTTCTGGAGCCCGCGCTGAATGCGGAAAAAGAGAAGGAGACGCAGACCAAGCGCGCGGTCCTGGGCGCGGTGACCACTTTCGCCACCGGCGGCATTGGCGGCCTCGCCGGCGGATGGAACGGCGCAGCCGCCGGCGCCATAATTGGGCTGGCGGGCGGACTTGCCAGCGGCAACCTCATCTTCCGCGACCACAACACGGTCACCGAATGGGGCGACATTTACGAGAACGAGGCCGATGAAGCCTCGCTGCATTACATGCTGGACCAATCCTATGACGTGCGCGAGGCGCCGCGTCTATATGCCCGTCTGCAGTCGGCCGCCGCTCGCGATCCGCGCATCGGCCTCGGCTTCATGGCCAAGGAATCTCGCATGAAGGCGCGCACGGCGCATATTCAGACCATCCTCTCCGGCGACCTGAAGCCCCAGATGGAAGCGAAGCTGAAGGCTGGCGGCCTGACTGGTTCCAGCGGCGAATTCTCGCTGATCATGTCCGCCCTGAAGCGCGACAACGGCATCATCGCCATCGACTACGACCTGTTTGCCATGGCGCGGGACAATCTGGAAGAGGCGGTCAACTTGCGGTCGAACGATCCGCGCGCCCAGCTTTACCTGGGCAAAGTGATCTCGCTTACCGCGCGCACCCCGCAGGACCGGCAGGACGCCGAGGACCACTTCATGAAGGCGATCCAGTATGACGGAGTGCGTGGCGCCTATCCCGACCCGCACCTGGAGCATGCGCTCCACCTGATCGGCGAAAACGGCGACAAGGGCGAAATCAAGAATGAGATCGAAGCCTACGTCGCGCTGTATCAGCGCGAGCATGCCGGCGGACTGCCCAGCAATATGGCAATCCTGTACGACTACCTGACCCTGGTGGGCGACACCAACTGGTACGCCGCGCCCGCCGAGGTGGTCTCCACTAGAAACGTGGAGGCCATTCGCATCAGCACTGCCGGCAATAGCGCTCCTTTGACCGGGCCCCAGGTCATCTCGTCGGCGCTCGGACCCGCTTCGGCCTCGTCTCCGCCGCCGGCTGCGGCATCCCAGCCCGCATCGGCGCCGGCGAAGTCGCATCCGGCAGCGAAGAAGACAGGCGGTCAATGAAAATCCCTGCACGTGCAATGGGCCTGGTTTTAGCCGTTTTCGCTGCGTCGGCCCCGGCCCAGCGAATCACGATCGGCATCGCCCCGGTTTACGACGCCGGGGGCGATGATTTCGGGGCGGCCGTGGTGCAACACCTGACCCTCTTCACCTACGAGGACCTCGTCGGCAGCAAGCAGTTTGCGCCTTCGCTGCTTAGCCCCGGCGGGGTCTACAGTCCGCTCGACCTTAGTTGGCTGACCGAGTACGTACAGGACCGTCCCGACCTCGACCTGCTATTGGTAGCAACGCTGAAGCCAACCACCAGTCCTGACAAAAGCAGCACGGCCGTTCCCGTCGAGCTCATTTTGCTGGATGCCCACACCGGCGATACCAAGAGCACCTGGACCGTCTCTGAAACGATGAGGTCGAAAAACGCATGGCTGGAAAAGGGACAGGCGATGGTTTCGTCGGCGCTCAATAACCGGACCGGCCAGTATGGCTACACGGTCATACCGTCGCACGACTTCGAAAAACAGCCCATCGGAAGGATTACGGTGCAGCTTGCGAGCGACATTCGCGACACCCTGCCCGCGCATCTCGCAGGCTTCGTGAGGACCAGCGCCGAAAAGTCCCCCGACGCTCCAGCTTCGTCGGAGCCGTGTCCCATGCACACGCGCATCACTTACAACTACAGGCACAACTCGTCGCATTCCTACACGCTGCTGGCCAACGGCCTGGATCAGACGACGACCATCGTGGATGGGGTGAGCACCTTCAAGGTAGCCGAAGGTCCGCTGCTGCTCCAGTTCACCCTGCAGGACCCTCCGTACAAGCTCTCCGGTGAACCCGTCTACCAGCTGTCGACGATTCACTCCTGCAAGAACAGCACCCTGGTCATCGACGTCGGCCAGGGCGGCGACGCTCACCAGCACTGGGAGTAGTCGCGACCCGCGGCCCCACGCCGGCGGTTCACTCCTCCTCCGCGGGACCGCTTATTGAGTAGCTGCGGCTTTCGGAACGCTGCGCAGGCTCTGGACCTCGATCCCCCAGTTGGTCGGCACTTCCACCTCTGCGCCCAATCCCCGCGATCCGCTGCTGGCGCTGGATAGAAGCTGCTCCAGCGGCGACTTGATGCCGCGTGTGCCTCCGCGCGCCACACCCTCGAAGTTGAGCACCGACGGATCGGGCAGCGGCTGCGCCGTACTCAGCAGGATCATGGTATCCACCCCGAAAGGCGGCCCGACTTTCAAGGTAGGCGCGTTGCGCAGAACGATCTCCTGATTGTTGTCGCCCTCACCCGGATACTGGTTCTCCGAGTAGTTCTGCGGGTAAACCAGGCTTCCCTTGCCATGGCAATCAATGTCCAGAATGTAGACCCAGCGCGGGTCCTTTACCACCGTGTTCGATTCGAGCGCGAGCCGGTAGCGATCGTTCTCTGCGACCGGATGGTCCGGGTCGACCGGGGTGGTATTGGTCATGGGCACAAGCGTGAGCTTGAAATAGCTTGCCTGCGAAGCTCCTGCTGCCGCGCTGTCTGACAATTGCAGCCAGCCGTGGATCTTGGCCAGACGCGACGAGTAAGTGTTGAGCATTCCAGCACCAGCCGGCGCGGCGGCGCTGTCGGCAATCGTCACCCAATCGCTGCGCACCGGATAGGGCGAGGTGGTCGAGCAACCGGGGCTGTGGTCCGGCGTCGCCGAGGCCTTTGGCACCATCGCGGACTCGTTCTTGTGAAACCAGGTGTAGCCGGCGTCCCCTTTCACCAGGGAGCCGGCCAGCACGTAGCTGGCATCGCCGATCGCATTTGCCGCCTGGGCTTCGCTGCTCGGATCGGACAGCTTCAGACTCTCCGCCAGTTCGCGCGATGCCGGCAGATCGACCCACAGCTTGGTTTTCGCAGTGACGTGCGGCTTCAAAGCATCCGCGGAGAGCGGCGCGCCGAGAACGACCGTCGCAGGCTTCTTTCTTTCAAAGCTGAAGAAGGAGTGGCCGGAAGGCGCGGAATCGACATGACGCAGCGTCCAGGCCGTGCCATTCCAGCTAAGAACGTCGGTGTAAGGTTCCTCCGCGGGGTCGGATACTGTCGCCACGCCGGACGCCTTGATCTGTTCTACGGCAGCTCGAATCTCGTCGCCGGAGAGATTTGCAGGACCGACCCAGAAGCGCAGCGGACTTGATTGCGCAGGCACCAGGCGCGTCAGCTCGAAGACGTCTCCTGGCTGAACCTTGGCTCCCGCCGGACTGAGGACGGTCGCGCTGGTCCGCTCAATGCCGAGCGCCTTGTCAACCCGCAATGTCACCGGAGCCGCGCCCTTGGCAGTGGCAATCGCGGTGAACTCGCTGCCCGGACCGATTCCGGCAACCATGCCGATGTCCAGCGAGACACTTCCGTCGTCCTCAACCTTCAGGGCCGCGGTCCGCACCTTGCCCGCGTCGGCTGTCCCGGCTGCACCGCCGAACAGCGGTTGCGCCCGCCGCGCGGCGGTCGCGTCCAGGTCCGGATCCTGGTCGGGAACTCCGCTGCCCTCCAGCATCGCCTTCACCCGCTGGTAGACGAGTGACGCCGGGGCGTCCGCAGGCAGTACCTGCAGGGTCTCAAGGAGTGCCGCGGTGAAGGCGCCGTGCGACTCCGGCATGTTCGCCGACGGATCGGCCTCGTTTGCGGCCTGGTCCTGCTGCACCGCCGTGAATACCAGCGCGGGATTGTCCGTCCGCTCGGTAGGTGAAGGAGCGCGCTCCCCATTGCCAAGCGTCTCCGCCGCATCGGTCACCGGTCGCGGGTCGTAGGGCAGCGAGCGCTGGCGCATGGCTCCCAGGCCGCGGGTGGTGCCGCCGCTGTGGCAACTATCGAAGATGATGGTCAGATGGATGCCCTTATCCAGTGCCGCATTGAAAATACGCGTCATCTCACGGTCGCGCACGTCGTAGCCGCCCTTGTAGGCGTCGGACGGCACCAGCGTGCTGTCCACGTGCACCAGGTTGCCGCTTTCGTCGCGCACCGTCAGCTTGTTGCTGGCGGTATTGACGCGTAGCGATCCATGGCTGGCGTCGTAAAAAACGACCGTGTCCCCGGGCTGCGGCACGTCGACGAGGTACTTCTTCATGGCCGCGAGAATGCCGTCGCGCGTGGTCTGATCCGGGGAAAGACTCACCACGCCGGGGCGAACCTTGCGTGGAGCAGGATCGGTCAGCAGCGTTACGTTGTCCGCGGGAAAGCCAAATTTGGGGCTCGTCAGCACATCGGCAATCGACTGAGCATCATTCACCGCGCCTTCCAGGTTTTCGAAGCTTCCCAGCTCGCATCGCCCATAGGTGCAGCCGGCTTCGTGCATGGCTGTAGTGCCGGTTGGCTGGTACAGGTCGATGCCGATGATCAGGGCGCGCCGCGTCTGGGCCGGCGCGCTGCACAGCACACTTAGCAACATGCAAAGAACAAGACCGCCTCGCTTCATGGAAACTTCACCTCGCCCATCTTGGCGTAGTGGATTGCGGCTTGCCAGTCCACGGCTTTCCTCCAGATCGGACCTCCGGTTAGGACACGTTCAGCGGCTGCGGAATAATTGGCTGGAAGCCCAGCGTCGCCGAGAGGTACGTGATGTCCGGCTTCAGCGCCAGCGCCAGATCGATGACCGACGAGTTGGTCGGCGATCCCTTGGGCACCAGGTATCCCTGGCGCAACTCCAGCTTGTCCAGGGCAGGCGTCAGTTGATCGGTGTACATGTGCGGCACAAGAATATAGTCACCGGAAACAAAGTTGAGTCCCTGTTGGGTCATCGCGAGCTGGCGCGCCTGCTGGGTCGCGAACGCCAGTTGCGGGAAGCTGTTCAGCAGGAATGTCGTCCTCTGCTCGAAGGCGCCCCACAGGCTGCTGAATCCCTGCAGCGCCTCCACGCCGATCTGCGGCAGGCCGACGATCGGCGCGAACTTGCCCGCGTTGCTGCTGATGGTCTGCAAGACGCTGCAGAAAGTGCCCTCCTTGTGGGCCATCGAGAGATTGACCGCCCATTGTCCCGAACCACCCGGCAGCAGGACCTGTTTCATCTTCGCCGACGCCGCGCCGGGATCGAAGCTCAGGTTCTGCATCGGCGGCAACTGGCCGTTGCTGCCGGGGAACAAAGAGGCAAGCGACGTCCACGCCATAGGGTCGAGCAGGTTCTGCATCAGCGACTTCGTCTGAACCACATCCAGGCGCAACTGCGCCGACTGGAGCTGGTTGAACTGGGCGCGATCTTCCGCTGCCATGCGGAATCCGTTCACTTGCAGGCTGGCCGCGACATCGCCGCCATGATCCAGCAACTCCTTGGAATCGATGCTGGTGGCAAAGCGCATCGAGTTGTCCGCGGGGTTGTAGTGGAAGAAATCGATCTGGCGACCCAGGGCCGCCGTGCCCGCATCCGGCTTCTTTTTCGAAAACAGACCGCGTGTCCGGTCGCCGGAGGAGGCAGCGGGAGGCAGCAGCGAGCTGCCAAAGCTGTCCCAGAACTTCTGTGAGTCATGCGCACCCAGCGGCTGGGTAACACCTCCGCCCTTTGACTGCCCGGACGCCATCAGTTGCGCGAAAAGCTGCTTGCCCGAAGCTGTCGCCAGCAACGGAGCGAACGCTCCACCCATCAAGGCTTGCTGCAGGAAATCCCGTCGACTTGCACTCATATACACGTCCCCCGTTCCTTGGAATAACATGCGTTCGAAATCCCTGGCCCTGGCCCGTGAATCTACTGCGGATCTTCGTCAAGTCAGTCGGTATGTCCTGGAGAGCCGTGAGCTTAGCCCAAATGCGGTACGGAAGTCCAGTAGTTCCTTGCAACTACCTGAAAACAACCCCAATTCTATGGTGCCAGGGGGGTCTGATTCCGGCATGGCTTTGATAAAAAACAAGTTATTGAAGCTTATCAACACTTATGTCTGCCAAAACACTGCATACGCGGTCCTTGAGCGCGATACAAGTCCACAAGTGTTCGAGACGGCGCCCGCTCCGCGTGGTCCTTCACCACGATCTCTCATTCCCTAGCCAACGTCGTCGGCCAACTCCCGCATACTTGGACGACAGGCTGTAGCGAAAAGTCTCACGAGAGCATCTCCTGCGGACGACACCCACAAGCGAATCCGCTTAGATATACGGTACTCCTGCTGCCTCCATGTGGGCGCATCGCCTCGCAACGGTAGGTGTTGCTCGGCTGATTTGATCCACAGAAGAGTAGAATCAAACGGATCGGTTCCGTGAAGCAGCAATTCCGATCGGGGATCCTCAAAACAAAGATGTCTTACCCGAAGCCAGCCCGGCGTGTAGTCGTCCCGATCGTGATCCTCTTGTTGGTACTGGGGATGACGTTTGGAATGGTGTGTCATCATCACGCCAACTGCTCTGCGGCTACCTGTCCGTTATGCCATCTGGTCATCGTACCGATGGCGGTAGGCGTTCGCGCCTGCTGGGTTCCGGTGCCTATAGGCACTGTGTCTGAAGCCATCTATACGGAACCCGTCGCCCGCTCTGTTTCGCGCCTTCCCGCGCGAGCCCCTCCCGCATAGCCTCTGCATGCCTCCGTGCCTCTGCGGCACGTTCAATCTGTGTATGTCCTTCATTGAAGGAGGCTGATCGCCTATGCGTTCTCTACGTATGTGCTTGCCTGCATTCCTGGTTTCGGCGCTGTTTTTTGAAAGCGCCGGCGCCCAATCTCCACCTGGTCCCACCCAGTCACCGCCGCCTCCTCAAGCACAAGCGCTTGCCCAAAAGCCGGGCGGGGCGACGATTTCGCTGGATGAGGCGATCCAGATGGCGCTCCAGCATAATCACAGTTTAATAGCTGCGCGAACCGTGATTCAGCAGGACCAGGCGGAAGAAACGACCGCCAATCTACGGCCAAATCCTGTGGTTATGGGTGACTCGCAGTTCTTGCCGGTCTTCCAGCCCAGCCAATTCAGCGCCGATTACCTGGACAACACAGCCCAGTTCGATCTTGGTCTCAGCTATCTGTTTGAGCGCGGCCAAAAGCGGCAACACCGCTTGCAGGCAGCCAAAGATGTCACCTCCGTGACCCGATCCCAGGTCGCCGACAACGAACGCAGTCTCAGCTTCAACGTGGCTTCTCTGTTCATTAATGTTGAACTCGCCGAATCGACCCTGGAGCTGGCAAACCAGGACCTCAAGAGCTTTCAGGATACGGTGAACCTTACCGACGAGCGCTATAAAGCGGGCGACATCGGCGAGGACGATCTGCTGAAGATGAAGCTGCAACTGCTTCAGTTCCAGATGGACGTGTCCGCGGCACAGCTCTCCAGGGTGCAGGCACTGTCAGACCTGCGGCAACTGCTCGGATACGAGTCGGTGGGCCCGGACTATGACGTAACCCCGGGGTTCGACTATCAGCCAGTGAAAGGCAATCTGGATGACCTTCAGGCAAAAGCACTGGCAAACAGACCGGATTTGCGGGCGTCCGAGCTGGGAATCAACGCCGCAAATAGCCAGCTTGCGCTGCAAAAATCCATTGCCAAGAGGGATGTTACGGGGCAAGTGAGCTATACCCACCTGGGCTATCTCAACGACGTCTCCCTCTTCGGACAAATCCAACTGCCGATCTTTGATCGCAATCAGGGCGAGATTGCACGCGCCGGCTTTGCCATCACGCAAGCGCAGGAACAGGAGAGGTTTGCGAGTGGACAGGTTCTGACGGATGTAAGAGACGCGTTTGAGGCTCTGCACGCCAACGATCGGATCGTCACCCTCTATCGTTCCGGATACCTCGACGAGGCGCAGCAATCCCTGGATATCACTGACTATGCATACAAACATGGGGCAGCGAGCCTGCTTGATTTTCTCGATGCGGAGCGCAGCGATCGGGCCACACAACTCGGCTACCGCCAGGCGCTGGCATCTTACCTGCTCGCGCTCGAACAGCTTCGCGAAGCTGTAGGAACCAGGAGCTTGCCATGAACATTCCACTCATCACTCCCCGCACCTGCAGGATTCAGAGTGCGATGGCGATCGCTTTCGTGCTTGCGCTCACAGCCTGTCACTCAAGCGAGCAGGCGAGCCAGATGACATCCTTCTCCGCAAATGCCGCCAAGTCCGCGACCCCGGAGCTCTTCAATATTCCCGAGGACCAGATGCAGCACGTGCAGGTCGTCACGATTGCGCCAACTACGTTGAAGCACACGCTTCGGCTTACGGGTGCTGTGGCGTACAACGCGTTCAACACTACGCCGGTGATTACTCAAGTCGGCGGACCTGTCACCAGGATCCTGGTCGTGCCCGGACAGCATGTCAAGGCCGGCGAACCAATGCTCGACGTGACCAGCCCCGATTACTCACAACTCCTGGACTCCTATTTGAAGGCGGCCGATGCTTTCCGCCTGGCGGACAGATTCTACGTTCGAGCGCAGGGCCTGTACGAACACCATGCCATCGCCGAACGCGATCTTGAGCAGGCCGAGTCTGACCGAATCCAGGCCCAGGCGGATCTGAATGCGGCGGATCAGGGGCTGAAGATTCTCGGAATCAAAAATCCCGAGGACCTTGCGAAGACCCCATCGTCGGCGCTCATCCCCGTACTGGCTCCAATCGGCGGCGAGGTGGTCGAGCGTCTGGTCCAGCCCGGCCAGGTGGTGCAGGCAGGACAAACCCAGGCCTTTACGATTACAGATTTGAGCACGGTGTGGGTCCTTGCGAATGTGTACCAGGCAGACCTTGCTTATGTTCGCAACGGAGATGATGTCGTGGTGGAAACAGATGCGTATCCCGACAAGTTTCATGGTCGTATCTCTTATGTCTCATCGGCGATCGATCCAACCACCAGAACGCTCCAGGCGCGCATCCTCGTGGATAACCCTGGCGAAAAGCTGAAACGGGATATGTACTGCACCGTCACTGTGACCGCCGGAGTACTCTCCAATGTCATTGCCGTACCCAACTCATCCGTATTGCGCGATGACAATAACCAGCCGTTTGTCTACGTTGCCACAGGCCAAAACCAATTTGGCAGGCGCGACGTGGATCTGGGCGACAGCCAGAATGGCCAGACCCAAATCATCAAGGGCATTTCCGTTGGAGAGAGGGTTGTGGGCGACGGCAGCCTGTTTCTACAGTTTGCCAATTCGCTGCAACACTGAGGAGGCGGTTTTCCATGATTCATCGCGTCGTTCAGTTTGCCTTGCGGCAACGCGCCTTGATCCTGCTGCTGGTGGCGATCATTTGCGTCGGCGGAGTGATCTCGTTTGTCTATATGCCGGTGGATGCCTACCCCGATCTCTCCCCACCCATGGTCGAGGTCATTACCCAGTGGCCGGGTCACGCAGCCGAAGAGATCGAACGCCTGGTCACCGTCCCGACCGAAGTTGAGATGAACGGCGTTCCGCAGATGTCCGTGATGCGCTCGATCTCTCTCTACGGCCTATCGGATGTCATCATGACATTCAATGATGGCACCGATGACTACTTTGCGCGCGAGGTGGTGTTTCAGCGCCTGAGTGAGGTGAACTTTCCTCAGGGCGTAGCCCCAACCCTTGCCCCGCTCGCAAGTCCATCGGGACTCGTCTATCGTTATGTTTTGCAGAGTCCCGACCGCACGCCGCAGGAATTGAAGACCTACGAAGACTGGGTGGTCGAACGTCAATACAAGCAGGTGGCAGGGGTCGCCGACGATTCCGGCTTCGGCGGCACGGTAATGCAGTATCAAGTGCTGCTTGACCCGGCAAAACTGTACGCTTACCACCTCACTGTGCCAACCGTAATCCAGCAGTTGTCCGTCAATAATTCCAATGCGGGAGGCGGGTTCTACCCTCAGGGCGATCAATTCTATTATGTCCGGGGCCTCGGTCTGGTTCAGAACACCGCGGATATTGGCAACATCGTGGTGGGCTCGCAAAACGGCACTCCGATACGCATTCGAGACGTCGGAGAGGTCGCCATAGGGAACGCCCCACGTCTGGGCGAATTCGGGTTCAACAAAACGGATGACGCCGTCGAGGGCGTCATCATGATGCGACGCGGCGAACAGACCCAGAATGTGCTGCAAGGCGTTGAAGCAAAGACCAACGAACTCAACCAACGCGTCCTGCCACCCGACATAAAAGTTCTCCCCTATTACGACCGGAGCGACCTTGTGCAACTGACCATCGACACGGTCGAGCACAACATGCTGCTTGGGATGGCCCTTGTTCTTCTGGTCCTGATGGCTTTTCTGGTCAGCATTCGAGCCGCGGTCATCGTGGCGCTCACCATTCCCTTGTCCCTGCTCTTTTCGTTCATTTTCTTGCACGCGCAAGGAATCCCGGCAAACCTGCTATCGATCGGTGCAATCGATTTTGGAATTCTCATCGACGGGACATTGGTGATGGCGGAGAACATCTTCCGCGAGCTGGGTGCGCGCGAAGGTCAGGATTATGACCTGAATGAAGTGATTCGGAGCGCAGCAAAGGACGTCGATCGCCCGATCTTTTACTCCGTTGCAGTCATTATCGCGGGCTATCTTCCTATCTACGCGTTGAGTGGACCATCCGGAAAACTATTCAAGCCGATGGCCGATACAGTGGCTATTGCACTGGTTGGCGCGCTGATCTTTACGCTCACGCTCGTTCCTGTCTTGTACTCCTTCTGGTTCAAAAAGGGAGTTCACGAGCGCGTAAACAAGCCTTTTGAGTGGGTTCGCAACAAATATTCCGGGCAGCTCGAGTGGTGCCTCGATCACCCCAAGGCAACCATGTTCGTGGCCACCTTGATTTTCGCGGCCACGCTTCTGCTGGTACCTTTCATCGGCGGAGAATTCATGCCCCATCTGGACGAGGGCGCATTATGGGTTCGAGCAACCATGCCTTATACGGTTTCCTTCGATACGGCAAGCAAGTTCTCGCCTCAGGTACGCGATATCTTGATGAAGTATCCGATGGTTACCGACGTCGGGTCTGAGCTTGGGCGGCCGGATGACGGCACCGATCCCACGGGGTTCTTCAATGACGAGTTCTACGTGGGGTTGAAGCCTTATACCGATGCCTCATGGAAGACGGGCTCGATTCATACCAAGGCGGAACTGACCGAAGACCTCCAGAAGCAACTTACGGCGTTTCCCGGTGTCATCTTCAATTACACGCAACCTGCCGAAGACGCAGTAGACGAAGCTCTGACGGGACTGAAAAGTGCGCTTGCCGTGAAGATTTACGGCCCCGACCTGGACATTCTTCAGAGCAAAGCGCTCGACATCAAGCGCAGACTCTCGCAGGTGCCTGGATTTACGGAGCTGACGGTTGTTCGCGAACTTGGCCAGCCCAGCCTGCTGATCGATGTCGATCGCGACAAGATTGCTCGTTACGGCATCAATGTGGCGGACGTCGAGGCCATCGTTCAAGCTGCGGTTGGCGGCCAGGCGGCTACCCAGGTCATCCAGGGCGAAAAGCTATTCGATCTGGTGGTGCGCATGAA
>PLUT01000090.1:40233-50816 GCA_003162875.1 Granulicella sp.
TATATCGGTGTGCAGTACAGCATTGAAGGACGCGACCTGCAGAGCGCTGTGCTCGCCGGCCAGCGATCGATCGAAGACATTTCAAAATCCTTGCCCGCCGGATATCGGCTCACCTGGGGCGGAGAGTATGACGAACTGCTTCATGCGGAGCACCAGATGCAATTCATTGGTCCGCTTGCCGTGCTTCTCATTTTCATGATTTTGTTTGCGCTCTATGGAAACTTCAAATTCCCGTTGACCATTGCTCTTGGGGCCGTCTTGACCGGGCCTGTCGGCTCCCTGATTGCTCTCAAGCTCACCCACACGCCATTCAGCGTCTCGTCGGTGCTGGGACTGCTTGCGTTGATGGGCGTATCGATAGAGACTGCCGTTATTCTCGTCTCCTACATCAACAAACTCCGCCTGGAAAACAAGGATATCCGCACCGCAACCCGCGAGGCGTCGCTCTTGCGGCTGCGGCCCATCATGATGACCGCGCTGGTTGCTTGCCTGGGGCTTTTGCCTGCGGCGCTCTCCACCAGTATCGGTTCCGATTCGCAGAAGCCCTTTGCCATCGTAATCGTCGCCGGTCTGGTTTCGCGGCTCTTCCTCGGCTTCTTCGTTAACCCAGTGTTATATGAGATGGTCGCCAGGGATGGAGATGTTCTACAGGTCTGACCTAGTCTTGTTGGTGCCGGGAGGGGGGGTCGAACCCCCACGACCTTGCGATCGGCGGATTTTGAGTCCGCTGCGTCTGCCAGTTCCGCCATCCCGGCGCATCTCAGATTCTATCAGCGCCGGTGAGACGCATAGCCGAAATTACTGCACCGTGCCCTGCGGCCGCAGGCACCGCAACTCGTTCGCGCAAGCGATCGCGTTCAAGGCCGCAAGTTTCAGATTGTCTGCCGCAAGCCACAGCCAGAAGCGGCCGGATGGCCCATCTCCTTCCGTGGCCGAGCTGATCCGCACCAGAACGTCCGGCTGAGCGGCGGCACTCAGATTGCTGGGCGGGTCGGACTCCGCGCCCACCAGGTCGATATGGTCGCCCTCGAGCGCCGCTTCCACCTGCCCGGTGGTGGCCGGCTCTTCCAGTTCAACCAGCACCGACGCCGTATACCCGTGGAACACGGGCGCCTGGATCAACTGCAACGCCAGTTCCGGCGCCGCCCCTGACTTGAGCGTCTGGTAGTGGTCCATAATTCGCTCGCGGCTCACCGCCAGTTTCACCACGGCTGCGTCGCCCAGCGAAGGCAACAGGTTGAACGCCACCTGCGCATCGTACTGTTGGCGAGGCAGCCCTTGGAACGACAACAGGCTCACGGTTTGCTGATGCAACTCGTCCATGGCCGCGTGGCCGTGCTCGGACGCAGGTTCGAAGACAGTCGCCGAGAGGTTTCGCACCGGGCATTTCGCGCGCAGGCGCTCGCCGATCAGCAGCAGCGCCAGCGCGGCAGGATGTGCTGAGACCACCGCGGGAGTGGTAAGGTCGGGGTCCCGCGCCCGCGGATTCTTCAGGCCTTCTCCCCGCGCCGCAGCGGGCAAGCTCCCCCACGGACCGCGCACCACCACGCCCGGCTCGCCCTCCAGCGCATAGCTCAGGTCGACGATGCTTGCTCCCTCCTGCCGCGCCGTCTTCCAGTATCTTCTGGTTGACTCCGGATCGCCGGCAAAGAACACAAAGTCGATGCCAACGAAAGATTCCGAGTCGATCTTCTGGATGATGGAAGGCTCATCTCCGGCTGTCGTAATCTGCCCGGCAGCCTCCTCCGCGTCCAGCAGCACAACATCGCAAGCCGCCAGCGGCGACTCCGCCAGCGCGTCGCTCAGCTCCTTGCCCGCCAGCGAGGCTGCTCCGACAATGCCAATACGATATGGTCTGCCTGCCATCACGCCCACTCCCGATTCACTTCCGATTTCCCTGCCCCACTCCGGCCAATCGCCGCCACAGAATTCCTCCGTGTTCAAAACTCTTACCTCAAAGCGCCCGGATGGAATTTTGGCTACGCACCACCAGTGTCTATAACTGACAACATTCCACCTGTGGTGTTTGAGATCGAATACACATATCTACCCTTCGACTCCAGGAATATCGGATAAGAAGTTGCCGGAAGAGATATGTATCCATCCACACTTGGAGAAGTTGGATTGGACACATCCACTACCGCTACCGATGAATCTGTATAACATGCCACATACGCTGTGGTTCCTTCCACGGTAACGTCCTGCGGGTGGCAGGTTGCGCTTAAGGTGGCCGTGCCTACCTGATAAAACGTGGACGGATTGGATATGTTGTAGATGTTCAACGTCGTGTAGTCGTTGTAAGGCGGAATGACGTCGTAAATCGTCTGATACCAGAAGTTTCCTTCGACATCCAAGCCTTGCGGACTGTGCCCCGCCGGCAAACTGCTAAGCAAATACGGCGATGCGGGATTGGAGATGTCGAATACAAGTATCTCGGATTGCCCGTTGCTCTGCCCTGCCACATAAGCGTAGTTTCCAACTACCTTGATGTCGGCTACATTCACACCGGGAGTTCCCGTATTGGTCGATCCCACAATCGTCGGCGATGCAGGATTGGAAATGTCAACGACAACTAATGTGCTCAGGGAATTCACGCCTACGTACGATATAACATAGGCGTACTCCCCAGATACCCAAAGGCCGAATCCATACAGTGGGACTTGAACGCTTCCTACAAACGCAGGAGCGGATGGATTCGATACATCGTAGATTTGCAATAGATTTGTACTCGCCGTTCCTGTAGAAGACACAAGATAGACGTATTGCCCCTGCACTCTTATCCCGGACTGCCTGTAATTTATAAATCCGGTGATTGACGTCGTGCTGACGACGGTCGGGCTTGCCGGATGCGTGATATCCACCACATAGAATTGCGCAGCCGAAGATCCTGAACCTTGATTGCCGTTGTCTCCAAGAATGTATGCGTAATTCCCTTGAATGTCGAAAGCGTCAAGTTCGTAAGAAGAGCTAGGCACTACGCTGCCTACGACGGAAGCCGTGTTGGCCGTTGAACCAGCGTGAAATGAAGAACTTGCGCCGCATCCGGCAAGGAGCAGCGCTCCGCATAACAATCCAACTTTGCAGGCCGCGAGAGAAGCCCGAATCGTAACTCTCATGGTCTAACTCTCCTGCTGGAATCCTTGTCCAGCGTTTCCAAGCCCCTCACGGCGGACGAACTTCCGCTCCATGAAACGCGAAATACGCCTACGCGGGACCCGACTCGCGGGAACGACGCCGCCTCCGTCCCCAGGAATACGCCAGCCGCGCCAGCACGCCCGAACTCAGGTACCCGAGCGCGATGATCATCAACATCCACTCCGACTTCCATGCAATCAACGCGCCGATCAGCCCCACCAGCGCAACCAGTTGGAAGGGATGGCGCCCGCCGGAGGTAAGCTCCTTGGCGCTCCAGAAGCGCCAGCTGCTTACCATCAGATAAGCCGTGAACAGGATCAGGACCAGCCAGATCAGCGCGATCCACGGATCGTTGACGGGTGAGCCTCGAAAGAAATGCACCACGGCGGCAATCACGCCCGCCCCGGCAGGAATCGGCATGCCGACGAAGAACTTCTTGCCTGGCTTGCCGGGGTTTCGCGGCTGCGGGTTGACACTGATGTTGAACCGCGCCAGCCGGCTCGCGCCGCAGATGAGAAACAGAAAACAGACCAGGACTCCGGCGTGCACCACGTTGTCGCGAAGCTCAGGATAGATCGGTACCGGGAGCATGCGGAACCCCCAGATGTACGCCAACAGGCTGGGCGCGACGCCAAACGTAATCACATCGGCCAGCGAGTCGAGTTCCTTGCCAAAGTCACTGGCGGTGTTGGTCACGCGCGCGATGAAGCCATCCACGCCGTCCAGCAGCGCCGCCAGTCCGATCGCCAGCGCCGCGTGGTCGAAGTAGGAAGGATCGGCGACCGTCCCCTGCACGCTCTGCGTAATGGCATAGTAGCCGGCCGCGATATTCGCCGCCGTAAGCAGAGACGGCAGCAGGTACATGCCGCGGCTGGGCCGCCGCTTTGGGCGAACACCATCGAAGTCGGTGCCGGGTAGGTCCAACTGCTCGGGCGGCATTAGCCGGCCACCGCCGCGGTCGCCTTGACGGCGTCGCCAACCGGCTGCGGCAGCACCGCCAGCACGGTTGACCCGCCGCGCACGCGCGCTCCGGATTTCACCTGCGGTACTGCCTCCGCGGGCATCAGAACATCGGTCCGCGAGCCGAACTTGATCATGCCCACGCGCTGGCCCCGCTCCAGGCGGTCGCCCACCTTCACCGAGCAGACGATGCGCCGGGCCAGCAGGCCGGCGATCTGCTTGTAGCTGACCTCGTAGCCACCCGCGTCGATCACCACCAGCGTCTGTTCGTTCATGATCACTGACTCAGGCTTCATCGCGTTCAGAAAGCTGCCGTCGCGGTATTCCACCGCCTTCACCGTGCCCGCGACCGGCGCTCGATTCACATGCACATCGAAGACGTTCAGGAAGATGCTCAGGCGCAACCGGCTTCCGGCCGCGGTCTCAATCCATTCTGCCTCGGTCACCACTCCGTCGGCCGGCGAGACAATCTCTCCCAGCCCCGCGGGAATCCTGCGTTCGGGATCGCGAAAAAACCATAGGAAAAACAGCGCCAGCAGCACCGGCAGCAAGGTCAGCGCCGCGGAGTGGGTAAGCGCCCATACAGCTGCGGCCACCACTCCCAGCCCCAACCCATAGAAGATCCCATCACGCACCATATCCTTCTCATTATAAAGCTTCCACCGCGCGCTCCACATTGCCGCTCCACATTGCGCCGACACGGGCAACGCAGATAGCCTTTACCTCAACGCGCCCGCAACTCGCCCTCGCCTATGGACACTCGCCACCCGCGCCCCCACCCGTGCCCCCGCCTCGCCCGCCTTGCAGCACCATGGCTGCTCGCCTTGCTCGCGGCCGCGCAGGCCCAGATTCCAGTCAGTCCGGTCAGCCCGGTCCACCTGGCCGGCCGGGTGCAGGACGCCTCCGGCCGCGCCGCACCGGGTGCGGCCATCTTCGCCCTCGGCGCGCACGGTAAAGTCACCGCCGTCGCCGACGCGCGGGGCCGCTTCGCCCTGGACTACCCGAGTTCCCCGAGTTCCCCGAGCTCCGCCGCCACGCTCACCCTTCGCGCCACCGCGCGCTCCATGGAATCGAACCCGCTTGAAATCTCCGCGCAGGCCGCGGCAAGCGAGATCGTTCTTGTCCTTCACCCCTCCGCCGTAAGCCAGCAGATCACGGTAACCGCGACCCGTTCCTCCATCGACATGCCCGCCACCGCGAACACCGTCTATGCCCTCACCTCCCGCGACCTGAACAACTTTCCCGCCATCGCGCTCGACGACAAGCTTCGCCAGCAGGCCGGTTTCGAACTCTTTCGCCGCTCCAGCTCGCGCGTCCAGAATCCGACCAGCCAGGGCATATCGCTGCGCGGCCTCGGTTCCACGGCGGCCCGCCGGACCCTCGTCCTCCAGGACAACGTCCCTAGCAACGATCCCTTCGGCGGATGGATTCACTGGGACGAAATCCCCGCAGAGGCCGTGGAAACCGTCGCCATTGCGACCGGCGGCGGCTCCGACCTCTACGGCTCCAGCGCGCTCGGCGGCGTCATCGATGTCGTCCCCGAGCGCCCCACCACTGCTCTCGCCGAGGCGAGCGCAATCGGCGGCGGCCAGAACACCTCCTCCGTCGGTGTGCGTGGCGACCTCGGCAACGCGCAATGGAAGCAGCTCCTCGCCGCCGATTCCTTCCGCACCGCAGGCTACATCCCCACGGCGCCCTCCGTCGCCGGCCCGGTCGACGTTCCGGCGAACGTCCACTATCAGGCCGTGCGCAGCCAGACCGACCGCGTCTTCGGAATCGGAAAAGGAAGCGGCAGCGCGAGCTCCAACCGCGCCTTCCTCGTCGGCAACATGCTCAACGAAGCCCGCGCCAACGGCACCCCGGTCCAGACCAACGCCACGCGCCTGTGGCGCTATATCGGCGGCGATGACTGGAGTGCGGGGGCGAAGGCAAGCGGCCGCGTCCGCCTCTTCGGCAGCGACGAGGGCTATCGCCAAAGCTTCTCCTCGATCAACGCCGCCCGCACCTCGGAGACGTTGACCCGGCTGCAGCGCGTCCGCACCCAGGAACTCGGCGCCTCCACCGACGCGGCCCTCTCATTGTCACCCATTGGCGTCGGAGTTCCCGGTTTGGCAACGAGGCTTCACAGATCACCGCATTCGCGACGCGGAGGATATGGAGACGCGGCGGAGATATCTGCACATGAATCCGGTTCGGGCAGGGCTTGTGGCGACAGCGGAAGAGTATCGTTACTCTTCTGCGTATCGCCTCGGCTGGAAGTGACCTCAGGGGCTAAAGCCGCGATGATTATGCGGCGCTTTACGGCACGGATAAATCCGTGCCCTTAACGAAAAAGAGCTTTTTCAGCATCCTCTAAATGCGGGCGCCAGGTTGCGGGGAGATTTATTCGGGAGGATTCTCCGTAGAGGGTGCGCCCGGAGTTGCCGGCGCGACGGGAAGAATCTGGACCAGCGATGCGGGGCCGGCCGGCTGGGCAGTCTGCGCGGCCTGCTCCATCGCCACGTGGGCGGCGGGCGGCGCGATGGTGACATCGTATCCGCCGGGAATGATGGGCGGATGAGTGTAGTCCCAGGCATAGTCGCCGGTCACCCGGATGAGGATGGGAATGGCGGCCAACAGGAGCAGAACGGAGAACGCCGCCGCGGCCGGGCCGTAGTTGCCGCCGGTAAGCCAGAGCGGGCCGGTCACGCGTGTATCGACCACGGAGGTGAAGGAAGTGTCGCCGGCGATCGGCAAGCCGAAGAGCAAGGCGGTGGATACGGCCCACGCAAAGTGCAGTCCCCACAGCAGCCACAGGCCGTGGGTGCGAAACCAGCAGAGACAGAGCAGCAGGCTGGCCAGGATCGCGACCACAATGCGGCTGCCGTCGGGGGTTCCGTCCGGAGTTTGCGTGACCGCAGCGTCGATGGCCACCAATGCGATCAGGACCAGCGCAGCGCGCACCGGGCCGGTCGCCTCAATCAGCCGCTGGAAGCCGTAGCCGTAGATCGCCAGGGCCTGGGCCAGGGTTGCGCAGGCGAGCGTGAGCAGACTGAGGCTGAGCAGAAACCAGGCGCGCGGCGCAGTCCAGAGCTGGACGTCCAGACTGCGCGCCAGCACCATGGGCAGGACGGAGGCGACGGCGAGTCCCCAGCCGATGGCCGCGCCGGTCGCCCATTCCGCACGGGAGGTGGCGCGGCGCGGAAGGCCGAGCGCGAGTCGCAGCGGCGCGCGACGGTGCTCGATGGAGCGCAATAGCGAAAGACCGAAGACCACCAGAAGCAGCAGCAGGAGCGACGCGACCAGCGGGTGCATATCGCCGAGCCCGAGGCGCAGGTCGAGGACGTCGGCGGCGCTCTGAGCCAGCGGGCGCGCGCAATTGAACCACGCGATGGCCGCAAGGAAGAGAGCGAACTGCAGGCTGCGCGGGCGCGGCCGCGGACCGGCGAGCGAGGGCGTCGCGGCCATGTAGCGCGCCGGTGGCGGAACGGTGGTGGTGGTTTCGGACGCCGGCATGTTGGGGTCAGAACTCAGCGGAATCCAGTGGGCGAAAGCAACGTCTTCGCAGTTCAGATCCAGTCGGATTGCTCAAATCATCCCAACGCCGGCTATTCCGCGGTGGTGTAGTACCGGGCGATTGTACGGAACTTCTCGTGGCGCTTTGCCAGCAACTCGTCGATGGGCATGGCTTCCAGTTGGGCCAGGTGGAAACTGAGCTTTTCGTCGACCATGGCCATCGCACAGGCGGGGTCGAGATGGCTCCCGCCCTCAGGCTCGGTGAGAACATCGTCGACGCAGCCTAGTTCTTTGGCGTTGAACGCGGTGTACTGCAGCGCGGTCGCCGCCTGCTGTTTTTTGGATGCGTCCTTCCACATGATCGACGCGCAACCTTCAGGCGAGATGACGGTGTAGATGGCGTTTTCGAGCATCAGAACGCGATCGGCGACCGCCAGCGCCAACGCACCCCCCGATCCGCCTTCGCCGGTGACGGTGGCGATGGTGGGGACGCGCAGCCGGGCCATTTCGATCAGGTTGCGCGCAATCGCCTCGCCCTGGCCTCGCTCCTCCGCGCCGATGCCGGGGTTGGCTCCGGCCAGGTCGAGGAAGGTGAAGACGGGGTGGCCGAATTTCTCCGCTATCTTCATCGTCCGCAAAGCCTTGCGATAGCCCTCGGGATCGGGCTGGCCGAATCTGCGCGCCAGGCGCTCCTTCAGCGTGCGTCCCTTCAGGTTGCCGATGACCATCACCGGGCGGCCGTGAAACAGCGCCATGCCGCACATCATCGCCGCATCGTCGCCAAAGCGGCGGTCGCCGTGTATCTCGCTGAAATCGGTGAAAAGTGCTTCGATGAAGTCCATCGGATAGGGGCGCTCTGGATGCCGCGCGAGTTCTGTCCTGCGCCAGGCTTCCGGCATGGCCGCTGCTGCCGTCGAAATCTGCGCGGGCTTGCCTGCTTCTTGTTCTGCCATCTGGATCATTGTATCGAAGATGGGCGGCTGGCCGGACCGCTTATTGAAGATCGACGGTTTGGCGGTAGGGCGACGGACCGCCGATGCGTCCGGCGGCAAATCGGTTGCCTTGCCTACGGCGAAGAATCGGCGCCATTGCGCGGGCGCGTGGAAATGAATCTACTGGCGAGTGGAGTCTAATCAAACGGTGTAGAACTCTGCAGAGGGTCTCTCGAATGCGATGGCGGACAACGTTGGCGGTAACTGGCGCAATTGCAATGGCAGTGGCGTGGGTGTGGGCCAGATCCGCCTCGGCGGCGCAGCAGGACTCCCCCGGGACCACGACGCTGCAGGTGTATTCGCGGATGACCGTGGTGGACGTGACCGCAACCGACGCAGACGGCGAACCTGTCTACGGCCTGAAGCAATCGGACTTCACCATCTTTGAAGACGGCAAGCCGCAGCCAATCCGGAACTTCGAGGAGGTGGGAACCAGGCCGGTGGTGCCCATGCGGGAGATGCCGCCCAACGTCTACACCAATCTCCAGCCGGCCGCTCCCAGCAGTGCCGTCAATATCCTGCTGCTCGACTTTGCCAACCAGGCGCCGGTAGACAGTACGAATCTGCATCAGTTGTCGGCGTCCACCAGGGTGCAGCAGTTGGTCAAGCAGGCAGCCGTGCAGGCCGTCCAGAACATGCCGGAAGGGACGCGCGTCGCACTGCTCTCCATGACCAACAACCTGCGCATCCTGCAGAGCTTTACCGCGGACCAGGCGCTGCTGACGGCGGCCATCCAGGCCACGCCCTACGATCTGGATGGCAACGGCGACCGGGATTGTGTGCAATCGAACAACCGCAACCGGATGGTGTTGGAGGCGCTGGACCGGATTGCCGTTTCGTCCGCGGGGATCAAGGGCAGGAAGAACCTCATCTGGTTCACCGTAGGCATCCCGAACATCACCGATCCCAACGAAGAGCCGCCGTGCCTGCCCGACTACTCGACCGAATTGAAGTACGCATACGACCAGCTGACGGCGGCGCAGGTATCCCTGTATCCGGTCGACGCGCTGGGCGTGGACGTGCTGGGCGAGCGGCAGCTATCCGAGCAGATGGTGGCAGAGGCGACCGGCGGCGTGGCCTACTCCGAGACCAACGACCTGGCGACCTCGGTGCTGAAGGCGCTCGACAATGGAGCCAACTACTACTCCATCGCCTACGTTCCGCCCGACCAAAAAACCAATGGGGCGTATCACAAGATCAGCGTCAAGGTGGATCGGCCGGGCGTTACCGTGGTTTTCCGCAAGGGCTATTACTCTGACAATCTGGCCAAGGATAAATTGCCGCCCGGATTGACGCTCACCATGACCCCGCCGCCCGCGTATGGCGGCAACATGAAGGCCCCGATGAGCCGCGGCTTTCCCACTTCGCAGGACATTCTGTTCAACGTAGGCGTCGCGCCCAGCAAAGTAGCGCCCAAGCCGGGCGATCCGCAGGTCGGGGTCCCCGGCGAGCAGCCTTCGCTCGCTGGGGTGAAGGTGCTGGGGACGCTCAATCCGAGCCTGCAAGGGCGGCGCCTGGTGCGCTACGCCTTCGATTACGTGGTGCCGGCACAGCAGATCGTTTTTGCCAATGGCCCGAACCAGACGCACAAGGCCGCGCTCGACTTCGACATCGCGGTCTACGACACCAACGACAAGCTGTTGACCGGGCTGAGCCAGATCGTGAGGACGACGCTGAACGGCAGCACCTATCAGCAGGACTTGAACGATAAAGCGCCGATCCGGCTCTCCCAGCAGATCGACCTGCCGCCAGGACAACTGTTCGTCCGCGTCGGCGTGCTGGACCGCACGTCGAACAAGGTAGGCACGCTGGAACTGCCCCTGAAAGTGGGCGGCAGGCCGCCCGCGCCGCCGGCAAAGAAGTAGCCGCTGTCCTCAGCTGAAAAAGTGCTTTTTCGTTAAGGGCACGGATTTATCCGTGCCGTAAAAGCCGCATAATCATCGCGGCTTCACAGGCTGCTGAAAGACCCGCGTTGCCGCCTTTTCGGAGTAGCAGCGGCCT
>PLUT01000317.1 GCA_003162875.1 Granulicella sp.
CGTCGCCGCCAGCTTCTCCACCACCGCCGCGCCTATCCACGAAGCCGCCGGCAAGTATCTCAACTGGCCCATGCACTGGCACAAGTAGGCCCCGCGCTGTCTCCCGCGAGGTCGCCTGCCTGTCACCTGCGTCGGGCAAGCCGATCCAGATACGCTGCCACATCGTCCCATTCGCCTGCGCGCGTCACCAATGCGACGTACCCGTCCGGCCGCACCAGCCACATGCCGCCTTCGCCGAACGGCGCGCGCACCGTCTCCTCCGCCAACTGCCCGTATAGCCCCACCAGGACGGCGGCCGCGCTTCGGGCTGTCACCTCTGAAATGTCGGCGCACAGAACGAACCTGGGTCTGTCCCCCGCGCCGATCGGCGCTTCACCCTCGCGCATCGGCACGCGCTCTCCGGCTGCCGGATGCTGGAAGAACTTCGAGCCCTGGACGTTCATCGGGCTGTGCGGATACTCGATGGAGACCTCGCTGATCGTGTCTGCCATCGCGCTGCGGGCAGGAGAGAACCCGAACACCAGCGAGGCAATGTAGTTTCGCATCGTCTGTTTCAAATCTCCGTGCACCAGCGCGAGTGACGCAATGCGGCCGGTGGTCTTCAACACCTGCTCGCCGACCTCGCTGCGCTCGCTGCTGTAGCCGTCCAGCAAAGGCTCTTCTTGGCAGATGCCGCGGCACACCAGTGCCAGTTTCCACGCCAGATTGAATGCGTCCTGCATCCCGGTGTTCATTCCCTGGGCGCCCGCCGGGCTGTAGACGTGGGCCGCATCGCCCGCGAGAAAGACGTGGCCCCGGCGGTAGTTCTCCACCTTGCGCTCGTTGACGCGAAATTTGGTTAGCCAGCCCGGCTCGGATGCCCTGACCCCTCCGCGCCCACGCTTGTCCAGCAGCGCCTGCACGTCGCTCAAGGCCGGATCGGGTTGCCCTTCGGCCGTTTGTGACGGGCCCATGTCTGCAATCACCTGGTAACGCTCGCCCGCAATGGGGAAGATCGCCAGCATGCCGTCTGCGTGCCACCCCACTTCGATCTCGCCGGGGTTGCGCAGCCCTTGCAACCGCACCTCGGCCAGGACCCAGGTGCACGGCGGAGTGTCTCCCGTGAACACCATCCTCATCCCGTCCCGCACCGCGCTGTGCGCGCCGTCGCATCCCACCAGCCACTGGCTCTGGATCTTCTCCTCGCTTCCGTCGTAATGGCGCAAGGTCGCCGTCACGCTGTCTGCTCGGTCGGTAAAGCGGACCAGTTTCAGGCCGCGCTCCACTTGGACACCCAACCCATTCAGGTGCGCTTCCAGCAGCCGCTCGGTTTCGCTCTGGGGCAGCATCAGCGCATACGGATGCGGAGATTTCACTCCACCCAGCTCGACTCGTCCGATGGTCTTTCCGCCAGCCACAATGTTGGCTGCCGCCACCTGCTTCCCCGCGGCCACCAGGGTTGCGGCGCATCCCGACCGGTCCAGCAGTTCCAGCGTCCTGCTCCACACCGCCAATGCCTTCGACTTGTCGCTGCGCTGCGCCGCCTTGTCCACGATCCGGACCGTAACGCCATAGCGCGCGAGTTCCACCGCCAGGGTGAGTCCCACCGGCCCCGCGCCCACAATCAGAACCTCAGCTTCCACGGGATGCCCTCGTTCAACTCTCTTGATCCGCAGGCCCGCGGCGTGGGTAGTAGTTGATAGTTTCCCACAGAATTGGTGCTGTCAAGTAACTTGAAGGGTGATGGCCGGGGGCTGTTCAACCGTACAGCCACCGCGTACACTGGTCAGTCTCACGCACCGTAGTCCATCGCCAAGGTGAAATCCATGAATCGTCGTTCGTTCGCAATTCTCTGCGCCGCCTCGCCGCTAGCCGCCATGCTTGCTGCCCAGACCGCCCCGCCGCCTCCACCTTCCTCCGCGCCCACTCCGGCAGCCGGCAAACAGCCTCCGAGCAGCGCTCCGCAGCCCTATCAGGCGGTCGTCCCGCCCACGCCCGGCGACCTTACCGTGTGGCCGAGCGGCGTGTCACCGGACGTGGTCGGCAAGGCGCTCGCCGAGCACTTTGTCACGAATCCTCTGGGGCAGACCGTTGCCTATCCCTCCACTACGCCCAGAAGGATGGTCGTTATCGGCTATCCCGAGGTGTGCACCTGGTATGGCGCGTTGACCTTCGCGCAGCTCACCCATGACGACACGCTGCGCGATGCGCTGATTGCGAAGTTTGCGCCGTTGATGCCGGGCGGTCCCCAGGCCAGCCTTACGCCGCAGCGTCATCACGTCGATGATTCCATCTTCGGTGTCGTTCCACTGCAAATCGCCATCCAGACCAAGGGCCTGCCCATCTATGACCCGAAGTATCTCGAAGTCGGCCAAGGGTGGGCCGACCGTCAGTGGGGGCCGCTGGCTGCCAACTCCCCGGCCGAGTTGCCGCAGGATGTGCACGACGCGCTGGTGAAGGACGGTCTCTCGCCCGAGACCCGCCTCTGGGTCGACGACATGTATATGCTCACCATGCTGCAGTTGGAGGCGTACCGCGCCACCGGCGACCGCAAATATCTTGACCGCGATGCGCACGAGATGGTCGTCTATCTGGACCGCTTGCAGCAGCCCAACGGGCTCTTCTTCCACGCGCCCGACGTGAAGTACTTCTGGGGTCGCGGCGACGGCTGGTTTGCCGCCGGCATGGCGGAGATGCTGCGCACGCTCCCCGCCGGCCATCACGACCGCCCGCGCATCATGTCCGGCTACAAGCTGATGATGGCCGCTCTGCTCAAGTACCAGGGCGCGGACGGAATGTGGCGCCAGCTCATCGACCACCCCGAGGCCTGGCCGGAATCCTCCAGCTCCGCCATGTTCAGTTTCGCGCTCATCACCGGCGTCAAGCACGGCTGGCTGGACGCCGCCACCTACGCGCCCGCCGCACGCCGAGGATGGATCGCCGTCACCGGCTACGTCGACCAGAACCACGACGTCACCCAGGTCTGCACCGGAACCGGCAAGCTCGACAACATGCAGTACTACCTCGACCGCAAGCGCGAGACCGGAAACCTGCACGGCCAGGCACCCGTCCTGTGGGCCGCCGCCGCCCTGCTGCGCGACGAGAAGTGATCCTTCGCCCGCGCAACTGATGTGACAGAAATCACAGTCTTGCCGTCTGCGCGGGATTATCGTTCTACCACTTGGGGTCAAGCGGAGCATCATGTGCCCATCGTCATGCCGCCGCCGCCACGGGGCGGCATGGCAGCGTTCGGGCATTCGCCGCAGCCTGTCCATCCCGCATTGCAAAATCCCGCGGACTCCGCCATACTTAGGTGTTGGGTTGTGTGAGCTTGGGTCCCGCCATTTTCTCCGCTAGTCCCTGCCTTCAACGGTAGATCGCTCGATTTCATCTCTTCGCCCAAACACATCGCTTTTTTTGAGAGGATTCCCTAAGTGTTGATGATCCGTCTGGCGCGCGTTGGCGCCCCCAAGCAGCCCCACTACCGCGTCGTTGTCATCGAGAAGGATCGCGCCCGCAACGGCCGTTCCGTCGAAGTCGTCGGCACCTACAACCCGCGCACCACCCCCGCCTCGCTCACCCTCAAGCGCGACCGCATCGACTACTGGGTCGGCAATGGAGCCCTGCTCTCCGACCGCGTCGCAAAACTCTATGCCGCGCCTGTCCCTGAACCGCTCGCCACACCCGTTGCGGAACCAGTTACCGCACCTGCCGCCCAACCAGTTGCGGAACCAGTTGCTGAACCTGCCACCGCCTCAGCCGCGGAACCAGTTGCTGAACCCACCACTTCAGCCGCGGAACCGGTCGCTGAGACTTCTCTCTCCGCCTAGTAACTAATTAGTTATCTAGTAACCAGTTTCCAGTGCCAAAAGATGTCGT
>PLUT01000208.1 GCA_003162875.1 Granulicella sp.
CTCAGTCTGGCGTGAAGGACCGAAGTTACCGAAAAGGGGTTTTCGTGAGGTTGTCGCAGTCAGCCCAATTATCCCAGTCAGTCCCGGTGTAAAACTGTACGGCGTACCAACTGTTCTCCAGTCGCTGGATACGAAAAATGTCGCAAGGCAAGCCGGTGAATCTGCCACTCGCGCGCGTCTTCGAGGGTGCTGCAAGGGACTCCATCGGGTCGAAGACAACGTACACGACCGTATCGCCAGCTCCAGGAAAGCCCCATCCTTCCAATTCGGCATGTCTTAATTGTCCGCCCCCAGGTTCAGAGCCAGACAGAACTTCCGCCTTGTAAACCCTCGCGTAAGTCAGCCAGCGGCTGGCATTCCGAATGTCGGTGAACCTTGTAAACAATATCGCGGTGAAAACGACGAACACAATGAACATCGATACGGCTGCGAGACGCTGACCTCCTTTCCGTCGAAAGGCGATTCGGAGCAGGACAAAACTGACAACTGGAACAGTGACAAAGACATAAAGCATAACTGCGTCGTCCGAGCTTGAGATCGTGAGCGGGAAGAATGTGATAACAGCGCATCCTGCCGCCCATAGAGGAAACCACCACGTGAACCGGTCCCGGTCGGTTAAGCTTTCCAACATTGTTGAAGTTTATCGTCTGAAGTGCGTACCTGTCGAAAAACGGGATTTCGGCAACTTCATTTGCCCCGGGCCTCAACGTGAGACGCCGGGGCGGAATGACAGGGCCGGAAAGCGGGGCGGGTTAGGCGTAGCGGAAGAGGGCTTTGAAGCCGTAGTCCATGTGGGCCTGGATGTGGCAGTGGAAGAGGGCCAGGCCGGGCTGGTTGGCGGTGAACTCGACGGCAGCGCGGCCATACAGGGGGACGACCACCGTGTCCTTGATGACGCCCGAGGTGAGCTTGCCGTTGATATCGACGAGTTCCCACAGGTGGCGGTGGAGATGCAGGGGATGGGCGTCGTCGGTGCGGTTGCGGAAGGTGAGGCGGTAGCGCTGGCCCTGGTGCAGGACGAACCCGTCGTTGGCGTTCGGGTAGGATTTGCCGTTGACGAGGAAGGTGTTGAACTTGCCGGCGCCGCCGCCGGGAACCTTCTCGAAGATCATGTCGATATTTTGGGCGGGTGCCACGGGGTCGTCCGAGGCGCTGACGCTGTCGGGCTTGGGTGCGCGGCCGAAGAAGGTGTAGTCCCAGAGGAGGGATGCGGGTTTGATCCACTGCGGCTGCTTGTGCTGGCTGGCGTATTCGACCAGGACGCCGAGGCCGGCGTTGCGGATGAGGTCTGTCGGCTCGCCAAGGATCCAATTGCCGGGATTGTTCATCTCGACGATGGCGCAGATGCGCTCGCCTGCGCCGAGGAAGAGGGCTTCGACTAGGGCAGGGTTGGGGACGGGGTTGCCGTCCAGGGCGATGACCTGAAACTTGTGGCCGCCGAGGGAGATGCGGCGGTTCTCGATGGCCGAGGCGTTCAGGAAGTGGAAGAGCACTCGCTGGCCGGCGGAGACGCGGATGGGTTCGCCGGCGCCAAGGGCTTTGTCGTTGATGGAGTAAGTGGTGGAGGTGACCTCCAGGCCGTTGGGCGCAGTGTTCAGGACGGCCGGGCGCTCAGGCTGCGGGGCGTTGGGATCGTTGTCCTCGTCCATGTCGACCATCTGGGTGGTGAAGAAGGGCTCCCAGTCGCGGAGGGCGAGGAAGAGTTCCTGGTCGTAATTGCCGGGGTCGGCGGCGGGCTCGACGTAGGCGAAACCGAACTGGCCCGTGTAGGTGCCCTTGTGCAGGTCGGCCATGGCCATGGCGTGGGAGTGGTACCAGCGCGAGCCCGAAGGCGTGGGTGTGAACTGGTAGCGGCGGCTTCCGTGAGGCGGGACCGCGGGCGTGTTTTCTTCTTCGACCCCGTCGACGTCGGTCGGAATGAGGAAGCCGTGCCAATGGACGAATTCGGGGGTGTCGGTCGAGTTGATGACGTTGACGGAGACGGGCTTTCCTTCCTTCATGCGCAGGACCGGGCCGGGCGATGTGCCGTTGTAGCCGATGGTGGAGAGAATGCGATCGGGAGCGAGTTCGACGGTGACGGGCGCGATGCGGAGAGTGATGTCGGACCCGATGGTGGAGGGCTGGGCGGACTGGTCGGACTGAGCGGCTTGGGCGGACTGGTCAGGGGTTGCGCCGGGAAGCATCACCATCTGCGAGGAAGCCGGGCGCGAGGCCGCGGCAGCCAGGGCGAGTGGGCCGAGTTTGAGGAGGTCGCGGCGGTTCACGGGGGTCCCTGCACAGTGAAGTCCTGAGTGTTCGACGGAGCAGGTGTCGCGATGCCGCGTCGAGCGTCGATTACAGGGCTCATCGTCTCATGGCGGCGGAAGGTCTTTCAAACCAGAGGGGATGGCTTCCTCCTGAGATCAAGAGCCTCCAACGCGAATGTAGCGCAGGGAGCCGCTCTGGGCTGGCGAATCGAAACAATGAGTCTCGAGCTCTAAGCTGAACAGCTTTATGCTCACAGCTCGAGCATCCTCGGTCCGAAAATGCACTGATGCAACTAGTGGACGGCGGCATCGTCTATAGAGACAAGCAAAATCTGACTCCGCACCGAGGGAAGAGAACAAGGGCCGCCCGGTGCCCGGGGAAGGCGAGTTAAGTTCTGGTATGCTCCGGCTTAGGGAGGGTTCACTCCGATGAAGCTCCTGGTTCAGTCCGCTTTGGTTACGGTGGTGGTGCTGGGGCTGGCGACTGGCCTGTTCGCGTTTCAACGGGTGGCGGACTGGGGCCAGATCAACCCGCAGGGGCAGGAGAAGGCTGAATTTGCGTGGTCGCGGCTGGCCTATAACACGGCGATGGGCGGCGGCGGATATGGCGGGTTCGGCGGCGGCGGCTTCGGCGGCGGCCGCGGATATGGCCGATTCGCCACCTGGCAACGGGATTATCCCAAGGCCGACCGGCAGTTCCTGATCGCGCTGAACCGGTTGACGCGGATCCAGGGGCGGTCGATGGAGCAGGTGGTAAGCCCGGACAACGACGACATCTTCAATTATCCGTTTGTCTATGCCGTGCAGGCGCAGACCTGGACGTTTACCGACGAACAGGCCAAGCGCATGCGGGAATATCTGCTGAAGGGCGGCTTTCTGATGGTGGACGACTTCCACGGCAGCGAGCAATGGGAGAGCTTTATGGCCGGGATGCGGCAGATCTTTCCCGACCAAAACAAGTACCCGGTAGAAGACCTGACGGACAAGGACGAGATATTCCATGTGCTGTATGACCTGGACGACCGCTTCCAGGTGCCGGGCGAGCACTATGTTTACGACGGGCGGACCTATGAGCAAGACGGCTATGTGGCGAAGTGGCGCGGTATTCGGGACGATCATGGGCGGGTGATGGTAGCGATTTGCGCCAACATGCACCTGGGCGATGCGTGGGAGTGGGCGGACGATCCGGCGTACCCGGAACAGTTTGCGTCGATGGCGTTTCGCGTGGGGCTGAACTATGTGATGTACAGCATGACGCATTGAATCAGGTTCGAGGTTCAAGGTTCGAGGGAAAAGCAACGGCAAAGGCTTAACACCGATTGGCACCGATTGGACCGATCTAAGGCGGGAGGGCGAGGGCAGAAGCAAAGGCCAATACGGGGATTCTTCGCTGCGCTCAGAATGACAGACATTTACGGCTGACAGTCGAGCTTGAACCTGGAGCCTGACACCTCACCTCGAACCTTGAACCGCGGACCTTGAACCTCCTTCGCATGTTCGAATTCTTCTTTAAGTATCCGATTCCGGTGTTCACGAAGGGCAAACTCATCCTTCTCGGCGCGTGGCCGGGGTGGGTGCTAATACTGCTGATCGTGGTCTTCGCGGGCGGGTTGGCGTGGCTGATCTGGCGGCGGCTTCCGGAGGCGGCGCCGCGGGTAAGGAACTGTCGGGCATGGTCGGTCTGGGGGCTGGAAGCGGCGACGGTGATGCTGTTGCTGCTGCTGTTGTGGGAGCCGGCGATTACCGTGGCGGAGCTGAAATCGGAGCAGAACATCATTGCGGTGCTGGTGGACGATTCGCGCAGCATGGCGATTGCCGATGCAGGCGCGGACGGCAGGACGACGCGGGAGGCTGCGGCGGTGAAGGCGCTGGAGGACGGCGTGCTTGCGGGCTTGCAGAAGAAGTTTCAGACACGGGTGTATCGGCTGGACGGGGGATTGACGCGGCTGGATGGGCCGGCCGGCCAGAAAGACTCGGCGCAGCTCGACGGGCTGGTTGCGGGTACGCGGCCGGGCGCGGGGTCGACGCACATCAATGCGGGGCTGCGGCAGTTGACGACGGAGACCAGCGACCTGCCGGTGGGCGCGGTGGTGCTGCTGAGCGATGGCGCGGAGAATTCGGGCGGAATCGATGTGGAGACGATCAACGCGCTGCACAATCGCAGGCTGCCGGTGCATACGATCGGCTTCGGCAAGGAGAAGGCAGCGCACGACCTGGAGATCGACGATGCGGCGGTCGCGGCCAAGGCCATGGCGAACTCGCGCATGACGGCCACGGTGAGCTTTCATCAGCGCGGATACGCCGGGCAGAAGGCAACCCTGGATGTGAAGGATGGAGACAAGCTGCTGGCGTCGAAGCAGGTGACGCTGGACCGGGATGGGGTGGAGTCGAGCGAGACCATCTTCTTCAACGCGGGAGACGCGGGGGTAAAGAGCATTGGGTTCCAGCTGGAGCCGCTGCCGGGGGAGGAGAATGCGGCGAACAACGCGGTGTCGCGGCTGGTGGATGTGAGCGGGGAGCAGCGGCGAATTCTGTACGTGGAGGGCGAGCCGCGGTGGGAGTTCAAGTTTATCCGGCGCGCGGAGGAGGATGACAAGGGAGTGCAGATCGTCTCCATGCTGCGGACGACAGAGAACAAGATTTACCGGCAGGGAATCGCCGACCCAAGCGAGCTTGCGGATGGGTTTCCGGTGAAGGCCGAAGATCTGTTCAAGTACCAGGCGATCATTATTGGCAGCGTGGAGGCGCAGTACTTTACGCCGGTACAGCAGGAGTTGCTGCGGGAGTTTGTGGACAAACGCGGCGGGGGGCTGCTGTTTCTGGGCGGGCGATTTGCCTTGGGGGATGGCGGATGGGCGTCGTCCAGCCTGGCGGACCTGTTTCCGACCTTTCTGCCCAATGAGAAGGGAACATTTCATCGCGATCCGGCGACGGTGCTGTTGACGCCGGCGGGCGCGGAGAGTCCGATTACCAGGATTCTAGACGACCGCGCGACCAACATTGAGCGTTGGAGGAAGCTGCCGTACTTGAGCGACTATCAGGACCCGGGAGCGCCCAAGCCGGGGGCGACGGTGCTGGCACAGATGGTGGCGGGACGGACCATGCCGCTACTGGTGACGCAGAATTACGGTCGCGGAAAGACAGCGGTGCTGGCGACCTCCGGCACCTGGAGATGGCAGATGAGTTCTGCGCTGGGCGATCCCTCGCACGACCTGTTCTGGCAGCAGTTGCTGCGCTGGCTGGCGGCGGACTCGCCGGGGCCGGTGGCGGCGGCGATGCCGCAACAGACGTTGATGGACGAGGGCCATGTGCAGATGACAGTGGTGGCGCGGGACCAGGAGTTTACGCCGGCCGCGGACGCGCATGTGTCGGCGCACGTTATTGGGCCGGGGGGAATGTCGGCGATGGTGGACCTGACGCCGGTGCCGAATACTCCGGGGACGTTTGCGATGGACTGGACGGCGGAGACGCCGGGGAGTTACGTGGCGGAAGTGACCGCGAACCGCGGCACCACGGAACTGGGGAAAGACGTGATCGCGTTCCGGCGGGAAGATGGAGTTGCGGAGAACTTCCACACCGAACAGAATCGCGAATTGCTGGAGAAGCTTTCCGACGAGACCGGCGGGCGGTACTGGGGACAGGATGAGCTGGGACGGCTGGCGAAGGAGATTTCCTACTCGGAGGCGGGCATCTCGGTGCGCGATACGAAGGAGCTGTGGGACATGCCGGTGGTGTTTCTGTTGTTGCTGGGGTTGATCTCGGCGGACTGGCTGCTGCGACGGAAGTGGGGTGTGGTATGAGAAAGGCCAGTTGCCAGTTGTTAGTTGTTAGTTGTCAGTTAGTGCTGGGGTGGGTGATGGCGGCTGGGACTGCGCGGGCGACGACGTTTTATGTGACCGTGGCGGGGCTGGGCGGCGAGCCCGACTATGAGCAGCGGTTTACGGCAAACGCGATGGACCTGGATAAGATCTTCAAGAGCGTTGCGGGCGCGCATGTTACGACGCTGACGGGCAAACAATCGACTAAAGTGCGATTGACGGAGACGCTTGCGCAGGTGGCGCAGGAGGCAAAGCCGGAGGACGACCTGGTTTTGACGCTGATCGGGCACGGCAGCTTCGACGGTGTGGAGTACAAGTTCAACCTGGTGGGGCCGGACATTTCCGCGGCAGACTTGGCTGCGCTGTGCGACAAGGTGCCGGCGAAGCGGCAATTGATCGTGGATACCACCAGCGCCAGCGGCGGCGCAGTGGCGGCGCTGGAACGGCCGGGCCGGGCCGTGATTGTCGCGACGAAATCGGGCACGGAGAAGAACGCCACGGTGTTTGCGCGGTACTGGGTGGAGGCGCTGCAGGACCCGACCGCGGATACGGACAAGAGCGACTCGATCAGCGCACTGGAGGCTTACGCGTATGCTGACCGGAAGACGGCGGAGTTCTATGCGTCGCAAAAACGACTGGCGACCGAGCACGCCATGTTCGAGGACACCGGCAAGGGCGATGCGGTGCGGGCGGCGCCTTCAGAGGGCCGTGAGGGCGCGCTGATGGCGACGTTTACGGTGGTGCGGATCGGCGCGGCGCAGGCGGCGATGAATGACCCGGCAAAGCGCGACCTGATGGCGAAGAAAGAAGAGTTGGAGCAGAAGATCGATGCGCTGAAATACCAGAAAGCGGCGATGGAGCCGGGCGAGTACAAGAAGGAGTTGACGGCCGCGTTGCTGGACCTGGCGAAGACGCAGGAGGAACTGGATAAGTGAGGGGCATGTTGCAATGCGGGATGCTGCTGGCGGCGCTTGCAGGCGCGAGCGCGTGCTGGGCTGCGCCGGCGACGGCCACGCCGGAGGGGTGTCAGAAACTGCGGCTGCATGGGAAGAACGCGGACGCGGCAGATTGCTTCGAGGCGCTGACCCGCAGCGGCGATGCGTATCTGATGGCGGAGGGTTATTGGGGGCTGGCTGAGGGCAGTGAGGCGCCATGGCAGCAGACCAAGCAGTTGTGGGAGCAGGCAAACGAGGAGTTCAAGGTAGCGGTGGCACAGCTGAAAAGTCCGGCGTTGTGGAAGGTGCGTTGGGGGATGCTGTTCTATGCGCGGTCGCAGCCCTCGGATGCGGAGGCTGAGTTCAAGGACTCGTTGGCGCAGGACCCTAGGAACGCGCAGGCGTATCTCGGCCTGGCGATGCTGAGTGCCGACGGCTTCGACGAGAAGGCCCCGGAGTATGCGGCGAAGGCAATTGCCGCCGATCCGAAGTCGGCGGAGGCGCATGAGTTTATGGCGAACCTTGCGCTTGAGGACGAGAATACCGACGAGGCAGTGAAGGAGGCAGACGCGGCGCTTGCGCTGGCGCCGGATGCGCTGGACGCGATGGCGGTTCATGCGGCGGCGGCGCTGCTGACTGACAAGAATGCGGATGCAGATGCGTGGCTGGCGAAGATCAAAGCGGTGAATCCGAGCTATGGCGAGGGTTATGCAATCGTGGCACGGCACCTGGTGCTGAACCGGCGCTATCCGGATGCAGTCGCGTACGCCCGCAAGGCGATTGAGGCAGACCCGCGGGACTGGAGGGCGCACTCGGACCTGGGCATCAATCTGATGCGATTGGGGCAGGAGGACGAGCCGATCCAGCAACTGGAGCTTGCCTATAACAACGGGCAGCAAGATATAGCCACAAGAAACAGCCTCAGACTGCTCGATAGTTACAAGAACTTTGTGACCTATAGGGACGGCACGACCATTCTTCGGCTCAATAAGAGCGAAGCCGATTTATTGAAGCCATATTTCGAGGAGCAGTTACACAAGGCGATTGCGACTTACTCGAAGAAGTACAAGATGACGCTGAGCGGGCCGGTGCAGTTGGAGGTGTATCCGGACCACGAGGACTTTGCGGTGCGCACCATGGGAATGCCCGGACTGGGTGCGCTGGGAGTGACGTTTGGCAATGTGGTGGCGATGGATTCACCATCCGGGCGGAAGCCAGGAGACTTCAACTGGGGCGCGACCATGTGGCACGAGATGAGTCATGTGTTTATTTTGTCGGCGACAGACTATCGCGTGCCGCGCTGGTTTACCGAGGGTCTGGCAGTGCATGAGGAGGGGCAGGCCGATCCACGGTGGGCTAACCGGCTGACCCCGGAGGTGATTGCGGCCATCCGCGATAAGAAGTTGCTGCCGGTGACCAAGATGGATCAGGGATTCATATTCCCGGAATACCCGGACCAGGTGCTGGTGAGTTACTACCAGGCGGGAACGATCGTCGGCTGTATCAGCGAGAAGTGGGGCGATGACGCGGTGCTGGGCATGGTGCAATCGTTTGCGGCGCTGAAGACCACGCCGGAGGCGATTGAGGCGAATCTGCGTGAGTCGCCGGAGCAGTTTGATACGGACTACGCGGCGTGGCTGGACAAGAATGTTGGCGCGACGGTGAAGAACTTCGATTCGTGGCGCGAGCAGTTGAAGGCGCTGATTGGGATGTCGGAGAAGAACGACGACGATGGGGTCATTAAGGCGGCGAACGAGGTGATCAAGCTGTATCCCGAGTATGTAGAGGACGCGAATGCGTATGAGTATCTGGCGAATGCGGAATTGATCAAGGGCAATAAGCAAGCGGCGGCGGATGCGCTCGCGGAGTATGAGCGGCGAGGTGGCGAGGATCCGGCTACGCTGCGGAAGCTGGCGTCGCTGGACGAAGAGCTGGGGCATCCGAAGGAGGCCGCGGATACGCTGGACCAGTTGAACTTTATCTATCCCGAGGATGAAGACCTGCACCGGAAGCTGGGAGGGCTGTGGCTGGCACAGGGCAACAACGCAGGCGCGGTTCGGGAGTACCAGGCGGTGCTGGCGATGAAGCCGCTGGATATGGCGTCGGCGGAGTTCGATGTGGCGCGGGCGTATATGGCGGAGGGCGATAAGGCGAAGGCGGAGGAGAGTGTGCTGGCCTCGCTAGAGGCGGCGCCGGGATTCAAGCTGGCGCAGAAGTTGTTGTTGGAGATTGAGGCGGGCAAGAGTGGGCCTTGAGAGGATGGACGGCGCTTGGCGCGGTGGGTGCAGCGTGGACTTTGGCAGGAGCCGTTTGTATTTTCAGCTTTCAGCTTTCAGCTATCAGCGATAAGACCAACGTAGGAAGAGAGAGGGAGTGGGTATGGGCGCAATTGCTGGATTGAACCGAGACGCGGCGGAGATGCAGCATCGCATTGAGCGCTTCCAGGCGGTGCGCGACGGAATCCTGGCGCAGGTGCGGCAGGTGATCGTCGGGCAGGACGATGTGCTCGACCAAATACTGATTGCGCTGTTCGTGGGTGGCCATTGCCTGATTACGGGTATGCCGGGAACGGCGAAGACGCTGATGGTGCGGACGATTGCGCAGACTCTGGGGCTGACCTTCCGGCGCATCCAGTTCACCCCGGACCTGATGCCCTCGGATATTACCGGGACGGACATCATCGAGGAGGACATCACCACCGGCCACCGCAAGTGGACCTTCGTGGAGGGGCCGATCTTCGGCAACGTGGTGCTGGCTGACGAGATCAATCGCACTCCGCCGAAGACGCAGGCGGCGATGCTGGAGGCGATGCAGGAGCGGTCGTGCACGGTGCGGGGGCATATCTACAAGCTGCCGGCGCCGTTCTTTGTGCTGGCGACGCAGAACCCGATTGAGCTGGAGGGGACTTACCCGCTGCCGGAGGCGCAACTGGATCGCTTTTTGTTCAACTCGGTGCTGGATTACCTGAGCGCGAGCGATGAGTTGAAGGTGGTCGACCTGACCACGGCAAACAAGGATCCAAAGGTGACGGCGGTGACCAACGCGGAGGAGTTGCTGGAGTTCCAGCAACTGGTGCGCAGGGTGCCGATCGGCGAATCGCTGGCGAAGTATGTAGTGAACCTGGTGCGCGCGACCCGGCACAAGAGCGAGAACGCTCCGGATTTTGTGAAGAAGTATGTGGACTACGGGGGAAGCATTCGCGCGGCGCAGTTCATTGTGCTGGGGGCAAAGGCGCGGGCCCTGAGCCGCAAGCGATACCACGTGACCTACGACGACATCACGGCGCTGGCGACTCCGGTTTTGCGGCACAGGATCTTGCTGAACTTCCACGCGGAGTCGGAACGGATCGATGCGGACGAGATATTGACACGGCTGATCGCGCATCTGCCGCCGCCGAAGGAGAGTTGAGGGAAGTTGTCAGTGATCGGTTCTCAGTTGTCGGTGCAAAGGCAAATATAGAGATTCTGACCTCCGGTCAGAATGACGCTTCGTAGAGGGACGCGGTTCGCGAGGGAGCTTCGATGCTGCAACGGTTTCTCGATCCGGCGGTGTTGCACGGCATCTCCAGCCTGGACCTGGTGGCGAAGACGGTGGTGGACGGCTTTGTGTCGGGGCTGCACCGTTCGCCGGACTTCGGCTTCAGCCTGGAGTTTGCGGAGTATCGCGCATATTCGCCGGGCGACGACCTGCGGCATGTGGACTGGAACCTGTTTGCGCGGACCGAGCGCTGCTATCTGAAGTGGTACCGGGGCGAAACCAACAGCCAGCTGACGCTGCTGCTGGATGCGAGCAATTCGATGAAGTTCACATCGCACGCGGTGAACAAGATGGATTACGCACGCTATCTGGCGGCGTCGCTGATCTACCTGTCGCTGCATAATCAGCACGACCCGGCGGGGCTGATTGTTTTTGACGACGAAGTGCGGAATTACATCCGGCCATCGACACGGCAGGGGCAGTTGTATCGCCTGCTGGCGGGGTTGGAACAGGCGGAGCCGGCGGCGCGCACGGACTTTGCCAAGCCGCTGAAGCACTTCCAGGAATTTCTCCGCCGGCGCGGAATCGTGATTGTCATCTCGGATTTCTACGAGCAGCCGGAGACGATTGTCAGGGCGATCGAGCCGCTGCGGTTTCATGGCAGCGAGGTAGTGCTGTTCCACATCCTCGATCCGAAAGAGATTTATCCGGAGATGAAAGGGCCGGCGATCCTGGTGGACCTGGAGACGGACCAGAAACTCGAGGTGATTCCGGATTACGTGAAGACGCAGTACCGCGCGAAGATGGACCAGCACCTGGAAGAAATGCGCGACCGCACACAGACCGCGGGGATGGGATACCACCTGTTGACCACGGACAAGCCGCTGGATCGAGCGTTGACTGAGTATCTTTCGCTGCGCCAATCGGCTGGACGCATTGCAGGACACGCCGTGGCGGGGAGGGCCTGATGGGATTCCTGGCGCCATGGTTTCTGGCGGGGATGCTGGCGGTGGGGCTGCCGGTGTTTGTGCATCTGCTGCGCAAGCAGACGACTGTGCCCAGGCCGGTGAGTTCGCTGATGTTTTTCGAACAGGGGACACAAAGTTCGACGCGGCACCGAAGGCTGCGCTATCTGTTGCTCTTTGCGCTGCGGACGGCGCTGATATTGTTGCTGGCGCTGGCGTTTGCGCGACCGTTCTTCCGGCACAAAACCGTGCTGGCCAGCGACAAGCTGCTGCTGGTGGCCATCGACGATTCGTTCAGCATGAACGCGGCGGCCGGCGGGAGCGCTTCCGGCACCAGGCTGGATGAGGCGAAGCGCGGGGCGCTGTCGGTGCTGGCGGGCAAGGCGGCGGGACAGAAGGCGCAGGTGATCGCGCTCGGCGGACAAATGCGCTTGCTGACCCAGCCGGTGGAGGACGCGGACGAGTTGCGCGCGGCGGTGCAGAGTATTGGGCCGGGCGATGGCCATGGCGACTTCGGCGGGCTGGGACGCGGGATGCGGGCGATGGCGGAGACCGTGCATACGCCCATGGAGCTGCATCTGTTCAGCGATATGCAGGAATCGAACATGCCGGGGAACTTCGCCGATATGGTGATGCCGGGAAACGTCGCGCTGGTGCTGCATTCCGTGGGCACGGGCCAAGGCGCGAACTGGGCCAACTGGAATGTGGAGAGCGTGCAGGCGCCGGGGCAGTTGGTGGACACCAAGAAGGCGCGGGTGATTGCAGTGATTGCGGGGCACGGGACACCCTTGGCGACGCGGACGGTCTCGCTGGTGGTGAATGGCGAGGTGAAGGCGACGAAAAAAGTGGATGTTCCGGCGGATGGGCGGGCGACGGTGGTTTTCGAGGGGCTGGATGTGCCGTACGGCGAGAGCCGGTGCGCGGTGCGGATTGACGGCGCGGACCGATTTCCGAACGATGATGCGAGCAATTTTGCGGTGAAGCGGGCCGATCCGGAGCGAGTGTTGTTTGTGCATCAGGCTTCGGATGCGCGGTCACCGCTATATTTTGGCGCGGCGCTGGCGGCTGCGGCCCAGGCGTCGTTTGTGTTGCAGCCGATCACCCCGGAGGAGGCTTCGGACATCGATCCGGCCAAGTATGCGTTTGTGGTGCTGTCGGATGTTCCCTCGGTGCCGTCGATTCTGGAGCACACTCTGGAGCGCAATGTGGAAGACGGCGGCAGCGTGCTGGTGGTCACCGGGATGGCGGATTCGCATCGCGAACATATTCCGGTGTATGGCGGCAATGTCGGGGACGGGCACTTCTATGCGCGCGGTTCGCTGGAGCAGGAGGGATTCTCGACAGTGGGCGCGGCGGATGCGGCGCATCCGGCACTGAAAGACGCGAACGGGTTTGCGGGGACGAAATTCTTCTATGCCGCGAGCGTCGATCCCGGGCAGGCGCGAGTGGCGGCGCGGCTGGCGGATGGAACACCGCTGCTGATCGACAAACAGGTGGGCGAGGGCCATGCGCTGCTGTTTGCGTCGGGGTTGGACAACCTGACCAACGATCTGCCGCTGAACCCCGCGTTTGTCGCGTTTGTGGACCAGACGGCGCGATACCTGTCGGGCGAAGAGCGGGTAAGCGGAGCGCGCGTGGTGGACTCGTTTGTGCAGCTGCGCAACCCGGCGAATCAGGAGTCTGCGGCGGCTGCGAGCAAGGCGGCCGGCGCGACCGTGGACATTATCGGGCCGGACGGGAAGCGGCCGCTGTCGCTGAAGGAAGCGGCTGCGGCGCAGTCGTTCCAACTATCGCATGCAGGTTTTTACCAGATACGGTTTGCCAACGGGCGGGATGCGCTGATCGCGGTGAATCCCGACCGCCGGGAGTCGGATTTGCAGTCGATTCCGGATGATGTGCTGAAGCTGTGGAGCGGCAGCGCGGGCGCGGCGCAGCCTGCGGCAGAAACGGCCGCTGAGGCGACGAATGACGTGTCCAACGCGTGGTGGTGGGTTATGCTTTTAGTATTGTTGGCAGCGTTGGCTGAGTCAGCCCTGGCCAGCCGTTATCTGGGCACGCAGCGGGAGGCAGTATGAGCAAGCGAAAGCAGCTCAACCTCTACATCCGGCAAGTGCAGCAGAGACTGCGGCTGGATGCCGGCCTGCGGGGAGCGGCGGTGGTTGCATCGACGGCGCTTGCCGCGACCGTAATTCTCGCGCTTATTTTGAATGCGTACGCTTTCCCCGAAGGCGGGTTGACGCCAGCGCGCCTGGCGCTGCTGCTGGTGGTGCTCGCGGCGGTGTGCCTGGGGCTGGCATGGCCGCTGTGGCGGCTGAGCGTGCGGCGTTCGGTGGGGCGCGCGGAGGCGGCGTATCCGGAGTTTCAGCAGCGGCTGGTCACTTTCTCAGAGAAGGAGAACGAGGCGGAGGATGCGCCTGCCGGCAGCGAGGTCTTTCTGGAGTTGCTGGCGGCGGACACGTTGAAGATTGCGGATTCTGACGCGACGCGGCCGGAGGGGCTGGCGCCGAGGAACAAACTGCTGGCCCTGCTGGGCGCGGGCGCGGTGTGCGCGGGCGTGCTGGTATGGATGATTGCAGCGCGGCCGGGATTCCTGGGGTATGGCGCCTCGCTGCTGTGGACCGGGCCGCGCAAGGATGTGCCGCCCATCTATCAGATCAAGGTGTCGCCGGGAGATGCGGCGGTGCGCCGCAACAGCGATGAGATGGTGACGGCGCAGGTGATTGGACTGGAGACGAACAAGGTCAGCCTGTTTGCGCGTTATGCGAGCGCGTCCAAGTGGGAGGCGGTGCCGATGCAGCCGCAGATGGACGGGTCGGGCTTCCAGTTTCTGTTCGCGGGATTGCCGGAGAACGTGGAGTATTACGTGCAGGCGGGAGCCGCGACCTCGAAGCACTTCAAGTTTCGCGTGGTGGACCTGCCTTCGGTGAAGGCGATGCAGGTGACGTACCACTATCCGAAGTGGACGGGGATGAAGACGGTCTCGGAGGAGCAGGCCGGCGACCTGCGCGCGCTGGAGGGCACGGATGCGGAACTGACCGTGGCTATGACCAGTCCGCTGAAGGATGGGATGCTGGTGCTGGACGACGGACAGACGGTGACGCTGACTGGTGGCGAGGGGAGCGTCTATCACGGCACCATCCCCATGGAGAAGGATGGCGCCTACCATGTGGCGGCGACGGATGAGGGGCAACAGGTTAGGCTGTCGGAGGACTATTTCATTTCGACCAGCAAGGCGAATCCTCCAAACATCGCGATTGACCGGCCGGCAGGAGACTATCGCGCGAGTCCGATTGAAGAGGTGACCGTAGGAGTGAAGGCGGGGGCGGATTTTGGACTCACTCACGTGAGCCTGCACTATTCCGTGAACGGCGGTCCGGACCAGACGGTGAACATCCTGAAAGAGCCCGGAGCGAAGGAAGCAAACGGCAGCACCACGCTGAGCCTGGAAGACTTCAAGCTGCAGCCGGGCGATGTGGTGAGCCTGTATGCGACCGCGAAGGACAATCACGCTGAGGCCAAGACAGACATCAGCTTCATCCAGGTGGATCCGTTTGAGCGCGAATTTTCCCAATCGCAGCAGAGCGGCGGAGGCGGAGGCGGTGGAGGCGGTAACCAAGGTCAGAACCAGACGGACATCTCGCGGCGCGAGAAGGAGATGATCGCGGCGACCTGGAAGCAGGTGAACGCGAAGGGCGTGACTGCGGCGCAGGCGGCGGCGATGGGCAAGACGCTGTCCGAGGCGCAGGCGACGCTGAAACAGCAGACGCGGGCCCTGAGCGCGCGCATGCAGAGCCGCGACCTCTCGCAGGCAAATGAGGAGTTCAACAGCTTCGACAAGGACATGGAGCAGGCCGCGGCGGGGATGCAGCCCGCGGCGGACAAGCTGAAGGCGATGCAATGGCAGGACGCAATGCCGATTGAGCAGAAGGTGCTGCAGGCGCTGCTGCGGGCCGAGTCGACCTTCCGGCAGATCCAGGTGGCGTTTGGGCAACGCGGCGGCGGCGGCGGAGGAGGAGGGGGTGGCGGGAGCGCGGGCCGCGATCTGGCAAGCCTCTTCGACCTGGAGATGGACACGGAGAAGAACCAGTACGAGACCGCGCAGACGGCCTCGCCGGCGGAGCAGCAGCAGCAGAAGGTGGACGACGCGCTGGCCAAGCTCGATGCGCTGGCCAAACGGCAGGAGGAACTGGCGCAGAAACAGAACAATTCGGCGCAGAACTTCCAGGATCGCTGGCAGCAGGAGATGTTGCGGCGCGAGGCGGAACAATTGCAGCGCGACATGGAGCAGATGCAGGGCCAGCAGCAGGGACAGCAGGCCGCGAATGGCCAACCAGGACAACAGGGGCAGCAAGGGCAGCAGGGGCAAGCGGGACAGTCAAGGTCGGGTCAGGCTTCAGGCTCCCAGTCTGCGTCGTCGCGTGGCACGGCTGACGGCAATGCCGATCCGCGAGTGACGCAGGCGCTGGAACGGTTGCGCGCGGCCAATGAGGCAATGGGCAAGGTGAGTGGGCAGCAGAGCGCTCAGCAGAGCGCGGCGGAGGCGAAGCAGGCCGCCGACCGGTTGCGCGAGGCGACGGACCTGCTGGGCAACGCCCAGAAGCAGCAGGCATCGGGCAGACTGGATGCGATGGGACGCGAGGCGGACCGGCTGTCGAAGGAGGAGGGCGCGCAGGCGGATCGAGTGCGCAAACTGGCGGCGGCGGGCGAGGCCATTCAGGAGAAGAGCAACTCGGGCGGAACACCCGGCGCGGCGGAGATTGCCGCGGCGGAAAAAGAACGCCAGAGCCTCGTCAACGACCGGCAGAAGATGTCGGATGATTTGTCAAAGCTGGAAAAAGGGATGCGGGACACGGCGCGCGAGCTTGCGCCCACGCAGCCGGGGGCGGCGGCGAGCCTGCGCGATGCGCTGAACGGGATGGATCAGCAGGACTTGACCAACCTGGTGCAGCGGACGGCGGACTGGCTGCGGGATGGGATCAATCCCAACTCGAATGGGACGGAGAGCCAGATCGCTACGGGACTGAAGAAGCTCGATGACCAGGTGCGGCAGGCAGAGCAGGCGGCGGGTTCGGGACAGAATGCGCGCGGCGGTCAGGATGCGGGAACGCAGATAGCGGCACTTGATCGCGTGGATCGGCTGCGCAGCCAGATTGAGAGCCTGGGACGAGGCGCGCCCAACGGGCGGAATGGGCAGCAACCCGGCCAGAACGGCCAGCCCGGCCAGGCGAATCCGCAGGGACGCCCCGAACAGCAAGGGCAGCAGGGCTCACAGCGAGGCCAGGGCGGACAGCCGGGTCAGGGCCAGCGGGGCCAGGGTCAGGGCCAGCAGGCGGGACAGAATGGACAGGGTGGTCGTGGCGGCGCACGGGTGGATGGTCCGGTGGGCGATGGCGGATCCTACGGTCCGCTGCGTGGCGGCGGGAGCGGCGTAGCGAACTATAACGTCGATACCGGAGGACAGACCTACAACTCTTCGCGCAGCCCGGTCGCGCCGCAGATTGGGGCGAATCAAGCGGACACGCAGCGGGTGATCGACCAGGGCCTGGGTGAGTTGAGCCAGTTGCGCCAGATGGCGAAGGGCGATCCTGCGGCGGAGAAGCAGATTCAGGACCTGGCGCAGGAGATGCAGAAGCTCGATCCTGCGCGATTCAAGGGTAATCCGGCCATGGTGGAGGAATTGCATACCAGGATGCTGAACGATGTGGACAAGCTCGAACTGCAACTGCGCAGCGATCCGAATGAGCCGCAGACGGGGCAGGTGCGCACGGCCACGCCGCCCAACGTCCCGGCCGGTTACGAAGATGCGGTGGCGGAGTATTACCGGCGGCTGGGCAAAGGACAATAGCGGGCGGCAACGTGAGTGAGATCAGCATCTCTCGTGCTTCAATTATTTGCGGGTCTCGTGCAGCCTGGAGGACTGAGTGATCGAGTTCGTCGATCATCTGCATGAGCATTTTATTGATCCGGCGCGGATTGTGCGGGGGCAATACTAACTGCCCGCGCAGCCGGGTTTCAGCGTTACATTAAAGCCGGAGTCGCTGGCGGCATATCGCTTTGCGGACGGTTCGGCGTGGAGGAAATTGGCATGAAACTGGTTACTTTTCAAAAGGGCGACTACGGGCCGCGGCCTGGACTGGTCGTGGACCGCGGCATCGTCGATCTGAGCGCCGAGGGTTTCAAGGATTCGATTGCATTCATGGCAGCGGCTGCAAGCGTCCAGGCGGATGTGGCGCATTCGAAGCGCGTCATTTCCATGGACAATGTCAGGCTGATGGCGCCAGTGCCGGCTCCGCCGCGCATCTTTGGCATTGGCGTCAACTACGCCGAGCACGCGGCAGAATCGAAGACCGAGGTGCAGAAGGTGCCGACGGTTTTCCTGGTGCTGTCGTCCGCGGTGGTGGGGCTGGATGACGATGTGGTGTTGCCGAAGGCGAGCGCGAAGGTGGACTACGAGGCGGAGCTTGCGGTGGTGATTGGCAAGCCGGGATACCAGATCAAAGCCGGCAAGTGGGAAGAGCATGTCTTCGGGTACACCATCATGAATGACGTGAGCGCCCGCGACGTACAACGGGCGACGACGCAGTGGTCGCTGGGCAAGAGTTTCCCGACGTTTGCGCCCATGGGGCCGTGGATCGTCAGCAAGGACGAGTTGGCCGATCCGCACACGCTCGACATCAGCCTGACCATAGGCGGCGAGAAGCTGCAGGACTCGAACACCAGCCGGATGATCTTCAAGGTCCCCGCGCTGATCGAGTACATCTCCGGCATTGTGCCGCTGCAGGCCGGCGACGTGATCAGCACCGGGACGCCGGCCGGGGTGGGCATGGGCCGTGATCCCCAGCGCTGGCTGAAGCCGGGCGAGGAGATGGTAATTGCGATCCAGCACATCGGCGAGTTGCGGAACAAACTCGTTGCGGAAACCTGAGCAGCCCCCAGGAAGGCAGCTAACCCGCGCCAACCGAATGGACCCACCGCGCGCCGGGTCATTTTGCGTGCCCGCTTTGACGGTGGAAAAGCTGACCGCAAGACGGGTTAGGGCGGGGCGGGCGGATGCTGATAGAATCGATTGAATCCACTCCTTTTCGGATTCCGCAGGAGTAGGCAATGCAGGCAATACTGGCGCTCGAAGACGGGCGCATCTTTCGCGGCAAGGGCCACGGCGCGCCGGTCGAGGCTGCGGGTGAAGTTGTCTTCAATACATCGCTGACCGGCTACCAGGAGATCTTCACCGATCCCTCCTACGCGGGCCAGATCGTGGTGCTGACCAATCCGCATGTGGGGAACTATGGAACTACGCCGAGCGATTCGGAGGCCGTGCGCCCCTACATCGAAGGGCTGGTGACGCGCGAGTTTTCCCAGATGAGTTCGAACTGGCGCTCTACAGAGGTTGCCGACGATTTTCTGGAAAGAAGCGGTATCCCGGTGATCTCGGAGGTGGATACGCGCGCCGTCGTGCGGCATCTGCGGACCAACGGCGTGATGCGCGGGGTGATCGCGTCGGGTCAGGACCTGGACCCCGAGGCAATGGTGGCCAGGGCGCGCGCCATTCGCAAGATGGAAGGCACGGACCTGGCCAGCGTGGTGACCACCAAGGCGGCCTACCCGTGGGATGCAAGCGAGCCGAAGAATCAGACGGGCGATGAGTTGTTGCCGGGCACGGATGACGCCACCGACGGCGAGCCACTGCATGTGGTGGCGTACGACTTTGGCATCAAGCGCAACATCCTGCGCATGCTGACGCGCGAGAATTGCCGCGTGACCGTGGTTCCGGCGAAGACAACCGCCGAGGAGACGCTGGCGCTGAACCCGGATGGCGTGTTCTTCTCCAACGGGCCGGGCGATCCCGAGCCGCTGGATTACGCCATCGAGACGGTGCGCAAGTTGCAGGGCAAGAAGCCGATCTTCGGGATTTGCCTGGGGCACCAGATCTTCGGGCTGGCGCTGGGCGGCAAGACCTACAAGCTCAAGTTCGGACACCACGGCGGCAACCACCCCATCCTGAACCATCGCACCGGCAAGGTGGAGATCACGGCGCAAAACCACAACTTCAACGTCGACCCGGAGTCGCTGCCGGCGGATGTGGAGCGCACCCACACAAATCTCAACGATCAAACGCTGGCGGGCCTGCGGCACAAGACCGACCCGATGTTCAGCGTGCAGTACCATCCCGAAGCCAGTCCCGGCCCGCATGACTCGCATTATCTGTTCCGGGACTTCCGCAAGATGATGGAAGAGTGGAAGAAATGAACACGCTGACACAATTCTCCGGCGAGGTAACTTGGAGGGAATTGTTGTCTTCGGACGAAATAAGAGCGTGGGCTGTGGACAGGAAAACACCGATTCGGCTGGGGAGGAAGCGATTGACCAGCGAGCTTGCATATCCAGGTGTATACCGCTTCATCTTCCCTGAGAAGGTCGACGGGAGCGCGAAGCATACGCCTTTTTATGTGGGGGAGGGTGGCGATGTCGGAAAGAGATTGAGAGCACATTTTGCTCCAAGTAGCGATGAGGAGAAGCGGGATGCAAAAGGTGCCGTAATCCTAGATGCTGGTTGGCAAGTTAGAGGGAGTATTCAGAATTCTCATGGAAAATTCTCGCTTCAAATCCTGAACATTGAAGGGTCTTTCAATCTATGCGGAGTGATTCTCAATCAGCACAGCTTTGATGACCCCTTTGCTCGCAAGCTACTTGAAAACTGGGCGATCCTATCTTCGGAGAGGCTCGATAAACTTCATAAACTGAACCGCGGCATATCGGCGAGCAATAAGAACTTCGCCAGATCAATCCAAGCCGCCAGCAGAGAAAGACAAAGGGCCCAATGACGTGGGTGTGTGGCGCATTCGGTCGGGGTTTGGAGCCAGAATTTGCGGTGGGTCGTAGCGGCGGGGCTGAAGCCCCGCCCCTTCAAAGATGAGCCGGAGGTTGGGAGATGCAGTCAATTAAGAAATTGGAGCGGGTCAGGCGATGGCTCCGTTCGGCGAGTGAATATCAGGAAGATTGCATCAGCGCGGAACGTTCGGCTGCGGTAGATGAACCAAGGATTCTGCTGGACGAGGTTATAGCGAAACACAACAATCAGGTGCAGCACAAGTTCAAAACGATGCGCTTGCGCAGGAAGTACACAATCAAAACAAATGCCACGTAGAGATGACATTGCGAAGATTCTGGTGATCGGCTCGGGGCCGATTGTGATTGGNNACGAGGTGGTGCTGGTCAACTCGAACCCGGCGTCCATCATGACCGACCCGGAGTTTGCCGACCGCACCTACGTGGAGCCGCTGACGGCCGCATACCTCGAAGAGATCATCCGGGTTGAGACTGAGATGATGGGAACCGCAGGTCCTTCGACTCCGCTGCGCTTCGCTCAGGATGACACCTTCAAGGGGGGTGTTGGCGTGTTTGCCGTGCTGCCGACGGTGGGAGGGCAGACGGCGCTGAACCTGGCCGTGGAGTTGGCGGATTCCGGCGTGCTGGAGCGGTACAACGTTGAGTTGATCGGCGCGAAGCTGGAGGCCATCAAGAAGGCCGAGGACCGGCTGCTGTTCAAGGATGCGATGGCAAGGATTGGGTTGGACATGCCCAAGTCTCAACTGGTGCGCAATGTCGGCGACGGCCTGGCCTTTGCAGCCAAGATCGGCTTTCCCGTGGTCATCCGTCCCAGCTTTACGCTGGGCGGCATCGGGCGGCGGCATTGCCTACAACCGCGAGGAGATGACGGACATCCTGTCGCGCGGCCTGGACCTGTCCCCCGTGCACGAGTGCCTGATCGAAGAGAGCGTGCTGGGATGGAAGGAGTACGAGCTGGAGGTGATCCGGGACCTGAAGGATAACGTCATCATCATCTGCTCGATTGAGAACTTCGACCCCATGGGCGTGCACACCGGCGACTCGATTACCGTGGCGCCTGCGCAGACGCTGACCGACCGCGAGTACCAGGTGATGCGCGACGCGGCGATTGCCTGCATCCGCGAGATTGGCGTGGAGACCGGCGGCAGCAACGTGCAGTTCGCGGTGAATCCGCATAACGGCCGGATGACGATTATCGAGATGAACCCGCGAGTGTCGCGGTCGTCGGCGCTGGCTTCGAAGGCGACGGGATTTCCGATTGCGAAGATTGCGGCGCGGCTGGCGGTCGGCTACACGCTGGATGAGATCCAGAACGACATCACCAAGGCGACGCCGGCATGCTTCGAGCCGACCATCGATTATGTGGTGGTGAAGATTCCAAAATGGCAGTTTGAGAAGTTTCCCGGCGTGGACGAGGGCCTGGGCCCGCAGATGAAGTCGGTGGGCGAGGTGATGGCGATCGGCAGGACCTTCAAGGAAGCCTTGATGAAGGCGGTGCGGTCGCTGGAGACGGGCAAAAAGGCGACGCCGGCGGACATCGAGCCGCGGCGCCTGACCCAGCGGCTGGTTACGCCGCACCCGGAGCGACTGGCCTACATCCGCTATGCCTTCGAGAAGGGGATGAGCGTGCGCGAAGTGGCGCGCATGACCTCAATGGACCCGTGGTTCCTCAACCAGATGAAGCAGATCACCGACGAGATCAAGGCAATTGCTGCGGTCGGGCCGGAGTCGGTGACGGCAGAGGAACTGCATACGGCGAAGCGCATGGGTATCTCCGACGAGCGGCTCGCGACGGAATGGAAGCTGGAGGGCGCGGCGGGCATCGCGCAGGTGCGCGAGCTGCGAACCAAGCTGGACGTCAAGCCGGTGTTCAAGCTGGTGGATACGTGTGCGGCAGAGTTCGAGAGCTACACGCCGTACCTCTACAGCTGCTACGACGAAGAGGATGAAGCGGCGCCGTCTGCGAAAAGGAAGATCATCATCCTGGGCAG
>PLUT01000111.1 GCA_003162875.1 Granulicella sp.
TCCACACATAGGATACCCCGGGACGGATTTGGCTCAGAGCCGTCCAGCACACCCTCTGGTGCCGCGAAGCGGGGGGCGAGCGTCTAACAGAATATGGTCGAGTTTCGCTACCTGAAGCCACACTTCGCAGTTGTCCCTCGCCAAAATGCCATCCGAGCCAGATTTCTGGATACTCGCTGGACGAAGGCTGGAAGCAGCACTGATTTGGGGAACCCCAAAATGCTCACCATTGGTCTGCCATAACGCTGCCAGGAGTATCGGGAGTACTCTGAGACGCAGGTGCGGCACACTTCTCCTGTCACTTTTCCTCAGATGATCAGCAGAACGGGTTGCCGAGCATCTTCAGTTCGCCGTGGATGCGTGGCGCTCCCCAGGTTCGGTTTTCGGCCATCATGCGGAAGATCAGCTCGCACAGTTCCCTGCTCACACATCTTCTGCCCGCACGCTTCCGATGCCGCGAGAGCCACGTCCAATACAACTTGAACCCTGCCCGGTGCCAGCGAACAACGGTTTCGGGCTGTACGAGGACCAGCGCCCGCTTCCATCCCGGCCACAGCCGACTCAGGAGCATCCAGAACAGCTTGTCCGGAGCTTTGAACCTCGGCTGCGGGCGTCTCTCCTTTAGAGCGTCGATTTGCTGGCGCAAGGCAAGATTTTCCAAGAGAAGGTCACGACGAGAGCAAAAGGACCGGACGAACGATACGAACAGAAGCCTCAGCAGGCGCAGCATAAAGCCAGTTTGACACGGAAAACCAAAGCGAAACCGGCTACCCTTCTATTCAGCAGCAAGGTCGTAATTTTGGCGAGGCACAGCTAGTGCAGCGAGAGGACAGGTTGCTTCGCTGCTGGCAACGACACGCCAAGTATCCGCGCCAGAGTAGGCGCGATCTGACGCATGTCGATGACACCAAGGTCTTTGCCGTGCGCGATACCCTGGCCTATGGCGAAGAACGAAGCACGCATCTCCGGGGTGGTGGCCGGGTTATAACCGTGCGAACCTTTTTGCTGGGTATCTGTGACGAGTGGGCCCGAGAGCGCGCCGCCGTTACAATAGCCGGGTCTTAGAGTGACGACAAAAGGCGCGTCCGGAAAGCCACCGAGGGCTGTGACGGCATCGTGGTCCAGCACAGTCTCGATTCCGTTCTGTGGATTAGCGGCCAGATCGTCGAGCAGCTTACGCACGTTGTCGCGGGTAGCGATGTCGGCGGGATCGTGGAGAACTATCGCGGCCATGCACCCAGCTAACCAGGGCTCCGCTTGCCAGGATGTGACCTCGGGGGTACCACCGGCCGATTTGTCTGCTTTTATCAGACCGGCTTCGAGAAAGGCTATGTAGAGGTTGGTGGCGTGCTCAACCTTGGCGAATCCGTGATCGGAGACAATGACGATTACTGCCCTCGGGAAGTTCATCAGTTCCTGTGCGACTAGCCTTCCGATCATTCCATCGAGGCCTTCCAGATCGCTGTTCGCCTCGTTGCTGAACGGACCGTGGAGATGTTCCTCCTCGTCGAGCGAGCTGAGGTGGATGGTCATAAACTCAGGTTGATGCTGTTTGAGGATATCGAGCGAGTAGCAGGTGCGGACCTCGTCACCATCGAGCGTTGTGTCATTGCCCATCATGTAGGGCATGCCTGTGCGATCCGCAATGCGAGCGAGTTCGCCATCAGGACGCGAGACCGCGTTCATCAGCAGGCGATCATCGGGATTGAAGGCATCACTAGGGGACGCGGTACGCCAGAATTCCGGAATGAGATAGTCGATCGGGGTGGCATCGACCGTCACCGGCCAGGACACACTGGCGGTGCGTAGGCGTGCAGCACGCGCAGCCGACCACAACGTGGCCGTCTTTACCTCATCAGCGTACCAATACCAGGCGCCGTAAAGCTTTCGCTCCGGATCGAACCTTGTGTTGTTCAGAATGCCGTGCTCCGCAGGCCAGACGCCGGTTACAAGCGTCGTGTGGCTAGGGTAGGTAACTGTCGGGAATACTCCGACAACGCCATCAGCATGCGTGCCTTGGGCCAAGATCCGGCGCAGGTTTGGGATACGGAGATGGTGTTCGTCCGCCTGCGTGACGTAGTCCGGCCGCAGGCCGTCGACCGAGATAAGCAGTACAGGTTGGCGCGTTTGAGCGAGTACCGGAGAGACGGCCAGCAAGAAGCAGAGAGCAAGCGCGGCTTTTGACATACCCCATAAGAACTCCCGCTTGTGAACGTAGATTAAACAGGGACATCCTAGGTGGCTCCTTGTCGCCCCAGATGTTTCACAATTGATTCACCTCGGATTCATCGGGCAATAATGTCGAACTCCTAAGTTCCGCATTATGACTCAGAAAACCTACGATTTCGCGCGCAGTATCGCGGTTGCCGTTTTGTTTCTAGTGTTCTCTACCCAGCTCCGCGCTCAGTATGAGAACGGCGGTCTGGTTGGCACTATCCGCGACGCAAGCGGTGCGCCGATCCCGAGCGCGGCGGTTAAGATCACCAACAACGACACCGCGATCGTCTCCGAGACGAAAACCGGCCCTTCAGGCGACTACGACATACCCTCGCTCCGCGTCGGCGTCTATACCATCGGCGCGAGCGCTCCCGGCTTCTCCGATGCCGTGGCCAAGAACATCACCGTTTCCGTCGGCAATGTGCAGCACATCGGCCTGACGCTTAAGGTTGGCTCTACCGAGACCACCGTCGAGGTCACCGATGTCGCCGTTCAGCTCGAAACCGAGACCAGCGAGCGTGGCCAGAACATCACCAACTACCAGAGCGAGTCCCTCCCGCTGGTCAGCCGCAACTATTCGGACTTTCTTGCGCTCGTCCCCGGATCGCGCCAGGCGCCGACAGCCGCGCTCACCAGCTCGGTGAGCTCCCTGCTCCGCGCCGGTGCCTTCAACGTCAATGGCGAACGCAGCATGTTCAACAACTTCATGCTGGACGGCATCGACAACAACGCCTACGGCGAGAGCAACCAGGGCTTCGACAACCAGATCATCGCCATGCCGCCGGACTCCGTCGCGCAATTCCAGGTGGTCACCAACAACGAAAGCGCCGAGTATGGCCGCGCTTCCGGCGCCACCATCAACGTCGCCTCACAGAACGGCACCAACCGCCTCCACGCTACGCTCTACGAGTTCATCCGCAACACCGACCTGAACGCCACTGGATTCTTCAAACCACTGGTCGTGGGCGGCTCAGGCATTACCACTCCATTCAAGAAGCCCGTCTTCAACCGCAACCAGTTTGGCTTCAATTTCAGCGGGCCGATCGTCAAGGACAAGCTCTTCTTCTTTGTCGATTACGAAGGCTTCCGCCAGGTGCTCAAACCCCTCAGCGTGGGCACGCTGCCCACACAGAACGAACTCTATGGAACCGGATCGATAACTTCTCCCACCCCCGTCCTGGTGGTCCCCGTGAAGAACCCGGTTACGGGCGCGGTCTACCCGGCAAACACCCCAATTCCCACGAGCGCCATCAACCCGCTTACACTCCAGATCATCCAGGACTTCGCGCCGGTCGCAGGCGCGCTTCCGGCCTCGGGCGCCGCCGGCAGCGGTCTGGCCTCGAACGACTACTCGATCCAGGTTCCGTTCACCGACCACTCCGACAAAGGCGATCTTCGCGCCGACTGGCAGATCGACCCTAACAGCTCAGCGTTTCTGCGCATCAGCGATCGCAAAGAGAATGGCGTCAACTATCCCACCATTCCTATTCCGCTGGACGGGCAGACCAACGGCAAGATCAGAATCCTCGACCAGCAGATCGCCCTCGGTTACACGCATTTCTTCGGAGCCAATAAAGTGCTGGACGCGCGCCTGGGCCTCGATCGCACCAAAGCCGGCAAGTACAACCTCTCTATCGGCAACTCCTCGTTCAATTACATCCCGGGCCTTCCGACCGGCAATGCAGTAGTGGCCGGTGGCCTGCCATCCACCGGCATTACAGGTTTCACCGGGTTTGGGCGCCAGAGCACTAACCCGCAATGGCAGGATCCGGCGCTGATCGATCCCAAGGTCAACTTCACCTGGGTGAGGGGCAATCACTCGCTCAAATTCGGTTACGAATTCGAGCACATCTGGATGGCGGTGAACGATAACAATCCACTCTACGGCTCGTGGACCATCGGCGGCGGCTACAGCCTCTGCCCTCCGGGTACTCCGGTCACCGGAACCACCAACGTCTGCCCCGCCGCATCCACCGCCCCGGGCGCTCCAAATGGGACCGCGACCGTCTCCGATACCTATTGGGCAGACTTCCTCTTCGGCGCCACCAGCGCCTACTCGCTGGCCAACTTCTACGAGGCCCATCTGACCCAGAACATCCACAGCATCTACGCCCAGGACGACTGGAAGGTCAGCTCCAACCTCACGCTCAATCTCGGCCTGCGTTGGGAGTACGGTTCGCCCTACGCCGACCTCTACAACCGGATCTCGAACTTCGACCCCGTATCCCAGACCGTCTTCACGACGACTCCCGGAGCCGTTGCCGGCGACGGCATTACGCCGGTCTCCTACAGCGGGACCTACGGCAAGACACTGGTCAATCCGGATCACACCGACCTCGGCCCGCGTGTCGGCTTCGCCTATGCGATCGACCCGAAGACTGCAGTTCGCGGCGGATTTGGCATAAGTTATGCACACTACACGCGCGCTGGATCGGGAGACATCTTAGGCATCAACGCGCCGCAGGCGCAGTTTGCCGCGGTCACCCAGATCACGCCGACCACCACCAATCACTGCTCTACGCCGCTTCCCGCACAAATCATCGCAACCGGGACAACGACTCCGTCCTGCTATGCAACCGCCGATCAGGGCTTTCCCAGTGGCCTGGTTACAAGCTTCAACTCCGCAACCGACAACATCACCTACATTCCCAAGAACACCAAAGATAGTTACGTCGAAAGCTACTTCCTCAGCACCCAACGAAGCCTCGCAAAGAACACATTGTTGGACATCGCCTACGTCGGCAATCACGGCGTCAAACTGCAAGAGCTCCTCAATGCAAACCAAAAGAATCCCGCGCTCGGCTTCGCCCGGCCCTACGCTAACTGGCCCTCCGATATTACCGAGGCTCTGAACGAGGCCTATTCGCACTTCGATTCGCTTCAGGTCAAGTACGAACAGCGCTTCGTCGCCGGCCTTACCCTGCTGAACTCCTTTGCGTGGGAGCACTCACTCGACAATGCAAGCGCCTCGCTGGAGGCCAATACGCCTTCGCCGCAAGACGCCAACAATACCCGCGGCGACTACTCGCAATCGGACTACAACCTGCCCATTGCCAATGTCACCAGCCTCGTGTATGAACTCCCGTTTGGCCACGGACGCCAGTTCCTCTCCGCTGCCAACCCGGCAGTGGACAGCGTACTTGGCGGCTGGCAGATCAGCGCGATCAATACCATGCAAGCGGGGACGCCCTTCAACCTCACCTACAATCCGAACAGCGCACAGCAAGTCTCGCCTCAGATTCCGGTCGGTTCCACATATCGCGGCGCAACCGAATATCGTCCGGACCATGTGCCGGGTCAACCCATCACTCAGGGCACCGGAAACCGCGCTGCAAACACGGGCTACGTGAATTACATCAACCCGAGTGCAATCGTGTTGCCGCCGATCAAAGACGCTGCCGGCAATGTCCTAAGCCCCTTTGGCAACCTAAGCCGCAATCCGGGCCGCACGCCGGCGTTCTACCAGACCGATTTGGCCCTCAACAAGAAGTTCGATACGCCGGTAGAGAGCCTGAAGGTTGAGTTCCGCACCGAGTTCTACAACCTCTTCAATCACACGAACTTCTACCTTCCCGCAGCCGGCACGGGAAACGTCGGCGGAGTCATCAGTGGAACCCAGGGCACGACAGGTGGCACCTATGGCACCGGTGGCACAGTCCCTCTAGGAAACATTACCGGCGGAGCGCTAAACGCAAACACTGGTCAGATCACCAGCACCTTCACTCCGCGTATCATTCAGTTCGGTCTAAAGATCATCTACTAAGTCTTTCAGTAACTTGGTGCCGCGAAGTTGATATGCGTGGGAACCGACGTCCAAGCGGCCCGCAAGGTTGCCGCTGGCCAAATACAGAGGAGGAATGCCTATGCTGCAGCCAGGAAAAGCCCGTCCCCGTCCGCCGAAAGGCAAAGCCCAAGCCCATTCAGGAGTTCAACCGCTTAGCTCCTTCAGCGACAAGGGCTTCGAAAAGCTTCCCAGGAGCTTATCCCTACGCAGCGCCGGGCGGTTTGAGGGCTGATCCTGTAACCGCTCCCGGAGGGCCTGCCTCCATCTTCCATGCAGCAAGGCTGCTGCATTCAGTCTACTTTCCTACCTCCTGCTTCTGCCGTCATGGCACAACTTTGGCGAGGCACAGGACAAAGGACGCGAACACTATAACCAAGGTCGCCCCGTTACGAAACAAGGTCTGCCATTCACGGCTTTAGAAATGTGGAAACCTAAACCCTGACCCCTATATCGGTATAGGTGCACGCCCATCTGTTGACAACACGGAAATAAGTTGGGACGAACAACCGACGAGATCATTTGAGTAAGCAACTTGGTTGCGTCCGGCGGCCTTCGCCCGGTACAGCGCCTCGTCAACTTGTTTCAAATAGATTTCTACAGGGGCCAATCCGTCGGGGTGTTCAATGGTGATCGCTCCGACGCTGATCGATACGGACGTCGGCCCGGCTGCCGTCGCAATCGCAAACTCTCCGATCCGGCTTTGCACCTGCTCGGAACGCGCTCTCACGTCGCGACTACCACATCCTCCCAACACAATTAGGAACTCCTCTCCGCCATAGCGACCGACAGCATCATGCCCTCGAACGGCATGTAGTAGTCGCGTGGACACTTCCCGAAGCACCTCATCGCCCACCAAGTGCCCGCTGGAATCATTGACTCTCTTGAAATGGTCGATATCTACCAGCAGGAGAGACAGCGGCGAATTGTCCCTAACGGAGCGGCTAATTTCGCTCTTCAGCGAGGCGAGTATAGCGCTCCGGTTCCATAAGGTAGTCAACTCGTCGTGAGTGGCCTTTTGGCGCATCTCCTCCCGCGCATTTATTAGATTGTCTTCGAGCCTCAGGATTCGCTGACCGGAACGCAATCTGGCCTCCAACTCGGCCGGATTGCAGGGCTTGGTAAGGTAATCATCTGCGCCCGCCTGGAGACCGTTGACCACATCTTCACTCAACTGCTTGGATGTCAGCAACATGATGTAGACGTATGATCCGTCCTGTCGCTTTCGCACCTCGCGACATACGCTCGGGCCATCGAGGCCAGGCATCATCCAGTCGATCAATGCAAGCCGCGGGCCGCCCTCCGCGCACAGCATGCTCGCTGCCTGCAGTCCATCTTCGGCGGTACATACGTCATACCCGTTGCGCTTCAGCATTCGCTCCATCAGGCGCAGGGAGATCCGGTCGTCGTCGGCAACGAGAATCTTCAAGGGACCATCTCCGGACATATACGTTCAAGCGACTCGATTACGCGGCTCAATTCCTTATCCAGTTCGGCGAGTTTGCAGCCGGCATCCGATGTAATGCCAGTTTTACCCATGTCCTCAAGTTCTTGAGCAAGCCTTGAGGCTCTGGGTGCCGCAAGATTCCTCAGGGCGCCCTTCAGTGCATGAGCAACTCGTTCCATCCCAGGCGCGTCGTTACTGCCCACCGCCTTCCACCCTTCGCGTATCTGTACGGGATAGTCCGTACGAAACAACTCAGTCAGTTCCGCAAGGAAGCTTCGATCGCCGTCGATCCGTTCCAGTAGCTCGACTGTGCAAACGCAGTCTTCCTTAGGGGACTCTGGCTTGGGCACCTTTGGCGCCTCGAGCTCCGAGTCCATGTACTTGTTCAGCATCTCATCCAGTTCCTGGGCACGTATCGGTTTTGAGAGATAGCCGTCCATCCCGGCGGCGAGGCATCTCTCCTGGTCGCCCTTCATGACCAGTGCAGTCATCGCAACCACCGCTTGCCGATGTCCTGAGTCACCCTCTCTCGCGCGCAGCCGCCGCGTGGCTTCCAGTCCATCAACCTCCGGCATCTGCACATCCATAAGGACTAGGTCGAAAGGTCTCTGCTCCAGGGCGTCAAGTGCCTCCCTGCCATTCTCGGCCACCATCACGTGGTGGCCGCGCTTCTCTAAGAGTCGTACCGCCAGTTTCTGGTTTACCGGATTGTCTTCGGCCAACAGTATCTCCAGCGCTCGTCGCGGCCCATTGGCCTGCCGCATCGAATACCTGGTTAGCATCGACGTAACTGCTGCGGATTCTCTGCCGCCAAGAGCCGTCGCAATCGCATTGCGCAGTTCGGCTTGACGGACTGGCTTCAAGAGGTACGCCACAATCCCCAACTGTTCACAACGAGCCGTATCTCCACGCTGCCCTCCAGAAGTGAGCATCACAACCCTCGAGGAGGAGAGTTCGGGTCTCTGCCTGATCTGCTTCACAAACTCGATTCCATCCATCTTTGGCATGTGCATGTCTGTCAGGATCAGACCGTAGGGGATGCCAGCCTCCAGTGCAGTCGACAGTTCAGCCAGGGCCTTCGCTCCCTCCGCGACGGACGTGGGGTTCATCCCCCATCGCTTTACCAGTCCCTCGAGTATCCGCCGATTGGTGCGATTGTCATCCACAATCAACACCCTTACTCCGCAAAGTGTGTCCAGACCAGCCGGACTTCCAACCGTAGCCTTATGAGTCGCCGCGAGCCCCAGCTTTGCCGTAAAGTGGAAATTCGAGCCGACGCCAGGTTCGCTTTCGACCCAAACCCGCCCGCCCATCATCTCAGCCAGGCGCCTGGAAATCGTCAGGCCGAGCCCCGTGCCACCGAATTCCCGGGTCGTCGATGTGTCGGCCTGGCTGAATGAGTCAAAGATCGCGCCCAACTTCTCAGGGGCGATCCCAATTCCGGTGTCCGAAATGATGAAATGAAATAACCCGGTTTGGTCTTCGAGAGCGCTGACCTCTACCCTCAGGCTGACCTCTCCTTCCATTGTGAACTTCACCGCGTTGCCAACCAGGTTGATCAATATCTGGCGCAGCCGTCCGAGATCGCCGATCAGAGTCTCGGGAACCTCCGGAGAGACGTCGCACAGTAGCTCGATTCCCTTGTCGTCGGCGCGCAACGCCAGACTTTTCAAGGCTCCTTCAACGCAATCGTATAAATCGAATTCAAGCGCTTCCAAATCTACCTTGCCCGCTTCGATCTTTGAGAAATCCAGGATGTCGTTGATCACGTTCAAGAGCGAGTCGGCCGACAGCTTTACGGTTTCCAGATAATCCCGCTGCTCCGCCGTCAACTCCGTCTCCAATGTAAGGTCGGTCATCCCAATGATGCCATTCAAAGGGGTACGAATCTCGTGGCTCATGTTCGCGAGAAACTCGCTCTTCGTCCGACTCGCCGCTTCGGCCGCGCACGCCAGTTGCTCCAGGGCGGAGTTGGAGTGAGCTAACTCTTCCGCCTTGATTCCGAGTTCAATCTCAGCCAGTTTACGCGTTGTGATGTCATGTGAGATGCCCATTGTGCCGACGATCTGGCCGCGTCGGTCCCGTAATGGTACTTTGCTCGTGCGCGCCCAGGTCTTGCGACCATCAGGCCAGGTCTGCTCTTCCTCTTTTCCAGCGATAGCCCGTCCGGTGCGGATAATTTCCTGTTCGTCCGCCAGAGCTCGCGCCGCATGTTCGGAGCTGTAAATGTCTGCGTCACTCATGCCGACGGCCTGCATCGGATCCCTTAATCCGCAACTCTCGGCCTTGGCCCGGCTAATACGCACAAACCGGCTATCTAGGTCCTTGAAATATACCTTGTCCGGAATATGTTCCAGGAACGCTTCCAACAACTCTCGCTCTGCCCAATGATGTCGGTCTGCCTGCCATATGCTAATCGCGACGCCGAGGACCACGAAGGTCACCATTCCAATGGCGGCGAGAGATAGCCCGGATATAGATATGGCGTGAGTCGGACCCCAATGGGCCGACTTTACCGCCGCCATAGCGACATCGTGCATCAACCAGATACCCAAACCCAGCGCTACAATCGAGGCGCTCACAAATGTTACTCGGGATGCACCGCGGGCGGCTCTAACCCGCCGGGCAAGGAGGAGTGTCACGGAAGCCGAGACAATCGCGATCAGTGGCAAGACCCCTACCATTCGGTAGTAGTACCACCCTGCAAGAACTGGGCCATGAACATCCATTAGAAACCTCTCATTGGTACTGCAAGAAGTCTGCATCCATCAGTGGGGTTCAAGATGTACCACTATCGAACATTTGCCATCCCCCTTAGGTGGACTATGAGAAGGAGAGGTTCCCTTCGCATGATGGAGCGAACACTCCAACAAAGCACGTACGAGGTATTTGCGGCTCGGGATGGTCCTCACGCTGCTCATCTTCTATGCGAACCGGATGGATCTCGCCTTGCATTGATCGACTGGATGATGCCACAGTTGGATAGATCAGCAGTCTGTCGTGAGGTGCGGAGTAGGCATGGCGGTGCCTATGCGTACATCCTATTGTTGACAGCAAAGCGGTCGAGTGAAGACATTGTTCAGGGACTA
>PLUT01000322.1 GCA_003162875.1 Granulicella sp.
CTTCGACTCCGCTGCGCTGCGCTCAGGATGACAACTCTGTTGGGTGAGCGAGGAAGTTGAGGCGTACATCATTTTTTTGGTTTCGATGTAGTTGCGGGAGCTGCCGCCTTCGATCATGTAGCTGGCGAGGGTGAAGGGTGCGCCACAGAAGCCGATGATGCCGAGTTGGTCTTGCGCGGAAGAGATTCCGTCGGGGGAGACCCGGGGCTGAAGTCCCGGGCTACCAGCCCCTTTTGATGGGAGCGGCGCAACGGACGGGCTGAAGCCCGTCCCTTTCAAAGCGTTCGCGCCTACAGCTGAACTGGAGCTCGCCCCTTTTGCGGCGAAGTGGGCGGCGACCTTCTCGATGGCGCGGGCGACGTATAACAAATCCTGCGTCCGGTCGGTGCGGAGGGCTCGGGCCTGGGCGGCGGTGCGGATGGGGGCGTGGATCTGGGGGCCTTCGTTGGCGACGAACTCGAAGTCGAGGCCCATGGGGGTGAGCGGCAGCAGCAGGTCGGCGAAGATGATGGCGGCATCGACGCCCAGGCGCTCGGCGGCGGTGATGGTGACCTCCGCGGCGATCTCCGGCGTGCGGCAGATGTCGAGCAGGGAGTGGTGGCGGCGGACGGCCATGTACTCCGGCATGTAGCGGCCGGCCTGGCGGAGAAACCAGACGGGAGTGCGATCGACGGGGAGACGGAGGCAGGCACGAACGAAACGGCTGCCGTTGGCCCCGGCAGCCGTGTCAGGTTGGATTACCGCGGGTAACGCGGTCTGGTCCGCTGTGGTCACCGCCCGATTTAGCCCTTCGGGGTCAGCGCCTGGATTCGCCGCTCGATTTTGCCCATCGAGTGAGGTGAAGCCAGCCAGCGGCTCAGCTTGGACGCGATCTGCCCCGGGTAAATCGGATGCTGCTTTGAAATCGCTCAACGGTTCGGTCTCCCAACCTTCGAGCGTAGCATCCAGGGGGGCGTCAGCGTAAATCCTGGTAAGTTGCTTGCAGCGGGCGGCATGGCCGCGAGTGCATGGTTCTAACGTAGCTTCCAGGAAGCGCGCGGGTTATCCCCTGACGGGGGCAGCGGAATACAACTTTAGGCAAAGCGGAGCTGCTCCAGGCGGAGGGCGAGGGGCGAGAGGAAGGGCGAGGGGCGAGAGATGGGCGCGGCGGATGGACGCGGCGAGGAGATGGGTTGCGGGATCAGGGTTCGACGCGGAGGGTGAACTCCTCGATGACGGGGTTGGTGAGAACCTCGCGGGCGATGCGCTCGACTTCGACTTGCGCGCGGGCAGGGTCCGCGGCGAGCGAGCCATCGAGAGTGAGCTGGAAGTATTTTCCCTGGCGGACGTCGGCGATGCCTTTGAAATCCATGCGGCGCAGGGCGCCGGCCACGGTCTGGCCCTGCGCGTCGAGCACGGACCGCTTCAATGTGACGTATACATGCGCCTTCATGAGGTCTGATTATAGACTTGAACAGCAGCGGCAGCGAAGATGGGGGAACGCAACAACAGCAAGGCCGCCTTTACGGGCGGCCTTGCTGCATGTTCCGGAGAGGAGTCCAGAGTCGTCCCGCTCTAGTTGATGGTGATATAGGCGACGGGGGGTGTGACGGCTGGAACCGCGTGAGACTCCATCACGATGAGGGGTTGATATCCAGAGAGAGGAATCACCGACGGCGCGGTATAGAGGCCGGTCTGGGTAATAGTGCCGTACGGACCAGGGACGCCGTTGACCAAGCCGCCGATCGTGGCGTTGCCGACCCCGCCCAAGGTGGTGTTGGCGTTGCCGACCAACCAGATGACCGTGTTGTCAGTGGAATTCAGGGGTGCGCCTTGGTAAATCGCATTGCAGGCGGAAGTGCTGGTGCAGGGCGGAGCCCCGACCGCATACCCGGTGAACTGAAAGCTGGTGCCGCGGGGAACGGTCGCAACGCTGTCAGTGAGGCCCGTGATGTTGGTTGGGGTCCTGGGGAACATTTGAAGAGACGGGCTCCCGGTGGGATTGAATATCTGAATCAACTGGCGCGCGGTAGCCACCGAGGAGGGATTTGCCGGATCGCTAGGCACCGAGGCGGTAATCAACACATCGCCCTGGGGAATGCCCATGGCAAGCGCCTGCTGCAGCGCAGGGCCGCCAGTATAGGCAGGGATGCCGTTCAGGGCGAAATAAGCGTTGGTACCGCTGGCCGACACAATGGTGCCATAGCTGTAGAAAACGTTGCCGGCTGTGCCGCCTTCAATCGAACCGCTACCGGAAGGAAGCACGGTGATGTCGCCGAGGTCGGGCGTAGGGTAGAGAGCCCAGGTAAGGTTGGGGGGCGCATTGGTAACGTCTGCTTGAAACAAGAAGACGCCGCCGGGGCCGGAATTGGGCTCCAACAGCACACTACCCGCAGGCGACGGCGCGCCCGGCGCGCCCGGCGACGAGGTCGGGGTCACCACGGTCGGCATGGGAAATGCGGGGTTATAGATGATCCCATTCGGACAGTCCTGGCACGTAGGTGTCAAAGTGACGGTGACGTTCTGATAGCTGAAGCCTGCGGGGCCCGCACAACCAATCAGGGATATGCTGGCGGCGGCGATGATGGCTACGGCAAGAATTCTTAAAGGTTTCATTCGGGGAATCCTTTGGTATTCGGAACCAGAGAAGCATATCTAAAAGTCTGCGTTCGCGACAAGCCTTTTTTTGCTAGCGGCAGCGACTGCGGTTACGGCAAGAATCCTGAAGCATTTCATTGGGGGAATCCTTTGTTATTTGGAACGAGAGAAGCATACCTAAAAATACCCGTTTGCGATAGGCTTTTTTTCTTCTGGCGGGTTCCGTCTAACGGGACGCACTGAGGCCGGTTCCCTTCGAGGCGGGAATGTGCGGCTTGGGCGTCCCTACGCTCTCGAAGTAGCCATTCAACGGGGCCGATAACAGGAAATCGGAGCGCGGGGGGAGCGGTTGCCGGGAACGGCCTGATTGCACGGGCGCAGCCGCGGTATGGGTGGGCCGGCAGCCAACCGCTCGTCTGGGTCATCCGGGCGGGGGATGGTTGGCCGGGAGCCGGCGCGAAGCGCCAAGGCGGGCAACAAGATAGGCTGCCGGACCGGCAACGGCGACCAGGGCGGCGAAAGCCGGGGCGGGAAGCGGGCCGACGCGCTCGCCGCGGGCGGCGTAGAGGGCGAAAGCGATGAGCAGCGCGGGGCCAACGCCGGCGAGTATCGAGACGGTCACCCCGCCGGGGATGCGAAAGGGCCTAACCAGGGAGGGCTCGCGCAGGCGGAGCACGACCAGGGCGACAAACTCGAGCAGGAGCGACGCGCCATAGAGGACAAGATCGATGGAGATGAGGCGCTCGAAGGAGAGGCGGAGCGCCAGCGCCCAGGCAACCCCACAAACCAGCACCGATGCCCAGGGAACCGGCGCACGGGTGGCGCTGGGGCGCGTGGTGCGGGTGAGGAAACGTGGCAGCAGGCCGTCTTTGGCAAGCGCGTAGGGAACCCGCGCATAGCTGAGCATGAGGGCGTTGAACATGCCCGTGCCATTGAGCATTCCACCGGCCACAACGGCGAGCACGAGGGCGGTCCCGAAAACGCCGGGGCCGGCGATGGAACGCGCTGCGACAACCCACGCGCCGGTGGAGAACTGGTCGGCGGGGATTCCGGCGAGACCGACGGCGGCAAGGGGCACGATGTAGGTTGCGGCGACCAGGGCCGCGGAGATCAGCATGGCGCGCGGATAGTTGCGCTGCGGCGCTTCGACCTCCTGGGCGACAGTGGAGGCATTGTCCCAGCCCATGTAGTTCCAAAGCGTGATCGAGACGGCGCCAGCAAACGACGGCGCAGCCACCGGCGCCTGCAGCAGGGTTAGGCCGTGGCGGAGGCGGGCTCCGAACGTGAGGGCGTGCGCCGCCATGTTGCTTCCGGCGAGGATTGGCGAGGGCGCGAAGAGCCCCTTCCAGAAGCCGGCTGCCACCATCACAACGAACGGCGCCAGCAAGACGGCGAACATGCCGACAGAGCCCTCGCCGACCGCCTTCGCGCCGCGGAGGTTCCATGCCGCGCAGCCGAGGACGACGGCGAGCTCCCACAGCGTGCCGCGATACCCGAGGGTAAGGCTGGGCGCGACGCGCGAGAGATAGAGGACGAAGATGACGGGGTAGATGGCCATGTCGAAAATGCTGGCGGCGAGCGAGAGCCAAGCCTCCTGAAATCCCCAGAAACCGCCGAGGGCGCGGCGGACCCAGCAGTAGTAGCCACCCTCTTCGGGCAGGGCGGAGGCCAGTTCGCCGACCATGAGGGCGGTGGGCAGGCTCCAAAGGATGGGAACGACGAGCAACAGGAGCAGTGCGCGGACGTAGCCCGCATCGCCGAGGATGTCCTCAATGCCGTAAGGGCCGCCGGCGACCATGAAATAGGTCGCTCCGATAAGCGGAAGCAACCGCATTTTGCTGTTGACCTTGCGCAGGCGACCGCCTCCCGGGAAATACCGCTGTAGAGAGAATTTACCTGAAGCAGGAGAGCGACGCGCAGGCAGGCCAAAGGTAGTCCGGCATGATGCGTGGAACCGGCAGCAGGCTCTGCCCGGCGGACGAATGAAGACGCGCGGAACCTCGCCTCCGTGGCGCGAGCACGAGTGCGCGAGCGAGGTTCTTCAGCCAGAGAAAACTGCGGGGGCAGACCTTCTTTAGGGCGCGGAGACGTGGACTACTCTATAATCATGGTTCGTCCCGGTGCTCGCTCAGAAGTCGCGGGGACCAGCCGGAGAGTTGGCCGAGAGGCTGAAGGCGGCGGTTTGCTAAACCGTTATAGGGCTTTAAAACTCTATCGAGGGTTCGAATCCCTCACTCTCCGCCAGTACCTCTAAGTTGCTTTAGAATCAATAAATAACCGCTGTGTTACACATTGTGTGACACTTTCTGCAGCGGTTTCTGAAAAAAATATTGCCCGTCCTCGCACTCCTTTGGGTATTCACTACCAGGAGTTGCGATGAGAACGTTGAAAGTTCGTCTCTACATTCGAGTCCGTCTTCGGGAAGGACACTACGCCTTCCTGGATCCCGTCTGGAACAAAAATCACACCCTCCGGTCGGGGTATGCCCTGGTCGATGGCAAGCCCGAGTCCCATGCTCGAAGACGCTATCCAGTCCTACATGGCGGAGGTTCGTCGGTTCCGAGCCCCCAAGACCATCGCCGCAGCCCAGCACATGCTCGCCCTGTTTGGGGCGCAGTTCCCTGGGAAGTGCATCCAGAACATCACCCGCGAGGACCTGCTGGATCACATGGCCGCCCTTCAGGAACGCGGGCTCGGCCAGCGAACGATCTACAACCACATCGCGCGGATCGGCACGCTGCTGCGGTCGCACAAGGTCGTAGGGCTACTCGATGCCAAGGACAAACCGAAGTACGACGAGCGCGAAGTGGCAGCCTATGACTCGGATCAGATCCATGCCCTATTTGCCGCTGCCAACGCCGAGGAACGAATGACCTTCCAGTTCTTTCTCGGGACAGGCTTCCGGGAACAAGAGGTGATGTTCTGCTCGTGGAAGAACGTGGACTTCAAGGGCAAGGTCGTTGCCGTACGGTCGAAGCCGGAAATGGGCTTCAGGCCAAAGGACAAGGAAGAGCGGTCGGTTCCCGTCCCTGACTCACTGATTGCGGCGCTGGCGAACAGAAAGAAGGAAAGCACCTCGATGTTCATCTTTCCGGGTTGCGACGGAAAGCCCAATGGACACTTTCTCCGCATGTTACAAAAGCTTGCCCTCCGCGCGGGATTGAACTGCGGCGAGTGTCTGACGAAGGACGGGAAGAGTTGCGCAACTCAGGCCATATGCCGCGAATGGGGACTGCACAAGTTCCGGAAGACATTTGCAACCATGCATAACGAGGCGGGAGTACCCCCTCCCTCTAAGAATGGTTCGGTGACTCACCACGGCTCACCAAGCGATTCGTCGTCTGTGCGGAAAACAATCTCAATGTGCGGGAGATTCGAACTTGCTCAAAACTCCGTAATCTGGGGAACTTCGCTCCTTATTTCAGGCGAAGCTTTGGTGTCGCCGTTGAGGTCGGCTTCATCCTAGCGGTTCTCGGATCGCTGAACACTGGCCGACTTCTCGTCATCTTGACGGGAAGCTCATGGGCTGTTGAGAAGCTCGTCAATCCAGAAAAGGCCGGTGAATCGCCTATAATCTCGTTTCGAGCGTAATATGACCAATTCTTCGCAGGCAAGTCCCGTGCTTTCATCGCCGCCAGACCCAAGCGTTTGGATCCACTCCGATACGCTTACGCTCTTGATGCTCGTCGTTACGCTCTTGGTGTTCATCGCGGCCGTCGCGACCATTTGGGTGATGCTTCATCTGGCCCGCAAGGCACGTAGAGAAGCACTCAATGACTTGCCCATAGCGAAGAACACTCTCAAGGACTACAAAGCTTTAGCACAGCAATGTGTCACAGCTGTCATAGACGGTCTGCCGGAAGTGGAGCCCTGGATACACCGGAAGCAACTGGACGACCTTCTTGATCACATTCCAAATCGACTTGTGCTCGTGGGTCCTGAAGGGGCTGGCAAGTCGCGGGTTGCGACCGAGATTGTCAGAAGGCTTCAATCGACTGCTGATCGCAGCATCCTCCTTTGGGAGAGGACACTTCCTTCTCGCGGAAGCATAAGCAACATCAATCCACATAAGCAGATCATTGTTGTTGATGATTTGCGGCGCAACAAGGATCGAAGTCAGGACACTGCAACCGAGGAGTTCGGCGAGCCATTGGATGATCTTCTCGCGCGACTTTCTAGCGCAAGCGGTCGAAGTGAAGACTCGATCAATGTAATTCTGACAACATGGCCAGACAATCTGGATTGGCTTCGGAATGAACTTAACGGCAGTGGGTTCCAATTTGTTGATGTCGCAAATCCAACCGAGAATGAGAAGCGCCTCTATGTGCAGGCCATTCAGAAGTATTTTCCGACTGTAACGTTGAACGACGAAGCGTGTGAAGAACTGATCTCATGCGTCACATATCGCAACATACTCTGGTGCGTCCGCTCCCTCTCCAATCAAGGACTCGTGCAGCCGTCTGTAGTAGACATTCAAAAGCTACGAATCGACTTGGGAACTACTGATCTTAACAATCTCGAGCCTCGTGAGAGACTGGTTCTTCACATTCTCAGCGTCCTAAGACAGTTCAGTATTGAATCGTCTCAACACACCGTGGACGCTCTCTACGCAGCTAGCGCTCGCGGAACTTCCTCGCCGCGGCTGACATGTCAATACGCCCCAACGGGACTTCACAAGTTCTGTCGCCATTGGCTCTTGACATCAACCTGGTTTTGCCGGCGCGAGTGTCACCGAATCATTGCAGGGCTAAACAAGAAGAAATATGTCGGGATTGGGGAGCAGATAACCTCGGATCAGCAGGATGCACTTGCGCTCCCCCCCGATGATCCGGTCTATCAGGACGAACTAAGAACGCTGGTCACGTTATTTCAATCATTTTCCGAAACATCTGAGCGTCATGAAGCCCGCAGGAATTGGACTCCGATCCTAATCGGAGCAGGTGA
>PLUT01000042.1 GCA_003162875.1 Granulicella sp.
ATGCGTGGGGAGGAGAGGGTCGTAGCGTCTTCCAGGGCAACTACGGCGTCTGTGAGGAGATAGTCAAACGCTTCACATCCGACAACGCATGTTCCAAGGCGTCCAAAGCGTCTGTCACCATCAAGCGCAAGCCGGGCTGCAGCCCTTTGCTCTTCGGCAAGTATTTGATGGAGAACACCGCGTTCGTTTCGCTCGAAGATATTGCGGCGAACCTGCCGGCATACAACGAGAGCGTGATCCCAGTCGAGATGGACGGCGAGTTGTCAACGGCTTACACGGACATTCTCGAAGCGATCAAAAAGGCGCTTGAGGAGTACCCGCGTAACCCCAGCCTCACCAGCCTCATGCTCAACACCCTCCTTTGCTACCCAGACCATCCGTTTGGCTTTGACGCAATCTACGGAAAGATCAAAGACAAGCAGACTGGCGCGATCGAGGTTGTCCACGTATGCGATCCCGCCGAACTGGATCGGAACAAGCTGTATCCGAAGGAGCAGACCCTACTCAATGACGTACAGGCAGAACTCGCCCAAGGTCGCCGTGTCCAGGTGTTTGGAACCTTCACGGGGCGTCACGATGTAACGGCACGCTTGAAGTGGGTCTTTGAACAGGCTGGCCTTCGCACCGCGGTCCTCAAGTCGTCGGTTCCGACCGACGCGCGCGAGGCCTGGTACGAAGGTCGGCTGGCGGAGGGTGTGCAGGTTGTCGTCTGTCATCCCAAGCTCGTCGAGACAGGGCTCGACTTGCTCGAATTCCCCACTATCTACTTCTACGAGACCGGGTACTCTCTGTTCACGTTGAGGCAGGCAAGCCGTCGCTCCTGGCGGATTGGCCAGAAGCACGACGTTCGGGTAAAGTTCCTGATGTACACCGGGACCGTGCAGGAGAATCAGATTCGTCTCATGGGCAAGAAATTGCTCGTAGCGATGATGATGGAGGGCAAATTCTCCGGAGAAGGCCTCGACGGCTTCGAAGAAGATGACGACATGGTCACATCGATGGTTCGCGAGTTGCTCGAAGAGGGCAAAGTGGGCGAATCAGCCGATGCGGTTTGGGCGAACCTTGCCCACGAGCGTGCGCAGATGTTTGCGCAGTCTACAGTCCAAGTCGTGGCCGATGAGGAACAACCAGCCGAAGACAACGATGTACTCGATGAACCGAGCAGCGCATTTGCGTTCGACGCCGAGGAGGAGGAAGCCGCAGACACGGCCGAATCCGAACCGTTGCCCGAGGAGGCGAAGCCGTTCCTGGTTCCACCTCCTGTGCCCGTTTTGGTTCCGGGAGTTGCACCGGCTGTGCAGACAAACGTCCTCGCGTTCAATGCTCTGCGCCCCAAGACCTCCTCACGCCGCAAGCCCGTTGTGGATGAGGAGCAGATGCTGCTGTTTGCCTGACTAAATCAGCAGTGAAAACTGGAGCGGCACATGCCTTCAAAAGCGTGTGCCGCTCATTTTCCCAAAGCCATTCTACCGATTCAGAGCCGCGTTTGATTGTAATGGAAGAGCGCATTACAATACGCATTAGCAAGGGAGAATTTCGCCATGACTACCTTGACCGTTACCGCACGGGGCCAGGTTACGTTCCGGAAAGATGTGCTGCAACACCTTGGCATTAAGCCAGGGGAGAGAATTGAGATAGATTTGCTGCCGAATGGCCGGGCCGCACTGAGGGCTAGACAACAGAAAGCGTCGTTCCGAACGCTGCACGGATTTCTAAAAGGCAAAACCAATGGCAAGGTGCTGACCGTAGAAAAAATGAACGACGCTATCGCCGAAGCAGGCGCGGCGGCGGGCGCGGGCGAGTGAAAATCATTGCCGATACGAATGTCCTTTTGCGCGCGGTGGTTGGCGACGACGCCAAGCAGAGCCGAACCGCAATCCGAGCGATGGAGCAGGCCGAAGCCGTTGTTGTAACCCAACATGCGTTGTGCGAGTTGGTTTGGGTTCTCGGCCGCCATTACGGGGTATCGCGGGCCGATATTGCGGCCACAATCCGCCAATTGCGCGACACGAAAAACATAACCATGGACCGGCCAGCGGTTGAGGCTGGTTTGGCGGTTCTCGATGCAGGCGGCGATTTTGCCGATGGTGTGATTGCGTACGAAGGTACATGGCTAGGCGGGGAAACCTTCATATCCTTTGATAAGAAAGCAGTCGCATCACTGCTGTCCGGCTATAAGTCAAACAGAATCAGTTGGCTAGAAATATCGAGTAAGTCGGATGTGTCGTTGTAACTCTGAAGTGCTTGTGAAATGGGGGTTTTCTCGAACGGGATAACACTCAGAATCTGTAGGATTTGGTAGAGGCTTGAGTCCAGCCGGAGTCGTTTGCAGACGATGGCGACCAGGACGTAAACCGAGATTGCGATCCAGATTTGGGTCTTGACGGCGTTCTCGCTGGTGCCGAAAAGGCCTTGATGCGCAAGTGCTGTTTGATCCATTTGAAGAACAGTTCCACCTGCCAGCGCTGTTTGTAGATCTGTGCGATGGTGAGCGCGGGAAGGGTGAAGTTGTTGGTCAAAAACTTCAGCCGCTTGCCGGTTTTGGCATCGCAATAGGTGACGCGGCGCAGCTTCTCTGGGTACGCCGAGGCCGACTCGAACGAGGTAAGAATCACCGTTTGATCCGAGTGCACGCCCGTGCTTCTGTCTACCGGGTGGTGGGTGCGGCGTTCGAGCAGGATGTTGCTTTTGCTGCGCGTCACGAAGAAGGCAGAGCCGAGCGTGAACTGGTAGAGCCGCTCAAAATCGATATAGGCGCGGTCCATGACATAGAAGGCTCCGGCCTCGGGTTCGATCCGGTCGAGCATGTTGACATCGTGCATCTTGCCGTCGGAAACATAGATAAACACTGGGATATTCCCATGCAGATCGAGCAGCGTGTGCATTTTGATGGCAGCCTTCTGCTTGCGAAACTTCGCCCAGGGAAACAGCGACAAGCAGAGATCGATGGTGGTCGAGTCCAACGCGTAGAGGCTGCGATCCAGT
>PLUT01000237.1 GCA_003162875.1 Granulicella sp.
GCGTTGCGCCACGCCCGTCGTTCGAGTGAAAACCGAATCCGCCCTGTAAATAGAACTCGGTATTGGCCCACGGTCCAAAGATCAAACTTGCTTTGGGGCTGGGCAGAAACTTTTCGGCCGTGCCGGAATTGAGCGCATTCGGAATCGCCATGGAGCCGTCGGACAAATTCGTCAGGCCCGGGTACGCCAGGCTGGTGACGATGAACTTCTCTTCGTCGCCGCGCAGGGCCAGGACCGAGCGGAATTTGCTCGCCCACTGGATTTTGTTTTCCACCAAAGCACTGCCGATTATGTCCGTAAAGTTATCCCGGGACGTGGTGGCCGGCAATGTGGGGCAGGTGCTGGTGTCAAAAGGGGAGCCGGTGGGAACAGAGAAAGAGGCGGTGGTGCCGGCGGCTGTGCCGGCAGCGGTGCCGTTGATGGTGCCCGCAGGCAAGATCACGGTAAGGGTAAGAGGAGTATCCGGAGCCAAATCGATGCAGTTGGGACCGGCAGTGCTGCCGACGGGGAAGAAGCTGGCGCCGGTGGCAGAGTAATCGGTCTTGGTTGTGCGCGCACGATTTACCGTCCGGTAAAGGCCGTTGTTGATCCAATCGCTGCGGAACTGCACGCCGAACGTATTTGACATCTTGCGCCCAAACCATGTGCTGAAGACCGTGTGGTGTGCGTCTATGTAACCCACCCAGCGCCTGTCCTGCTGGTTGAACTGGTCCTCCTTGTTGTAGTCCACCAGGTAGTAAGTAAAATCGGAAAACAAATCGAGATCGTAATACCACACGACCGCCATGATTTTCGATTCGGAGTTTTCGTCTTGGTGATGCCACTCACCCTGCAAGCTGTAACGCTGGCTGTGGCCACCGTCAGACGGGTTCAGCGTGCCGAAGAAACCAACGAGGGGTTGGGCGGCATCGGGGATTTGATCGCTCGAGTTCCATTTTCCGTGGTAAGCGTGGGCTGTGATGCTGGCGCCATTGGTGTCGTCGCCCTGGCTGTAGGTTAGCAATCCGTTGATTTTGTTATAAGCATCCGGATGCACCCATGGGCCATCATAGTAATACTCTTCTCCGCCGTACAGCAAATTGCCCGAACCGAGCTTTTGCGATGCGCCGAAAACGGCCCGCCCATAGGTATGCGTGCCGCCTTCCACCTTGAAGAAGTTCTCCGGCAGCGTCTTGAAGAATTCCACATGGGCATTTGCAGCCGAGCTAAAGTTGCCGACATTCGCGTAATAAGGGCCCTTCTCGAAATCCACTCGCTGCACAAACTCCGGGATGACGGTGTTCATGTCCGAGTAGCCCTCGCCGTGCGCGTGCGACGGCAGGTTAAGCGGCATGTCGTCGAGGAAAATGGCGATATCTGTGCCGTGGTCGAGATTGAAGCCGCGAAGGAAGTATTGGTTGGCCTTGCCACCGCCGGCGTGTTGCGTGATGATGAGACCGGGAACCGTCTCCAGAACTTCACCCGAACGAAGAATCGGACGATCCTGGATTTCCGTTGCGCCCACCGTTCCCTGGGTGCCGGATTCGGCAATTCCGACAAGTTCATCCTCACGGCCCTGCACATTGATGGTGGTGCTCACGGCGCCCACGACCAGAGAGATGCGCAGCGGGGCCGGCGCCCCGGTCGTCCCAATGGTGACAAGGATTTCTTTGGTTTCAAAACCGGGATTGGAAACCACGAGTTGATATTTGCCCGCCGGGAGTCCAGAAACAATGAAGGAGCCGTTCCTGCCCGTCTGTGTCGTGCCTTGTACAGTACCGTTCGCGCTTCGAACCTGCACGGTAGCTCCGGCAATCACCGCGCCAGACGTGTCAACGACAGTTCCTGATAACTGAGACGGATAGGCCTTATCTCTAGTGGCCACCGGGTGACCCTGCGGGTCGAGAACATGCTCGCTTACCGTGGTCTGATCGGTGATCCGGATGGAGACTGTCTGTTGGGCTGCGAGATTGCCAGGCACACTGGCAATCATCGCAAGACAGAGAGCAACCACGGGGATTCGCGACAAGGCAGGAACTCCTTCGGACAAGAATCCTTCACCGACTGGAAGGGGGCGAACGAGTCATTAGTAACACGATTTTGAAATTCGTATACGTGACGGCTATCACATAGCCCGATTCTTCCTGGCTCTTCGCATGGCTATTCTGGGGAAGCTGATTCCTGCATCTCTATTCACGCCGGAGATAATGTGGTCAACGCGAGTGTGGCACGGGCCTTGAGATCCGCGCCGGAGTTGATCAGCAACAGCTTGCCCGACTCTACTCCGCGCGCAATGTCCTGAGTCTGCTTGCTGCGACCCTTCACGACAATGAGCCTCAAATCAGTAATGGTGATTGACGCGATCCCGGGTCGTCGCCAACATTATGGCCTTAGCATAGAGCTTCGCTTCGGTCAGTTCCTGGTGAGAGGTTGGCCGGCAACCCGAAACTGACCCATTCGAACGAGACGCCAGGAGCGCAGAACTGCTACTATCTTCAAATCCCTGGTGCGACGCCTAATATCCATAACGCTGCTGATGCTGTTCAGCTTTCCGCTGATCTCGCCCCTGTTTGCGCTTGGGGGCGATGCAGAGTCGCGTCTCCCGGCTTGCTGCCGCAGGCATGGGAAGCACCATTGCATGATGTCCGTCGAAGAGATGGAGGCGCTCCTTTACGGAGAGCATTTCACGACCGTACCAACGAAATGCCCCCTGTTTCCGAAGGCCATAAGCCCGATTCCTCATCAGACACTCGCCTTCGATCAACCTGGGTTGGTGTTCGCCGAGGTGGTTTCGCACCCCGCACAGCACCGGCAGACCGAAGCCTGGGCTCGTATTGCGCTCGAAGGCGCACGGCATAAGCGCGGACCTCCAGTAGTTCTTCTCTAACAGCAAACGTCAATTTACCTTTCGGAGCTGGTTGCGAACTTGTATCAGGTTCGGCGGCTGGCCTTTGCTGTCGTCGCGGGTGCGGCGAGGAGACTCCTATGCGCAGAATCTCATGGTCGATTGGTGTATTGGTAGTGGCCTTGATTGGGACAGTGCAGGCGCGTGCCAATGTCTTTGGGCAGGTTCACGGAGTGGTTCATGACCCGCAGCACAGGCCTGTCGGTGGCGCGAGCATTACGCTTCGCGCAGGGCACTCCGATCTGACTTTTTCAGCCGTATCGGATCGGGACGGGGTATTTGTGATACCCGCCGTTCCGCTGGGCGACTACGTTGTCACGGTCAGGGACTCGGGTTTCGCTGATTTTCAGCAGACGGTTACGGTCAATAGTGATTCGACCATCACATTGCACTTTCAGCTATTGATTGCCACCGTGAAGCAGTCGGTCATCGTGCAGACCACGGCGGAGTCAACTAATGTCGACTCAGTCACGCCCGAGACACTAATCGACCGGACTGACATTGCGAACACCCCGGGGGCCGACCGGACTAATAGTCTAGCGATGATCACCGATTACGTCCCAGGCGCATACATGACCCACGACATGCTGCACATGCGGGGCGGTCATGAGCTGAGCTGGCTCATCGATGGCGTGTTCATCCCGGACACAAATATTGCCAGCAATATTGGGCCGCAGATCGACCCCAAGGACATTGACACGCTGGAAGTGGAGCGGGGCAGCTACAGTGCCGATCTCGGCGACCGGACGTACGGCATGTTCAACGTGGTGCCACGCACAGGGTTCGAGCGGAACCGCGAGGGCGAGCTGGTTGTGACGGCAGGCAACTTCTTCCAAACCAACGACCAACTCAGCCTCGGCAATCACACTGAGAAGTTTGCCTGGTTTACGAGCCTCAATGGCAACCGAAGCGACTACGGCTTGCAGCCCTCGATTTCGCAGCCTGTCCATGATGCCGAAAATGGGTATGGTGGGTTCGCCACGCTGCTTTACAATCACGACTCCGCGAACCAGCTTCGTCTGGTGGGCCAGTTGCGGACCGACTACTATCAGATTCCTTACGATCCCAATTCCAACGACTGGGAGAACCAGCTCTATGACTCCAGTGGCCTCCGCGACGGCGAGCACGAGACGGACAGCTACGCAGCCTTCACCTGGCTGCATACATTCAGTCCAGAGACGGTCTTGCAGGTTTCGCCTTTTTACCACTTCAACCGCGCGGACTATCAGTCGAACCCCAACGACCTACCAGCAGCGACCACTGCCGATGAGACCGGCTTGTACACCGGGCTCCAGGCGTCAATCTCCACCGTCATCGCAAAGAACCAAATCTCGGGTGGCGTATATGGCTACGCGCAGCACGAGAACGACCTCTTCGGGGCGGTATTCAACGACGACAGCAATCCTCCCTTCACGGTGAACCCGATTATCCTCGCCGGTGTTGAGGAGTTATTCGTCGAGGACAACTACAAGCCCGCCAGTTGGTTGACCTTGATCGCAGGCGAGCGGCAGACGCACTTTCAGGGGGCCATTACCGAGAACGCCATTTACCCGCGTGTCGGTATCGCCGTGCAGATTCCAAAGCTGAATTGGGTCTTCCGTGGCTTCTATGGACACTTCTACCAGCCGCCACCGCTGACCAGTATCACGGGGCCGGCGTTGAGCTTTGCCCAGAACAACCAGGACAGCTATGTTCCGCTCAAGGGCGAGCGGAATGAGGAGCACCAGTTCGGTGTGCAGATTCCCTTTCACGGCTGGCTCCTGGATGCCGACACCTTCCAGACCGAGGCGCAGAACTTCCTCGACCATAACAACATTGGCGAGTCCAGCATCTTTATCCCGATCACCGTTCAGGGAGCCTTGGTGCAGGCGTGGGAACTGACTTTGCGTTCTCCGCACTTGTGGCGCTACGGGCAAGCCCATCTTTCCTACTCGAACCAGATCGCGCAACAGATCGGCGGCATCACAGGGGGCCTGGTCTGCTATTCGCCGGATGATCCTTCTGCATGCGTTCCGCCTCCGGGGTACTCGGCACTCGACCACGACCAACGCAATACGCTGAATTTCGGCTTCAACGGCAATTTGCCGTATCAGATAATCGGCTCGTTTAATGTGTACTATGGCTCCGGCTTTTCCAACGGATACCAGTTGGCTCCATCGCCTTATACCGGGCCTTATCTGCCATCGCATACCACAGCAGACCTTGCTTTGGGCAAGAACTTTGGCGAGCGGTACACGGTCTCCGTGAATGCACTGAACGTCGGCAACACACGTGTGTTGCTCGATAACAGCCTGACCTTCGGCGGCTTCCACTACAACAACCCACGCCAGCTCTATGCAGAAGTCCGTTACCGCTTCAAGTTTTGAGCAATCTCATTCTCGCGAAACCTCACAAACCCCTCGGAACAACATTGGCCTGGGCTCTGCGGGGAGCGGGCCGGATCCGCGCCAAGTCTCGGTTGGACGCGGGCATCGGGCCGAGCCGCTTGGAGAGCGCGAATGAAAGCAAGTCTGGCCCGTTGCCGATCTCATCCCGACGAACTTGAAAGGACAGAGAACATGAAGCTCATCCGAAGCGGAACAGCGAAATCGGCCAGTTTCATATGTATTGCATTGTTGGCCCTGCTGGTTGGCTGCAAAGGGCCAACCAAGCTAAAGCACTTTCCAGTGAGCGGCGAAGTAATGGCCAAGAGCGTCTCGTCCCAGGAGATTACCCTGCGTCACGGGGACGTACCCGGATTCATGGCTGCCATGACCATGGACTACAGCCTTCCGAACGCAGCGGTCCTCGATGAACTGCAACCTGGGGATCGCATTGCGGCACAGATAGCGGTCGATCCTGCGGACGAAAGCCACTTTTGGCTTGAAGATGTGGTCATCACGGCAGAGGTGGCCCGCAAAAGAGCCGCCCGCCCGGAACCCTCCCCATGAGCTCGCGACCGGCGAGGCAATTCCTGACGTACCGCTGGGTGTCTATGTCCGATAACGATGATCTGTAAACTGGATATAAGTTATTCAATATAAACACGTAAAGTCCGATAACGCATCTTATGTATAGTGGATTTTGGGGAGGCTATACGCCCGGCTGAGTGCCTGCCCTGAAGGTCTCGAAGACCCAGGCATTGGCTGGGATCGGTTTGAAATCGCCCGGCGTGAAGCGGCGCCCCAACCACTTCTCTGCACAGAGCAGGCAGAGAAGATTAGGGCCAGCGATGTGCCAGCACCAAAGATCATCTTGCACAACGAAGACCTTCGGGTTCTCTGCCATACAATCGCCGCAGGATGTTTGAACATCTGTCCGCGTATCCTCGGCATGTCTCATCGAGGCGCGTAGCCCTTCTCAGCCAGCGCAGCCTCGAGCCGGCCGACAGCGAACTTGATCTGATGTGCCTCCTCCTCATCCACGGCGCACGCCAGAAAGTGTTCCCATCGGCTGCGCTTGAGAAACTGCGCTAGCGCCCACGCCGAATCCGGATCGAGATGTAGATCGAGCTTGATAATCGTGTCAG